>NZ_JACBAZ010000002.1:0-324417 GCF_013391475.1 Oceaniferula marina | reverse complement strand
TTCGGCTAGCTTTTTGGGCCCGGACGGCAACACCGCCCGACGCACCTTCCCACTCCATGATTCATCAGCTTCCATCGTCTCCCCCACGTTCTGCCCCACATCGTCTCTAAAGGCAACCCCCGAGAAGGAAGACTCCATCACAGACCATAAGTAATACCATTTGATCAGTTAAATTGGCTGAATGGCACTGAAGGTTTTCGATTTTAACTAGGCACAAGGAAGGCGCATAGCGGGCTATGCAACTGACGCGCAACAACGGTAAAATCTATAAGATTCAGTGCCCCCTTGCCATTCAGCTTGCTGACTGACTCATCATCTTAAACTCAAACCATTCTGCCAATTTAACTGGGAGAATGGTATAACAGGGGGGGGATTGGCCTCAATCCTCCGCGAACAACGGTCGCCTGCCCCCCGCCAGAACTAAACACCCCTGGATTATTTCTCCGGTGCCGGCAATTCCGTGATCCGGATGTTTTTGAACTGCACCCGGTCACCGTGGCCACAGAAAGTAATATGTCCGCTACGGCGCTTCACCCCTTGATGCTTGGGATGGGCTTTGGCCAATTCATCCAGATTGGCTTCGTTGATCACCGTGCCATTGAGCTCAATCGTTACCATGGATCCATTGACCGTCACCTTCTCACGATTCCACTCGCCAACCGGTTTGAGAAATCCCTTTTTGGCAGCCTGCATAAAATACACCCCCCCGTGGAATTGGTAAGGCTTCAGGTTTTTATATTTCGGATGCGTATCATCAAGAATTTGCAGCTCCATCCCGGTCTGGGCGGGGTTCCCTTTTCCAGTGTAGTGGATACCTAAACCATTGTTGCCACCAGGAGGCAGCTTAAACTCAAACTCCAACACATAGTTGGTGTACTGCTTCTCGGTCATCAGGTTACGACCTTTGGGAGTACAAGCAATCACGCCATTCTCCACAACATATCCTTCCCCTTTCCAACCACTCAGGTCTTTGCCATTAAACAAACTGACGGGTTCTGCCAGCAAGGACAGTGACGTAAGAGCATAGAGCCATAAAGTGCGTTTCATCATCTAAAAATATAGTGGTTTGGTTTTGTCATCAATGGTGGTGGGCATCTGCAAAAGCATCCGACCGGGGGTCCCCCCTGGTCAAACACTTCGAATGCCTCACCAATCTTCTCCCTCCATACGGCAATGTCCACGGTCATTTTTCAGAAGCTCCAGCAATTTTCCCTCAATTCGTTGTTACTCACTGAAGCTGGTCTGACATCCACAGCCACTGAATTATTAGGCAACCCAAACTATCAGCCCCCGCCAACAGACAGAACGACTCTTTTTTTTCGCTAGACCCAAAATTAGCTTGCCAAAGTCGGCGCCACCACCTAGGAACCCGCCAGCCTTCGCTACGCCGCCTTAACAACTACGGGAAATTGAAGGACTTAGCTCAACTTGAGCTCTCCGAGAGCGGCGGATTTTCCAACATACCCAGAGCCATCCTGAATCAAGGGTGGACAACCTATACCCATGGTAAACGAACTCATCAACGAAATGGTCGACGCTGGAGTCCACTACGGACACCAGACCCGCAAATGGAACCCGAAAATGAAGCCCTTCCTCATGAAGGACAAAGGCGGGATCTACATCATCAACCTGGAAGAAACCGTAAAGTGCCTCGATAAGGCCTCGGACTTCCTCGCCGAAACCACCGGCAAAGGTAAAAAAATTCTTTTCGTCGGCTGCAAACGCCAAGCTCAGGACGCCGTCGCTGAAGCTGCTGAAGCAATCGGACAGTACTACGTTAACCACCGCTGGCTCGGTGGCACCCTGACCAACCTTTCCACCATCCGTCGCTCAGTCGAGCGTCTGAAGTACCTCGAAGACATCGAGAAATCCCCTGATTTCAAGAAAATGTCCAAGAAGGAACTCTCCGCACTCGGACGTGAGCGCACCAAGCTGCTTCGTAACCTTCGCGGTATCCGTGAAATGGACAAGCTTCCTGCCGCCATGGTCATCGTCGACTCCGCACGCGAAACCATCGCCGTCGCTGAAGCCCGCCGTTTGAACATCCCGGTCATCGCCATCGTCGACTCCAATGCCGACCCGAGCGCTGTGGACTACCCGGTTCCAGGTAACGATGACGCCACCCGCTCCATCCGTCTGCTTCTCCAGAATCTGGTGGACTCCGTGGCCCTCGCCAAGCAAGACTAACTTTTATCTCATTGGGCGGCATCGGCCGCCCAATGCTTTTTCTGACCACCATTAACCATTAACGATTAACTTATTATGGCAATTACCGCATCTGTTGTGCAGAAGCTGCGCAAAATGACCAACGCAGGCATGATGGCCTGTAAAGAAGCCCTCAAAGAATCCGACGGCGATCTCGACGCCGCTGCCAAGATTCTCCGCGAAAAAGGCATGACCAAAGCCGTCAAACGTGCCGGCCGTGAAACCTCCGAAGGTCTCGTCGCCGCTCAAGTGAACGGTGGAACCGAGGGTGTCATCGTGGAAGTCAACTGCGAAACCGACTTCGTCGCCAAAAACGATAACTTCCAGGCATTTGTCGCAGACATCACCAACACCATCGCCAACTCCGACGTCACCGACGCCGAAGCTGCCGCTGCAGTCGCCCACGGCGACGGCACTGTCCAGGACGCCATGGGTGCCAAGTTCGCCGAACTCGGTGAAGTCATCAAGATCAAGCGCCTGAACCGCTACAGCCTTGCTGCCAACGGAACCATCGCAAGCTACATCCACATGGGTGGCAAAGTCGGTGTGATCCTCGAACTCACCTGCGGCAAAGCCGAAACGGCTGCAACCGAGACCTTCCAAGAGCTCGCCCGCGACCTCTGCCTGCACACCGCAGCCTCCAACCCTGCCGGCCTGAACCGCGATGACATCGACGCTTCGACCATCGAGGAAGAGAAGGAAATCAGCCGTAAGCAGCTACTGGACGAAGGTAAGCCTGAGCAAATCATCGAGAAGATCCTGGTTGGCAAAATCAACAAGTTCTACTCCGAGGTCTGCCTCGTCGACCAAGCCTTTGTTAAGGACGACAAAGTCAGCATCACCGAACTCCTCACAGCCAAAGGCAAGGAGCTTGATGACAGCCTGAGCATCGCCCGCTACGAGCGCTACACCATCGGCGCCTAAGGGCCCAATGATGAATTCGCTCTAAGGGCGTTTTCAACCACCTTATTTCCAACCCCGCCTGCCAGAGTGCACGGCGGGGTTTTTTGCGCCCCAAGCTTAAGACAACCAAGGCAGATTGGCCCTGCAACTTGGCACAAACCAAGGTAGGACAGCTTTTTAAGCTGTCGGCAGGCTGGCTGATCCATCGAAGGTGCACACTGGCGATGCGCGATTTACCTGCCGACAGAAACCCAAGCTTATACCATTCTCCCGGTTAAATGGTATTACTTACCCATCAGCATTTTCACACCAAAAACCAACAACACGACACCAAAAAGACGGGTCAAATGCTGGTTGCTGAGTTTATGCATCAAATCAGTACCAAACCACGCAGCCAAGGCGGCAGCACCTGCGGTCAGCGCCACCATGCGCCAATCAATCAAATCCGGTTTACGTGCATTATTCAACGTGCTGATAATCGCAATGATCACGATGCAGGCCAAGGACGTAGCTACCGCTTGCTTTTGCTCCAATTTTAAAATGGTGACATAAGCGGGAACCATAACAATCCCACCGCCAACACCACACAGGGCGCCCAGCAATCCAGCTGCCATACCGATGAGTGCGGCTACGATAAAAGTTTTCATATTTTCGCGATCAGGGTGAACAAATACTAACAATCAATCGATGCAAGACCATCCGGTCGTCCAAACCTGTCGTCACCAGACAACGGTCTGCTTCGAGGCAGGACTGCATCGACTTCCGAAGCTTCTCCAAACCAAACCCAGCGGCACTCCGGCTTGCGAGAAACAATGGATAGGCATTCACTCCGCCGGCCTTTTTCTGCGGAAGCCAGGCACGCTCCCGCTCAGGGATCGCATTGAGTGCTGCCGCATATTGATTATAATTGTTATTCGGAATCTTGCGCCCGTCTCCCGCTGCTGCTGCCATAAACAGATTGCGTACCGTGGGAATAATCGATGCCCGCAAAATGGCAACGGCACTTTCCTTCCGCGCCATCTGCTGATCCACGAGCTCCAAGGCCCTCGCCCCGTTTTTTTTCTGCAGGGCATTGCCAATTTCAAACACCACTCCAGCCCGACTCAAGGGGACCATCAAACGCACGTCCTCCTCATTGACCTCCCGCCGATCTCCCAAGTAAATATCCATTTTCTCCAGCTCCGACCGGATCTGACGCGTGTCCTCACCGGCGAGCATCACAAACAGATCCAGAGCTTCCGCTGTGAATCGAATCTCTTTCTCCGCAGCCAAGCTACGCACCAACTGGGCAACCTGCTCCTGCCAGCCATCTCTGGAAACATCCGGTTTGTCAAAACTGCGAAAGTCCCCTTCCTTGGCGAGAAATTTACACAGCGACCGGCTTTTGTTAAAACTCGAGCAACTGAACACAAAATGCACATCATCGGGCATGCCGGCTTGCAAACACTCGAGCAAGGCTTCCGTTCCTGCCTTGGTAGCCTCCGCCTTACTTGTGCGGTCTGCTCCGAGGAAATTCACGTTTTTAAGCCACACCGTTTTACCTCCTCCAAAAAAAGGCAAGGTCTGCAGAGCCTCGATCGCCTTACCACAAGCTGAATACGCTTCGTCTGCATTCGCGGCAACCCCATCGATGATTTCGGTGGAAAACTCATCACCGCCCTCCGGCTTCAATCGGGTAAAGGTCTTCAAAGCCTCCTCTGAAACCGTGCCTTCATCCGTGCCGACAATGACGTGTAATTGACTCACGCGCTGCAGTCTACTGGGGCAATACCATTAGGCAAGGAGGATCTACCCGTCGTAGCGGTAATGGCCGATGACCTGATACTCCAATAACACATCCTCCCACTTCGGTCCTTCACCATTGTTGTGAACCACCCACATTTCATTGCGTCGATCCTCCGGACCCGGCACCACAATCCCAATATGGGAGTCACCATTGGGCAGCAACCAGACCACCACATCCCCCCAGGCAACATCATGCATGTTCACTCCCTCAACCGGGATTTCGAACTCCGATCCATGGCGAGTGAAAAACCGCTGCAGGTTCTCAACCCGCCGGTGGTCGATGTTGGTGTCCGGTTTCTGAGCCCCCCATAGCTGCGGGTAGATCCGAAAATTCTTTTTCATGTCCTCGTGCACCAGCTGCTGCAGGTCAATCCCCAGAGCCCGATAGCTTCGAACTATCACATCCGTGTTGGTTCCACGGTTCCCCGGCACATCCCCACCCGGATAATCAATTTTAAAATAGGCCGCATCGTATTGGACTTCCTGATGCGTTCGCTCCAAAGCGACCTTCGCCAAGGCATGACCAAAGGTATCTCCGATGTCCAACCAAGCGACCGTCTTTTCCACTTTCAAATCCGTCACCGGCTGAGCCTGAGCCAGTATCTTGCCAACAAAGGGACGGGAAACATAACCCACTCCGACGATCACCAATAAAACCATCAACCATCCGCCGCCCCACGGCTTACGGGCCGGCTTCTTGGGGCGCGGTCCGATGTATTCGATGGCATGTAGGTTATGCCTATTATTCTGCCTGCGGCGCATTCTTGATGTAAAGGTGCGAGCTCGGAGGAATCAGCTCGGGATTCATGTTCTAAAGGGCGTGGAATTTTTATCAAATACGCGTCCGCCTGACGAGTGTTTTTCAAGTATCTCAATAAAAATGACCTCGCCATACACCAACCTATCCCAATCAGACCCAACTCAGTCTTTATGATTTTTTTCACCCCTCTCATTGTTTTTAAGATTCTTTAAGACTCACGGCAAAATCACACTTCTAATTTTTGATGTTAGACTCCCAATCCGCCAACTCTTCCGCCGGGGTGAAATAAAATCTTAAAAAACAAACGTGCGTTCTGCCCACCACTTTTCCGGCAAGCCACTTCCATAAAAAAAAGACAAGTCACGCATATTGAATACTTAAGACATCTTAACTAGTTGCATTTGTCTCATGCTCCCGGGGGTCGATGGGAACTTGAGCTTGCGATTCGGCACGCTAGGCTACAGCATTCATCTATCACTCTACAGCATCATGTTGATCGAACACAAACACACAGCCCTGCAATGGGGCGCCTTAGACCTCGCCTTATTTGGAATTGATCGAGACTGGGAAGGGGCTCCACTTGACGTGCCTGCCGCCTTTGGACTGGCCACGGACACGGAAAACTTCTGGTTTGTCGCCAGTCGGCGCTCTCCTGCACACATCCACCCTGACGCCCGGCCAGGTCAATTCACACCTGAATTATGGAAGTATGACGTCGCCGAGTTTTTCCTGAGCCACCCTGCGTCCGGACGCTATCTGGAGTTCAACTTGGCTCCCAATGGTGCCTGGTGGAGCGCCGAGTTCACGGCGCCTCGTGTGCGAGCGCAAGAGGAAGATCTTCCGGTTCCCGGAGTAAAGACCTATGCCGACCTTTCACCGGACGGCTCATGGCTGACGGCAGCCTGCATCCCGCTCGAAATCCTAAAAGCGCGTTTCGACTTTGGTTCGGAAACCAAAATCAATGTCACCTTTATCGTCGAATCCCCGCAACAACGTTTTCTTACGGCCTCACCAGCGCCTGCAGGCATCGAACCGGATTTTCACCACCCCGACTTACTCCAGCCTGTACAAATCCACGACGGCGGCTTGACATTTCACAATGAGACTCCATCAGTCTAAACCGATTTATTAACCTCCTACTCAAAACCAACATGTCCACCACCACTTCCCGCATTGCCGTCATCGGTCTCGGCCGTATGGGCGCCAACATGGCCCGCCATCTCACCGACTGCGGCTATACCATCACCAGCGTCTACGATATTCTTCCGCAAACCACTCAGGAACTCGCCAACGAACTTGGCAGCACCGCCGCCACCTCGCCCTCCCAGGTATGTGAGGAGGCCGACGTCATCCTGACCGTGGTCACCGATGACACATCGATGCGCGAGCTCTTCTCGCCCGACCAATTGCTTACACAAGCAACAGGAAAAACCTTCATCAACTGTGCCACCGTCAGTCCGGAGGTTCACCAGGAAGTGGAAGCAGCATGCCAGGCCGCCGGAGCCCATTCGCTTGAAGCCTGTATGGCATCCAGCATCAGCCAAGCCCGGGAAGGCAAACTCTATCTGATGATCGGCGGTGAGCGAGCTGTCTTTGATCAACACCAAGCGCTGCTCGAAACCCTCTCGACCAACCTGCGCTATATCGGCCCCGCCGGTCAAGCAGCCAAGGTCAAGGCTTTGGTCAATATGGTGATGAATATCAATACCGCCGCCCTCGCCGAGGGGCTGGGTCTGGGCGATGCCCTCGGACTCGACACCAAAATGCTATGTGAGGTCTTTGCTCAGACCGGAGCCAACTCCAGAGTGCTGGAAACCGATGCCGACGACATGATCGACCGCGACCACGAGTGCTGGTTCTCCGCGTCTCACGCGGCCAAAGACAGCGGCATCGCCAACAGCCTAGCGGCCGAGGCCGGAGTCGAGGTTCCTCTTTCCCAAGCCACTGAACATCAATATCAACGCATGATCGACGCCGGTCTCGGAGAACTCGACAAATCCGGCATCGCCGAACTCACCTTCCCCGGCCGCTCCTAATCCACCCCCGACACCTATGACACCCACCCACAACCGCCACGGCGAACGCCTCGACCTCAGCTTTCACCCGGGGCAAGGGGCATCGTGCCATCCCGATCATCTGGTCATCCTTGGCCATGGTGTCACCGGCAACAAGGACCGGCCACTGCTCATCGCTGTGGCCGAACACCTCGCCGCAAATGGCTGGCCTTGTCTTCGGCTTTCGTTTTCTGGCAACGGAGAATCGGAAGGGGCATTCGCAGATTCCAACATCAGCAAGGAAATCGAAGACCTCACCGCCGTGATCGACCAACACGGCCCAGGCAAAAAAATCGCTTACATCGGCCATAGCATGGGAGGAGCAGTCGGCACCCTGACCGCAGCTCGCGACGAACGCATCCAGCTCATGGTCCACCTTGCCGGCATGGTTCACACCTCCAACTTTGTCGAACGGGAATTTGGAGAACTTACACCTGACCACGACCTGATGTGGGACGAAGCCGCATGTCCGCTGTCCTCCACCTACGTCAACGACCTTCGCCAGGTTGATTCCACTCTGGATGCCGTCAAGGAACTACGCCTCCCCTGGCTACTGATCCACGGGCTCGACGACGATGTGGTCCTGCCCGGAGACAGCCAGGAGCTCTACCAAAAACTACGAGCCCCCCGCGAACTGGTCGAAATCCCCGGTGCAGACCACTCGTTTGAAGGATATCACCATGAAGTCTGCACCAAGATTCTCGACTGGTTGGAAAAACATTTCTAAATTTTCAGCTTCAAGGTTGATTCTCAGAACAAGCAACGTTTATATACCAGACGATGAAAACAGATTCCAGGGACCGACTCAATCTGGCACTCCGTGCCTCGAACGAGGGTGTCTGGGATTGGTACGTTGGCGACAAGGACATTTATTACTCGGATCGTGCGCTTGAATTTCTCGGCTACGACGCCCAGGCGGCTCCCAATCTTGCCATCGACGCCAAGAAATACCTTCACCCCGATGACCTCGAAAGCTTCGAAACCTCATTTGAGCAAGCCCTCACCCCGAACAACAACGACCTGTTAGCCGTCGACCTCCGCTACCGCCACCCGGACGGATCCTGGCGATGGTTCCGCGTGCGTGGGATCGTCATCCGCGACTACAACCAGAAAGCCATCCGGATTGTTGGTTCCGTCATCGATATCTCCAAACGCAAAAATGCGGAAACCGCGCTGGAAGAAGAACGACACCGGCTCAAACAACTGGTTGAAAACATTCCGGTCAATATCTACTACAAGGACACAGACTCACGGTTTGTGCTTTCCAACAGCTCCACAGCGGAAAAACTCGGAGCGGCTTCAGTCCAAGATTTGTTAGGAAAAAGCGACTACGATTTTTTTGACGCCTCCCATGCGGACATCGCTCGCCAGAACGAACTCGAGATCATGCAAAGCCTCGAGCCTCAGATCAATGTGATTCAATGCGAAACATGGGAAGGCAAAGATGACACTTGGGCGGAAACTTCAAAACTACCGTGGCTCGATCACAAGGGCAATGTCCAGGGGATCTTTGGCATCACCAGTGACATCACCAAACTGGTCAAGACCCAACGGAAACTCGCCAGAGTCGCCAACGAACTTCACCACCGTAACCAGGCGATCGAAGAGGAACTCAAGCTCGCCAGAGAAATTCAACAGGCGCTCCTCCCCCTCGGACTGGATGAACACACCTTGCGTGGATACGACCGGGAAATTTCCTTTGATTGCCGGTATGCCCCGGCATCCGATCTGGCAGGGGACTTCTTCGAAATCATTCCCATTTCACAACACAAAACCGGCATCCTGATCTGCGATGTCATGGGCCACGGTGTCCGATCCTCACTCGTGGTTTCCATGTTGCGCGGGCTGATGGAAAAAGAGAGGGACGCGGCAACCAGCCCGGAATGGTTTCTTTATGGCATCAATGACGGCTTGGTTTCCATCCTTGAGCGTGCCAATGTCACGCTCTTCGCTACCGCAATCTACTGTGTGGTTAATCTGAAAAAGGCAACCCTCACCTATTCCTGTGCCGGGCACCCGGCTCCAATCATCATCAAAGACGGTAAAGCCCGCCAGGTTCCCATGAACTCGGGCAAAGGAAACCCCGCACTCGGACTGATCGCCAAAACCCCTTATACCAGCAAAACGATCCCCCTCGACGAACTCGACCGACTGCTCCTCTTCACCGACGGGCTCTATGAAGTGGAGAATGAAAATAACGAAGCCTTTGGCATCGAACACATCCTCCAAAGCCTCCAGGCATCGAGCTCAGAGAAACTCGGCAACAGCCTCGACACCTTGCTCGCCTCTGCCCGGCTCCACTCCAAAGACGGTGAATTTGACGATGACGTCTGCCTGCTGGCGATGGATGTGCACTAAAGCAAATCGCTCAGCTCGGCCCCACCCACAGCCTTGGTAGAAAAGATGTGAGGCTCGATTCCGGTCTCTTGTTTATAATTGCGGCTCATCGCTTCCATCACGGACTCCGCTTGCTCAGCCCGGGCCAAAGTAACCGTGGAACCCCCGAATCCGGCTCCCGTCATCCGGCTGCCGAGCACACCACCGGCCTCGCCGATGTGCCATGCACCCTCAACCATGATATCGAGCTCCCGGCACGATACTTCAAAATCATCACGCAGCGACAAGTGACTGGCGCGCATCAAGCCGCCCACTTCATCCATTTTGCCACGCGCAATCGCCATCGCCGCCTTCTGGGTGCGCTCAATCTCCGTGATCACATGTCTGGCACGTTGGAACACCACTTCGCTCATCTCACCTTTCGCTTCCTCCAGGTCCGCCATCGACACCTCGCGCCAGGAGTCCTTACCCAAAATCATCAAGGCAATCTCCGTTTGCTTTCGCCGATTGGCATAACTGCCGTCGCTGAGCTCATGCTGAATTTTCGTATCGGCAATAATCACCGCCACCGACGTGTCCGCCAGTGGAATCGGTTGCGCCTGCTGTGACCGGCAGTCAATCAACACCACGTGATCAGGCTGGGCAAACACCGAAACAAACTGATCCATGATACCACAGGGAACCCCGGCAAATTTTTGCTCGGCCCGCTGACAAAGCAGGGCTTTGTTTTTCGGATTAATCTCAATCCCCAAAAGACCTTCCACCAGCGTCGCCAAGGCCACTTCTATCGCCGCCGAGCTCGACAGTCCGGCTCCGAGCGGAATATTGGAATGCACCACTGCGTCAAAGCCAGGCAAAGGCCACAAATCCTTCAATCGAAAACCGTCCAAGACCCCGCGGATGTAATTGGCCCAGCGAGGCTCTCCCATCACCGGGTCTTCATCCACCATCACAACAGCGGGTTCCCCGGGAAATAAGGTCGATACCATATTCGCCTGTGAAGTGCCGTTGGGTGCGGCTGCAATCACGATATGCCGGTTGATTGCCAAGGGCAGAACAAAACCATCACAATAATCGATATGCTCACCGATCAGGTTCACCCTGGACGGCGCGGATACCATCCAAAACGGGTCGATCCCGAATTCTTCCACAAACTTTTCCTTGGCTACTGATTGTAGCTGCTGAAAAGCATCGTCATTATGCTCAATCATTAGATTACCTCGTTGGTCGTCCATGACTTACCTGATCGTCACACAACCACCAGCCAAAAGAGTGCCATGAGTCAAATAATCGCGACAGCGTGACCCACTCGGAAATAAAAAACCCGGCAAGCAGGCCGAAGCCCACCCACCGGGAAACGATAACACAATGAAGAGTGGTTTATTTGCGGCGACGCATCAGCAGGCCCATGGCACCGAGACCAAGCATGGCGGCTGAAGAGGGCTCAGGGATAGAGTCAATAATTTCCAACCTCAGAAAGCCCTGATTCGCCAACGTTGTATCATAAATTAAATCGTATTCCTGACCAGCTTCCAGTCCATTGACCGTCACCGTGTTAAACTCATAGCCAGAGCCTACACCTTGGTAATTGGAAAATTTCTCTACTCCGGTAATCAGGTCGAAGGATTGACCTATGGTTGGAGCGACAAGAAAATCCACGACCAAATCAGGGGTACTCCCCATCCGGACTTGTAACGAATTTCCTGTGATCGTTGAGTGATTACCAGCCCCATCAATCTCAAAGCCAAGGCTCGTCCCATTACGCAATTGCAGGACCTCCAGCGTGTTACCCGCAAAGATAGCCTCTGCCGAAAAATAAAGGGAGGCGTCAGTTCCAGAAGCCAGGTCCAAGGTCGTCACAACGGAGATCGTTCCAGAATTATGGATGAGGGTGCTACCCCTGATATCCAATTTACTATCAGCGCTCAAGGTTCCTCCGGCATTCACATTAATCGTTCCATTGTGATTGAGTTTACCGTCTAGATCCAGATGTAAGCCACCATCAATCGTCATAGATGCCCCACTTTGGGTGTTTTTGAGCTCTCCACCGGATTTGATTGCCACCGAATTCCCCGCACTGATGCTCATTGCCGCCCCGGAAGCGGCTGTCGTTTCCAATGTTCCACCGATGGATGCAGTTCCTCCTGTCACCGTAGCCTTTCCTGCAGTTAACGTTCCCCCCCCCGTCGAGGTGTAAGTTCCATTATGGATATTGAATGTCGAGGCACTGATCGAGCCCGCCGACTGAGTCAAGGTTCCAGTTCCCGTCTGGCCAACGTCAAGCTGGCTCACATTGGTCAAACTCCCGCTGCTGTTCCAGGTTAATGAACTGTTGGCTCCACTCACCCGGCCAATGATCAAGTTTTCCGTCCCTGAGCCATTGTTGTTCGTCCAGGAACTGGTATCTTGAAAGGTAAAGTGAACATCATCAAGCCGCACCGCAGAGTTCACGTTGGCAATAAAAGCACTCGAACCTTTAAACGTGATTTCCAGATCATTCACCTGACGATCCTCCAGCTGCGCTGACTGATCTATCACCTCACCGATATGCACACCCGTGGTAGGCAAGGCATCATAACCTGGAGCCCAATTCCCACTATTCTGAATGCTGCCATCACCTGCAGAGTTGTCAAAAGTTAGCACTGCCCCTGTGCAAAGAGGAGCAAGAGCAACAAAAGGCATGCCGATGATGAAGCTAAGAGGGGAAGCCAATTTCATAGCTATCAACCTATTCAGACACAGACGGTCAGGCAAGCGATCATTTTACCGCCATATCGTTCATTTTCACTCAAATCACACCCAGAAAAAACCCGGCAAGCAGGCCGAAGCCCACCTACCGGGAAACGATAACACAATGAAGAGTGGTTTATTTGCGGCGACGCATCAGTAGGCCCATGGCACCGAGACCGAGCAAGGCGGCTGAAGAGGGCTCGGGGATGATTTCATACTGAACTTCGAATTTTAATAACTTGTAATCTAATCGGGCGTAATTCGTTCCCTTATACTTAAAATTCAAAACATCATCCTCTTCAATGCTCAAGCCTGTTAATGCCATCGTTCCATCAGATGCATGAATCATTCCATTGGTCACAGTCCCATTATTTAACCAATAATCCATTTGCTTGCCATCGCTGTTACTAGACTGGGTATAGTAAGTCTCTACGACTAAAATATCGGTAACCTGAACCGTTGGATTATCAGCAAGTATATCAAAATTGCTGAATGTAAAATTCATTTCTTCATCTGTAGCCCAGCGCGTTTTTTCCTGTGAACCAGCAGTTCCAGCCCCAGGGGCATACGAATCTGTAGAATCTTTCCATGTTACATCTGTAGTAGAGCCATTACTCTCTACCCCCCTCAAGGTCAGATCAAAAGAAGTTCCAGATAAAAGCAAATCACCCGACAACGCTCCGATATCAACCTGAGATGAAAATTGAGCTGCCGATGTAAGATCATTTCCCGGATTGTGTCCAAAGAGATTGATAACGTTGAACTGTACAGTCGCAGCCTGGGTAGGCGCCACCATCAAGCAACCGCAACCAGCCAAAGTCATTATTTGTTTCATTTTCATTATACGCTATGGGTTTACCAAGGGGATCATAACCCACTCATGCACAATACAATCAACTGATTATTTTACCTCCCATCGTCAATTTTACACAGGAGGCATTGCCTGCTCCCAATATAAGCCATGTCCGAAAAGTAAGCTTTGAACGGATTATCAGCCCCTGATAACCGACAGCCATATCAAAGCAGAACGCTCCGATTTGAAGTACGCCCGAAGAATGGATCGGCTCTCAGCGATCCTCTTTAGTAAAACACGTTGATTCAATGAGCCCGATTCCGCTTACACCCCGGCCTCGGCTTTGGCAGCTTTGACCGCACGCTTACGCTCATGGGGGTCGAGGATGCGTTTCCGTAGGCGCAAATGGCTCGGGGTCGCCTCCAACAGTTCATCATGGGCGATATACTCAATGGCCCGCTCGAGGGACATCTTAATGGGAGGGGCCAGGCCAACGGTGATTCCCTTGGTTGCCGATCGGTGGTTGGTCAAACTTTTCGCCTTCACCGGGTTGACCGGAAGGTCATCTTTACGTGGGTTTTCTCCAATGATTTGCCCCTCATACACTTCCTCACCAGGAGCGACAAAAAGCTTCCCTCGCTCTTCAAGTGGAAGCAAGGAATACGCCATGGCGGTTCCCGTCGACATACTCACCAGTGTTCCGGTGTTACGGGTATTGATATGCCCGCAGTGAGGTGCGTATTCTTTAAACAAGTGCGACATCACCCCATGACCACTGGTCAGGTTCAGAAGCTCAAATTCAAAACCAATCAGTCCACGGGTAGAAATGGTGGCTTCAATCGTGGCGCCGTGGGCATTGGTTCCCATGTCCTCGATCCTTGCCCTGCGATTGGCCAGAGTTTTCATCACGCCTCCGGTGTATTCATCCGGGACCTCGACAAAGAGCGTTTCAAACGGCTCCTCAACCTCTCCGTTTTCTCCCTTGTGGGTAATCACCATCGGACGTGAAACCAGGACTTCGTATCCTTCACGGCGCATCGTTTCCACCAAAACGGAAATTTGCATCGCGCCACGGGCAGCCACTTCAAACACCCCGGCCGCATCCGTATCATTGACTTCAATCGATACGTTGGTTTTCACCTCACGCAACAGTCGCTCACGAATCGCCCGGGAGGTGACGTGTTTACCTTCGCGACCACCGTAGGGGCCGTCGTTAATGGAAAACTGCATTTTCACCGTTGGCGGATCAATTTCCACGAAGGGAAGAGCTTCGGCCTCAGGGTCAGCAGAAAGCGTTTCACCAATATCGATATCTTCGAATCCGGCAACACCCACGATATTTCCGGCTTCCCCTTCGGCGGATTCCTGGTTCGACAAACTGCTGTATTCAAAGACCTTGGTCACCTTGCCCCGGACCTGGGTGCCATCTTTGCGGATGAGGAAGATACTGTCCCCTTTCTTCACGGAACCGGATTGCACCTTACCCAGTGCCACACGGCCGACGTAATCATCCCATGAAATATTGGAGGCCAACATCTTGAATGGAGCCTCGGGGTCGGAATCCGGTGCCTCCACATGCTCCACGATCGTTTCAAGCAAGGGCAACACATCCTTCTGCTCGTCATCCAGTGATTTGACAAAAAAACCGTTTTTGGCGGAGCCGTAAACAAAGGGGGCTTCAAATTGCTCTTCCGATGCCTCAAGCTCCAGAAACAGTTCAAGCACCCGGTCATGCACCATTTCCGGGACGCTGTGCTCGCGGTCGATTTTATTCACGACCACAATGGGGGTAAGCCCCTGCTGCAGGGCTTTACGCAATACAAAACGCGTCTGGGCCTGAGGGCCGTCATGGGCATCCACCAATAAGAGCACCCCATCGACCATCTTCATCACCCGCTCAACCTCGCCACCGAAGTCGGCGTGTCCGGGGGTGTCCACGATGTTGATGGTGTAATCGTTCCACTTCACCGACGTATTTTTCGATTTAATGGTAATCCCCTTCTCACGCTCAAGGTCCATAGAGTCCATCGCCCGCTCCCCGGCTTGCTGGTGTTCACCGTAGGCTCCTCCGGCCTTCAACAGCTCATCCACCAAGGTCGTTTTCCCGTGGTCGACGTGGGCAATAATGGCGATATTACGAATATTCTTAGTCATGGCACAAAAAAGGGGGTGGTAAAAAGGTCAACAAAAACCCGGTCGGCAGCGCTGAAGGGCCGTGGGCGAGCGCGGAGACTCCTTGATTTCGAGGAAATTGCAATCCCGAATCTCAAAAAGACCGCCAGCAGTCCGGGAATCAAAATCCCACACCCGCCCGCAATGCACCAAATTACAATATCCCCGGTCACTTATACTTGTCGTCATCTGATTTTTTCGTCATAGTTCGCCCAATCAACCTACCCTATCATGTTCAAACGCATCGGCAATCTCATCAAAGGCTTCCTCGGCCTGTTCATCGGCGGTATCGAAAAACGCAATCCAGAAGCCCTTCTGGATGTCGAAAAAGAAAACCTGCGCAAACAAATATCCGAGTTCAACAAAGGCCTGGCCACCCACGCCGCTCTGGTCGAAAAACTCATCTCCCAAACTAAAAAGCTCGATAAACAGGAAACCGAACTACGCGCCAAAACCACCGCCAACCTCAAAGCCGGCAACCGCCAGGCAGCCGGTGAACTCGCCATGAAGCTGCAAACCGTCGATAAAGAACACGACGAAATGGTCAAGCAACTCGAAGGTGCCGAAGCCCGTTACAAAGAACTCGTCCGAGCCCGCGACGTCAGTGTCAAAACGGCCAAAAAGAAAATCGAGGAGCTTTCCCGCAATATCGACGATATGAAAGTCCAGAAAGCCATGGCTGAACTCAACGAAATGGCTTCCGGTATGGTCACCGAGATCGGAGGATCCGGCGACACCCTGAACCGACTCGAAGAAATGGTCGAAGACGAGCGCAACAAGGCCGCCGGCCGCGCCCGTGTCGCCCGCGACTCGATGGACATGGATGATATCAACATCAAGGCTGCCGAACAGGACGCCCTCGCCGAGATGGCCCTCGCCGACTTTGCGGCAGCTGAAGGCATCGAGCTCGAATCCACGGAGCCCAAAGCAAGCGAGAAAGAGAGCTCTACCGGCACCACGAAAAGCACGATGGGCCCAGGTGTCAGTGAGTAGAACCTACCCAGTCCCCGGCTTCCTGTCGTGCGAAGCCCGAACTCTGCTTCCAGCAAAGTAGGACAGGATTCCATCCTGTCGACAAGCCAAGGAACAAACAAGTCTCCTCGCCTTACCCCATAATACCAAGTAGCAAAACAGACGGGACGATTGCCGAGATAAATTTCTGTTTTGGCAAGGCGCGACGATGGAATGGTGCGGGCACCATGACTGAGGAGAAACGCAGCCAGAACAGAAATTTATCCGGAACTCTGGTAGACCACGAAGTGCATTTCCTCACAGCTTTAAAACTTTCAATCGTCTCATCTGTTTTGCGGAGTGGTATAAGGGCCGGCAGGTTAGAAACCGGCCCTACAATCATTCTCCAACCGGGGACTGGGAAGTCCCCGCCCCATAATCGTAACAACGCAGCAGCACCTCCCGGATATTTCCATGGTGCTCGCGCCACCAGCTGGGTAAATGCTCGGAGAGCGCCTCAACTTGTTGGGGTGCCAACTCATGCACACAGCGGATGAGCAGCTCCATGTTGGGTTCAAATTCCAACAGAACCGGCAACTTCCCCCGACGATGGCGAGCCACAAGCACACCGGCCGCACTGGCCGTGCACTGATAAAACCGACGTCGCTGCAACCAGCCAAGCTGTTCTTCACCATCGAGGATGACGATCTTCCCCGAGGCGTCCTCAAGCGCCTCCCAAGCGATCTCATCCAGCTCCCTCGACTCCCGGTTGAGAAACAAACGCAGCACTTCGCCCCCCTGCTCCATCAGACGTTTTTCCCAGGCGTCCAAAAAGGTGGTTTTACCCGAACCATGCGGCCCGATCAAAGCTCCACGTTGCCCCAGCTTCGTCCAGCGATCCTCGATTGCCGACCAACTCGTCCCCGACCACTCGGGACGAAAGACAAGCAACTGCTCGACCCGGTCTGTTGCAAAAGGGTTATCATGCGCCCTCATCACTCTTTTATGTACGTGATTCGCTACCGCTGACGGAACCACTTTTTCTTTCCTCCACCGACCTGACTATTCTCCACTGGCTGCAAATGTATTTCCCGCCCGTCAGGCGTCAATTGGAATACATAACTCTCGGATTCCTGGTCAGGCAATAACACCGCCTCCAATGCCCAGATCAAGGAGACCAAGGTGCCGGAAAAACTGTAAGGGCTGTTGGGCAGAGTAAACGCAAATGACCCCTCACCCTGGTTTGCCGGCCACTCGAGCTCTTCGATCACCTCGATATCCTGGGTCCCCTTGCCACTGGTATACCAGAACAAGCGAAACCCCACCGTTTTAGCGTCACTGGTCGGCGTCCATTGCAGTTTTCCGGAAATGGTATCCCCCGGAGTGAATGCAGTGTGGTTATAATCAACTTGGATTTGAAAATGGGCTGACATCGTTTTTGTTAGTGTTGGGGAGTAAAATCGGGGGCCACGACCTCAAGCGCATAGGTGTCGTTGATATCCGGCCAGAGGGCAATGTCCCCCTTGACCACCAGCGACCACTTGATCTCATGATGCTGACTCTTCCAGCTCGGCATCGTGTTGACGGGAACCACACACTGCAGCTCGCCCCGGGACGCCTGCCTCGGATCCGCAGTCTCAAAGAGCAATTGCTCAAAAAACACCTCGGTGTCCGTTACCGTGTTGGTTCCCCGGCGGTACTGGGCTTCTTCCTCCCCCACCAGATAGAGACGGAATTGTTTCAAGCGCTGGGCTTTACTCGGAATCCTCCAACGAAGGGTGGCAGACCCCCCCAAAGTAAGCGCCCCCGGCTTAAGCGTGATGCGCGGAGACGGATTAAACAGCGCAAGAAACGAATACATGCTGAACACCATGGTCCCGAGACCGACCAATACAAATGGAATCAGAAACACCATCAAAAACCATTCCGGGTTACCAGCCAACCATCCTTTGACCGCGATCGTGACAAACACCGAAACAATCCCGTTCCAGAACAGGGCAAAAAACAAAATGCCCAGCAGCCCCTTCACCCGGCTTCCCGACGGGCTAAAGGTTTTTTCGCCGGACACAGATGAGCTCCCACCACCATGAAAGGCATCCCTCACTCCGGCTTCGTGCCGCAAGGAACTTGTTCGGCGCCCCAAAGCATCACTACTACTCAACTCCACCGACGCCTTGGCCCGCTTTTTATACAACCACCATAACCCGCCAAAGCCAACCGCAAGAAAAGGCAGCGGGAACAGAGCAAACAACGCCCACCAACCGAGATCACGATGCAACAATGCCTGCCAGGGTTTTTCCGGATTCACATAACAAACAATCTCTTTTCCGGCAGGATGTTGATTTACTTTTTCCTGCTTGCCGGAGCGGCCGCTCGAACTTCCCGAAAAAATGTCCACCGTGTTGGATTTATATTCCTTCTCCTGATACTGATAGCGGTAAAAAATATCCACACTGTAGGTTGTGCCATCGTCACTGCTATGGGATTGTACCCGACTCCACTCCACCACCGCCGGTGTCTCATCCCACCCCCGGGCATCCTGGTACTTCATCCCCTGGGGCAGCACGACAAAGAGCAGCACACCGAGCCCCGCCAAGCCAAACAACAAGAAAAAGGGAACCAAGATCACATTCGGTGCCCCCTCCTCTCCACTGGATTTGGATGACAGCGGCGCATTCTCCTGCTTTTTCATCCAGCGACTGCTAAACATAATCCCAATACCAATCGCTACAAAACCTCCGCCAAACAAAGCAAACACCAAACCACCCCAAAGGTCATCGGATTCGGCAAGCAGAACGGCTTCGCCTGGTTGGTCCGGGTTGACATAACACCGGGACAAATCCCCGCGGCGGTATTGCTCGATCAACTCCCCTAAATCTTCATAATCATCCTCCCCCTTCTGACTCACCCATACCTTGTCGCCCTGATACGATTGCCCTTCCCATTCATACGTGAACTCAACCTGAGGTTGGAATGCGGGATCCAGCTTCGGATCCGACTTCACTTCAAAACGCGTCAACTCACAATCCACCGCCGGCCAAGTCGATCGATGCACCGCCTGATAGGTGGATACCAAACCAACCACGACGAAAATCGAACTGAATGCCGTCCAGATCAAGCCAAAGACCAAAGCGCCTTTGCCGGACATTTGCTTTTGATTGCGAGCCATAAGTGAAGGGCGTTGAATTAAAAACTAGCGAGCCTTGATCACCGAAGAACCGGCAAACATATCATGCACACAACGCTTGTCGGATGAGAAAATACAGATGGCATCAATCAAGGCAAAGAGCCAACCAACGAAGGGAAGGTGCATGATTGCCTGAGCCAGCACATAGCGTAATCCAATCACCTTACCAAAAGGAAGAAGCTGATAGGTCTCATAATCGACGATCTGAATCCCCAAGACCTTTTTACCGATGCTCTGGCCGGAATTCACCAAAAGATACCCATTCAAAGCCACATAAGCCACGACCCCGACAACTGCAGTCAGCACAGTCCAGGTCCACGTCCCACTCATGACAATCATTTTGTCCAGCATGGTACCGCTTCCCGACATATCATCCAAATAAATCACTAAAAACACTACAGGAATAAACACCACGGAAAGAATCAAATTGTCCAAAATCAAGGCACCCAATCTGGCCCAACGGGATGCGAGTTCGACATAGCGGGGAGCTTCTTCATTGGTGATATTTTGCACATCTGTCTGCGGCGCAAGATACGGATTTTCTGACATGGACGCAGACTGATAAGCCCCTGCTCCAACAACAAGCGAAAAACCTCGGGAAAGCGATCGTTTTCCATGTTCATTACCACTGCCATCACCAAGCAGAGTCGCAGCTTAAAAACAATCCCACTTGCGGTATCCCGAGTTCAAGTACACCGTGCAGGATGGTTACCCCCACCCATACCCCACCCCTGGTTCGCTCCCTCTGTTGGTTGTTGTGCAGCATCATCGGACTGATCGCCTCTCCCTCCCTCACGGCAGAACCTGCCACCGATAAGGCCGTCGCCCTCGACCTTAGCAAAACCGGCATGCCCTTTCCCGTTCACAAGTTCCGCAACCTCGCCAAACAAAAGAGAAACATCCCCAACGAACTCGATGGCGATTACAAACTCATGATTGTTGCCTTCCAACGTTGGCATCAGGAACTGGTTGATACCTGGTTCCCCGCCGGTGACCTGCTCGAACAGCAATACAAACAAACGGGAAAAACATTCCGTTATTATGAAATCCCCACCATCTATCCGATGGGGCCGATCCGGCGCTCCATGCTCAACAGCGGGATGCGCAGGGGTGTCAAAACCAAAGCCGCCAGGGAGCGCACCTACACGATCTACATCGATAAATGGCCGTTCCGTAAATCATTGCATATTCCCAACGAAAAGGATATTCATCTATTCCTCGTCGATAAACAAGGCAAGGTCGTCTGGCGCTGTCAGGGGAAACACTCGAAAGAAAATGAATCCTCACTCCGCCAATTTCTCAAAAAACAAATGCGCTAACCCATGACATCCATCCGGTTCTCCCACTTCCGATTCTCCCGCGGCCTCTTCCAATCCACCCTTCTGACCTGCCTTATTTCCACCCCTCTGCTCGGCGGCGATGACCCCGCCCCGATTCTCCCCGATGCCTCCATCCCGGATTGGGTTCCCTCGGTGCGTCTCGGCTACCTGCATCAATTCGACACCGATCTCGACGACGGAGGATCCTTTTCCGTCGACCGCATCAACCTACGCCTCGGCATCAACCGGGTGTTCGACCGCGAACGTAGCATTGGCCTCTCGCTGGGATACGGACTGGACGCATACGATTTTTCCGACCTTCACCCCGAACCGTGGTCGGACATCCACCGCTTCAGCCTCTCGGTTCCGATTCGTTGGGCGATCGATGATCAATGGAAACTGTTTGCCATTCCAACCGTGCGAAGTTCTGCAGAAAGCGGTGCGGGATTTTCCGATTCCATCACCGGCGGGTTCTTTGGCGGGTTCAGTTATGCCTTCGGAGATCACCTCCGCCTCGGTCCCGGCATCGGGGTACTTTCCCAACTCGAGGACTCCACCTCCGTCTTTCCCATCCTGATCATCAACTGGAAAATCACCGACAGCCTGCAGCTCGAAACCGGGCGTGGCTTTGGTGCCAGCCGAGGCCCCGGACTGAATCTGGTCTGGCAAGCATCCGCTGACTGGAAGATCACTCTCGGCAGCCGCTATGAAAAACTCCGCTTCCGTCTGGATGATGATACGTCCAATCCCGATGGCATCGGCGAACACCGAGGTATCCCGGTCTATCTCGGAGCAAGCTACGCCACTTCAAGGTTCTCTGAACTTTCCGTCTATGCCGGCGCCCAGTTCTCGGGTGAAATGACACTGGAAAATGCCTCGGGCAAGCGTCTCTCCCGCAGCGACCACGACACCGCCGCCTTCGCAGGCATCGCCTGGAAATACGGATTTTAATCTGAACGAGGCCCACGAACCGCATCCACTGTTCAAACCTATACAAGTGGTAGGAGGATTGCCCTCAATCCTCCGTCGGGACCTGGCTCAATCAAGCAACAGCCGGGTTTCCAAACAAACAGAGAAAACCAAACCTATCTCAAGCCAACCGCGTGGCGCACCCGATCGAGCACCTTGCTGGCCTCTTGGCGGGCTTTTTCAGCACCTTGGGCAATCACACCGTTGACGTAGTCGAGATTGTTTTCCAGTTCCTCACGCTTGGAGCGCACCTCAGCAAAGTACTCCCAGTAGGCATCAAAGACCCGCTGTTTGAAATCTCCGTAACCAAACCCACCGGCTTCATGGTCGGCAATCATTTGCGCCATCTGCTCGTCATCCGCAAATAACTTGTATAAAGCAATCACCGTGGAGCCATCGGTTGGCTTCGGGTCTTCCACCGCGGTGGAGTCCGTCACCACCCGCATGATCGATTTACGAATCGCTTTCTTGCCCCCGGTCAGTGGAATCGTGTTGTTATAACTCTTCGACATCTTCTGGCCATCCAGCCCGGGCACCACTGCCGTGTGCTCCTTGATCTGAGCCTCGGGAATCACCAAAGTGCCCTCACCGTAGCGGTCGTTGATTTTTCCCGCCAGATCACGCGTCACCTCCAGATGCTGCTTCTGATCCTTGCCCACCGGCACCAGATCCGCATCATAGAGTAAAATATCAGCCGCCATCAGCGCCGGATAGGCAAACAGGGCGTGGTTCGCAGCAAAGCCTTTGGCCACCTTGTCCTTGTAGGAGTGGCACCGCTCCAGCAGACCCATCGGACACACCGTGGAAAGCACCCAAGCTAATTCGTTCACCTCGGGGATGTCACTCTGGCGGAAAATCGTCGCCTTCTCCGGATCCAGTCCGCAGGCGAGAAAATCAATCGCCAGATCCTGGATGTTACCACGCAAGGTGGCCGCATCCCCAGTGGTCGTCATCGCATGATAATCCGCAATAAAATAAAAAGCTTCCCCCTGATCCTGAAGATGAACAGCAGGCTCCATGGCTCCAAAGTAATTGCCAATGTGAAGTTTGCCGCTGGGCTGAAGTCCGGTAAGAATTCGCATGGGGCGGAGCGTTAAGAATCACAGCCCAAGAGTCAAGAGACAAGATTTCCGCCATCGGCTTTTCTCACGGTGCCTATGGCCATCACTAGCCATCACTGCTGCACAACGATGAGGCTGAAAACTTGAAACTTGAAACTCCCCAAGCGTGCCGCCTACTCTGGCAGCGTGAGCAGTGATATGACAAGCCGCACCCTGCTGATGCTGGTCAAAGATCAGGGAAATGACGCGTCTTGGCAGGAATTCACCAAAGCCTATCACGGCTACATCTACGCCTTGATCCGTAAACGCGGGATCGCTCATGAGGATGCCGAAGAACTCGTCCAGGATGTCATGGTCAAGGTCTGGAAAGCCCTCGGTGACTTTCTCTACGAACCCGAACGCTGCCGATTCCGCACCTGGCTTGCCCGGATCTGCAAAAATACCTCGATTAACTTTCTCAAGTTAAAAAGCACCCGCCAAAAAGCAATGCACATCGATGACGGCGAAAACGCTGTCATCCAACTCTGCCAGCAGGCGAAAATCGAGGAAAACGAAGAAATCGAATGGCAGCTCTTCATCGCCGGCAAAGCCTGGCAACAAGCCCAACAAAAGTTTAACCAACTCCACTTGGACATTTACTCCCGGATGGCCGCCGGCGAGTCCGCAGCCGCGGTAGCCAATGCCCTGGGCATCAAAGAGAACACAGCCTACGTCTACCGTAAGGCTGTGCAAAATGAGATGGGAAAAACCATCAAACGCCTTAACTCCGAACTGGACGCCTAGGGAAAGTCTCAAGCACGCGAGACCTTGCTGAGTGCTCACTCAGAAACGAGTCACATTCATTGCCCACACTCAAACAAAGGCATGCAAGGTCGAGTCCACAAATCGGCAGATAAAACAAAGTTCATTGGTAATCTTATCAGCATAAAACCTGCCAGGTAATCAATCGATCACAGGCGATCAACCGACATACCTCCCCTGGCAGATCAACCTGAATAAAGCCCCAAAGGGGCGGCCAAACGTAGCCCAGGGCAACGCCCTGGGAAACCTGAGCCAGCAAAAAGTTCAAAAGCCCTGTAAGGGCGATCCAAAAGAAACCACCTGTTTTTACCTTATTCGAGTTAGCCCGCCCCTTCAGGGCTCAATCCAAAAAACAACACCGAACCCGGGGCTCTGCCCCGAGCTGAGATGAATCGCCCCTTTGGGGCTAGAAGGATGCCGCCACAAACAAAGGAAAAGATAGGCAACGGCAAGCGGTAGGGCTGATTGGCCTCAATCAGCCGTGGATGCGTAATACCAAGTAGTAAAACAGACGGGACGATTGCCGAGATGAATGAGTTCTTTGGTAAGGCGCGACGAAGCAATGGTGCGGGCACCATGACTAAGGAGAAACAAAGCCAAAGGAGTCATTCATCCGGAACGCTCATGGATCACGCAGTGCTTTTCCACATGCCTCAACAACGATCAATCGTCTCGTCTGTTTTGCGGAGTGGTTATAAACCTGTACAGACACCACTCTTTGATGGAAAACGCCTCCATCAATGAACAACAAATCTGATCAACGTTTCTTCGCCCGATAGCGCCCCTCGATCACTAGGGTGTTACCCTTCAGATGGTGTTGATAACGATTCTCTACGGTCACGGAGTCCGCATCTTTGGACGTGCATGTTTTGGTCCAGATTTCCTTGTTCCCCTTACGCAGAATGCATTTACCATCAGCCGTGAACTCGCGGCTGTGCTTTCCTCCTGCCTCGTAATACCAACGGCCCAGCAAGGGGTGACCAGCAAGACTAACCGCCACATGCTTTTTATTTTCTACTTTCTTCTTACCAGCATTCGGACCGGGAACAAAGTCCGCAGCCGTCCGGGTCTGTAGGGCCTTGAGCTTGCTCCAATCACGCTTCTCATGATCGAAGTTTAGAATCCGGATTTCACCCGGCTTGAGTGTGAGCTGAATCACATCACCATAGGCATACTGTTTTTTCAGCCCCTGCAAACTATCATCGATCGGAGAACTGAGCACATACGACTGCGCCCCGGGGATCAAACCAAACTTACGATTGAGTGTGATCTTGTAGTCTTGTGCCGAATCCGACGGGTTATGAATGCTGATATATCCACGCTTTTCCAGCCAAGCGGTAAATCCATAGACCTCACCCTTTTTAGGGTCCCCACCGTGCATTCGGGATCGCTTAAACGTGGGGAAAACGTCCTCCACCCAGAGCATGCCTTCGGCGAGCACATCCCAGTCGTATTCCTTGAGATTGAAGGTTTTCAAGTAAAGCTCCACGAAGCCGGTTCCCCGTGACATGTTCATGTACAGGTATTTGCGGAACACATCCTTGGGTTCGTGTGATTTGGTTTTTTTCGGTTCGTGATTAAACAACGAATTCATCGGATAGTGGGTTCGCTCCTTCGCCCAAATGTTGTGATAAACTCCATCCCGATAGACCAATTCCTTGGTCCGGCTCGATCCTCCTGCGGCATCACCGGCATTGATCATCCAGACGGCATCCACATGCATCAACCACCAAGGGCTGAGATAGGCTCCATTGGAAATCACGATGTACACATCAGGGTTGGCTTTACCCATGCCCTCGAAAATCTTCATCATCCGCTCAGTGCCCACGACCAAATAATACGACTTCAGCTCATCGTATTTTGGATCGTTGAGCCGCTTATCATCGCTGCTCCACCCCTTGGTTCCGAGCTGGGGCATCGTCGGCACACCATTGGCAGCGCCATCGATATCAAAATCCCGGATATTGAGGTGACCAAAACATCCATCAAGTTTGAAGTAGGTGGTTTCCTCCTTGGCCAGCTGTACCATCCGCTTCTCCAGCATGTCCATGTACTTGGTATTGGCCAGAGACATGTAATTGGTCAGGCCTCCCCAGCCTTTTTCCCGCATCGCAGGAACCGCACCACGGGCACCAAAGTTGCAGCCCGGACTCAACCATAATCCAAGCGTCGATTTAGCCGACTTCACCGTTTTTTGACTCGATCCAAAATCTGAATCAAATTTACCATTCACTTTCCAAACCTGATCAGACCAATCTGATTTTTTGTTGGAATCCTGCCATCCGTCATCAATCACATAGGCCTTCAAGGGTGTCACACCCCGTTTGACACAGAGTTCCTCATTCACCTTGTTCACACTCTTGGCAAAGGCTTCACGTGTTACCCCACCGTGGTAATCAAACCATGAATTGTATTGGGTTTGCAATCGGAGCGGGCGCACACGCACCTGATCGATGTATTCGTAAAAAGCATCCGATGTAAATGCCGGATCATCACTCACACCCATGACGGCAGCGTAGCTCGTGTAGGTTTTCCCCGGCTCGAGCATACGTCCATGCAGGTAACCGCAGCGGAGCTTTTCGCCATCCACATAGTTATAGGATGCTGGAAACTCGATACCCCAGAAGGTTCCCGTTTTGGTGGTAAACAAGGGCTGCCCCAAACCAGGTTTCCACTGCCAGGGTGCACGTGCCGTGATTTTCTTTTCCTGATACGGTTGATAGGCATCCGTCAATGAGAGGGCCTCCACATCCACCCGCTCGAGGCACACTTTTTTCCGGCTCGTGATCTCCAGATACTTACGCATATAAAACGCATCGTCCTCCAGCGTGTAATGGGCGACCACTTTGAGCCCGTGTTTTTCGTTCAGCAGCTCAACTGCGACGTGCCCTTTGTCTTTCTTCAGGGTTTTGCTGTAGGCAAAGTCCTTCGATGTCAGCGTAAAATCCGTCCCTTCCTTGTCAGTTCCCTCGGAGAGTCGCAAAGAAAACTCAGCGCAAGCCGTCGGTTGAAGTTCCCGTTTCGCCTGCTTGTTGTGAATCCCGGAAGTCGTCACCCCCGCCTTATCAATATTCAATACCCGCTGAATACTCTGGTTTTCAAGCGTCAAGGTCTCGGCCGAAACAAGACCCAGGGCCGTGACCGAAAAAGCTGAAAAAAGAAATGTGTGTCTCATATGCCCCTTCAAACAGCAACAATCAGCTGTACTTGATAAAAAAATAAACTATTGCCCCCCGTCATCGTGAATAACCAGCTTCTCAACCGAAATCCCCGATCGCAGCAAGTTCTCTTTTTGGCCCTCATGACACCAAACCTCACGTAATTCCGGCGAAGCTGCAATCGGAGAAAAATCAGTCACCTTCGTACCCCGCACATCAATTTTCACCAAAGGCAAATCCCGAAGCGCACTCAAATCAGAAACGTTACAACCCGTCAAAATCAATTCCCGTATCGGACGCCCGGTAAAGTAACTCAACAACCTGTTGTTCATTCCAGTATGGGCAACATTCACCTTCACCAATGGCATGCGGTCAAGGTGATAGAAATCATGTCCTATCGAAGTGTTGGAAAAATTCACCTCACGCAACGGCAGGTTCTTAATCATAAAGATAAACTGCAACTGCTTATTGTCGGACATGTCCAGGGCCTGCTTCCCTGTATCATATTCAAAATGCAATCGAGGTTTGGGCCCCAGATTGCGCATGTTCAGACTTTCCTCGATGAAATAGATCACATCCTCCTTTGGCAAGCTGCGATCATAGATCGTCTTATACATAAAGTCATGGACCAATCTCAAGTCATTGCTGGGTAACAGCTGCCAAAGCATCGCACTCAAAACCCTCGGATCCTGAATATCCTTGGATCGGTATTTCTCACAAACCTCACTGTGGATGCTGTATTTTTCACCCGCACGCTGAAATGCCTGAATTGCTACACCCAAACGATTCGTCAACATCGCCAAGCGTCCCTTCAGGGCCCAGGCTTCCGGGTCGTCAGGATTCAACTCCAACGCCTTATTCACCATCTGATAAGCTTTTTTATCATACCTCCTCGAATAGAAATAGCGCCCTCTCTCATTCGCCTGATAGTAGCTGATACTTTCCTCTAAATAATCATTGGCAAACACCTCACCCTGCTGCTCTTTTTCCGCTTGAGCCTGCTTAAGTAAATCCAGTGCTTTCTGGGTGTTGTGCTGTTCATTGACCGCTTCTCCCTTGGCATCTTGAGCCGCCCGCTCGGATAAACGCAGGTGATAAATAAATACAGCGGTCATCGACAATAACACCGCCAGCGCCGAGGCAACAATACGCACAACCGCCTTGTTCCGCCGGTAAAGCGACTGCAACAACCGTCGACTGCTATAATCTTCCGCTGAGGTCAGATAACCCGCCCGGTAAGCATTGATATCATTGCGCAGGTCTTGAACAGACACATAGCGATTCGAGCAATCAACCTCAAGAGCCTTGCTCACCACCGCCCGCAGGCCCTCGGGAATGGCATCCAGAGAAAAGCTCCACTCACCCGCCAACGTGGCGGCCATCACATCGTCATTCGTTTTTGCCGATATCGGCTGCTTTCCAGTGATGATATACACAAGGATCGCCCCCAAGGCATAAACATCCGTCTGGGCCGTTTTACGTGTCCCTTTCTTGCATTGCTCCGGAGCCATAAACCCAGGCGTCCCAGACAAATATCCATGACGGGTGAATTGCCCCGTGCTCTGCTCGATAAGAGGAACCGCCCCGTCACCCGCAACTTCATCACCCGACAAGCGGGCCAAGCCCCAATCACCCACCAACACTTCCCCGTAGGAACTCAACTGAATGTTCGACGGTTTCAAATCCAAATGGAGCACCTCGTGCGCATGCGCATAAGAAACCGCATCACACACCTTGATAAAAGCATCCAACAAATCATTGCGCACCGCCGGCTGGTTCAAATTCTGTCGATGTTTCTGCACATCGCGCTGCAAGGTATCCCCCTGAATACGCTTCATACAAAAAAACGGCCGCCCATCTTCCAAGCCCATATCGTAAAAGGGGACAATGTTCGGGTGCTCCAGATGCGCATGCAAGGTCGCCTCCCTCAGAAAATCATCCTCCAACTCTTTATTCTTGGGATACGCCCTGACCAATCGCCGGCCGGTTACCCGGTCCAAGGTCAAATACACCAGCTTGGCCCCACCCTCGCCGAGCAAGTCCTGATCCTCGTACCGCGGCTCGCTCAACTTGCGCTCCAAACTGCGAACCTCGGAAAAATGCTCCGCCGCATCCTGAAACGCCTGGATCAACGCCTGCCTGGATAATTCATGCTCTGCCATGCTCCCCTCTCCCATATCAGAAGCTCCTTACGCTGTCAGGAGCATTCTTCTTCCACCGACAAGGCGTCCCAGGCCGAAGGTTAGAACAACTCTGGCCTTGCATAGGTGTTTAGGAATGCTTAAATAAATGACCGCAGCCCCTGCGCAGCAGCTTTCATCCCCATGGACGATACCGATACATCACCCGAGCTGACCCCCGATGAGGATACCCAGCACGAACATGCCAATTTACCGAGCATGTACGAGGACTACTTCCTCGATTACGCAAGTTACGTCATTATGGAACGGGCCGTCCCCCACCTCGGGGATGGCTTGAAACCCGTGCAACGACGTATCCTGCACTCGATGCGCGAACTCGAAGACGGGCGCTACAACAAGGTAGCCAACGTCGTCGGCAACACGATGAAGTACCACCCGCACGGTGACACTTCCATCGGAGATGCCATGGTCCAACTCGGTCAGAAAGAGCTTTTAATCGACACCCAGGGGAACTGGGGCAACGTCCTGACCGGTGACAAAGCCGCCGCCCCTCGATACATCGAGGCCCGACTCACCCCCTTCGCTCTCGACGTCGCCTTCAATCCGAAAACCACCGAATGGACATCCTCCTACGATGGCCGCAACAAAGAGCCCGTCACGCTTCCGCTTAAATTCCCCCTGCTGCTCGCCCAGGGAGTCGAAGGCATCGCCGTCGGCCTCGCCTGCAAAATGTTGCCACACAATTTTTGTGAACTGATCGAGGCCAGCATCTGTGCCCTGCGCAAGCAACCGTTCGAATTGGTCCCCGACTTCCAAACCGGCGGCATCATGGATGCCAGCAACTACAATGACGGCCTGCGTGGGGGCAAGGTCCGGGTTCGAGCCAAAATCGAAATCGAGAAAAAACGGGTCCTGCGTATCAGAGAGGTTCCCTTTGGCGTCACCACCGGCAGCCTGATGGACAACATCGTCGCCGCCAATGAAAAAGGGAAAATCAAAATTTCCAAAATCGAGGACAACACGGCGGCGGAAGCCGATATTCTCATCCACCTTCCGGCAGGCAGCGATCCGGAGGTCGCCCGAGACTCCCTGTTTGCCTTCACCGATTGCGAAGTCTCTCTCTCTCCCAACGCCTGTGTCATTCACCAAGGTAAACCTCGCTTCATGGGGGTCAGCGAAATCCTCAAACACAGCGCCCAGCAAACCAAGGACTTGCTCCAACTTGAACTCGAAATCCGACTCGGAGAACTCGAGGACAAATGGCACTTCAGCTCGCTGGAACGCATCTTCATCGAAAACCGGATCTACCGCGATATCGAAGAATGTGAAACTTGGGAGGCCGTGATCGAAGCCATCGACAAAGGCCTCGACCCCTTCAAAAAACTCCTCAACCGCGAAGTGACCACAGAGGACATCGTGCGCCTCACCGAGATCAAAATCAAACGGATCTCGAAATACGACAGCTTCAAAGCCGACGAAGCAATCAATAAACTCGAAGAGGAAATCGCCGAGGTCGAAAAAAACCTCCGCAACTTGACCCGCTACGCCGTCGCCTACTACAAAAACCTGCTGAAAAAATACGGTAAAGGCCGCGAGCGACGCACCGAAATCGCCAGTTTCGGCGTGGTCAACCGCGTTCAGGTCGTCGCCGCCAATGAAACCCTCTACGTCAACCGCAAGGACGGATTCGCCGGCTACGGCAGCTCGATGAAAAAGGATGAAAGCATCGAAAAATGCTCATCCATCGACGATATCATCGCCTTTGACGGCGAAGGGGTGATGCGTGTGGTCAAGGCCTCCGACAAGGTCTTTGTCGGCAAACGCGTCCAACACATTGCCGTATTCCGCAAGGATGAGGATAAGATTTATTCCATGATCTACCGCGACGGACGCCAGGGCGCAGTCTATGCCAAACGCTTCCGCGTCGGCGGAGTCACCCGCGGCAAGGAATACAACCTCACCAAAGGCTCCAAAGGATCGCGCGTACTTTACTTCGCTGTCCACGACAGTGAGGAAGACAGCGCCGCCAATACCGTGCTGGTCCACCTGAAACCTGCTCTGCGACTGCGTAACATCTCCCGCCCATACCAATTCGGCGAACTCGCCATCAAAGGCAGAGGGGTCAAAGGCAACATTGTCACCAAACACCTCGTCGACCGCGTTGTCCGTATGCCCAAAGAATCCACGGACGCCTCAAAAGAGGACCCGGATTCCTTCACCTTGGAATAGCCGGGACTGGAGCGAAACCATCATAACATCACTTTCCGCAGCCAGAGACTTGACGTCATTTGCAATCTTTGCAATACTGTTCGCATGAACAAATTGCTGATTGCTCACATTGACCGTGCTTATACCTCCTGCTGCCGTATCTTCTGGCGTGCCTTTGATCAATTCCGCCCCGCCTGTGGCGAGTGGCTTGCCCGTGTCACTTGCAAATTGCGGCGTAAACCTTACCGCCCACGGCTCACCCCCCGATGGCAACAATTAGAATTGCCACTCTCCCACACTCCGGTCCAACGCTGGAACCGCTAGAACGCCATCAGGGTGAACAGGATAACCTTGGGCAGGGACTTGAATAGGACCTTGAACAGGATATCCAACGAGGGAGAGCCCGAGGATCGCCCGATCCAACAGAACCCATCCTGCAGAACCCATCCTGCAGAATGGCTCAAACAAATCAATCCGGCTAGGACGCTCACGCTTATGAAGCACCCATAGCGCTCTTATGAAAAACACCATTCTCCTCGCCATTCTCTGTCTCGCTCTCGGCTTTTCCGCCGGGTGGCTCGCCAAACCCGCAACGACCACGGCTCCTCCTGAAGAGGACCCCGCTCCGGTCACCAGAGCAAACAAAAAAGCCAGTCCCAAGTCTGTAGCCACCACGCCGGATACCCGTCCGCGAACACGCTCCTCCGTCGAGGTTTACAGCAGCGATGACGAGCTCGACGAAGAAACCAAACAGCAAATCAATGAAGCACAGTCGCGCCAACAAAAAATGGTCCGCGATCAATTGAAGAAAAAATTCGACCTCAAAATTGCAGCCATGGTCGAAGAGTTAGGGCTCGATGCCGAGCAGGAAAAAGCCTTGCGTGATTTCTTCGAGCAACAACTTGATGTCCTGAGTGAATCCAACCCCATGGAAATGGCCAGTGATCCGGAGGCAATGAAAAAACTTGCCGCTGCCATGCGCGGTGACGGCCTGAACGAACACATGGCCAATCACCTGTCCGAAGAACAGATCGACAAGCTTGAAGCGTTCGAAACACGACAGAAGAAAAACAAAACCGAAGGGATGGCGATGAAAGACTTGGCAAAAATCCAACAAGCCCTCGATCTCTCCGAAGAGCAGCGGGACGCCGTCTACGGTATTCTCGTTGAGGATGCCGCCAAAAACCTTGAAAATCAAAGCGACACAACGGTTGTGATGGATGGCATGATGAAAAGCATGGGAATGGAGATGGACCTCGGCGACATGGATTTCGATGGATTAATGCAACTCGATCCGGCCCAAAACAATGGCGAGCCGATCGACCAATCTTCGGTCATCGCCAAAATGAAAGAAGACCGCACCAAAAAAATCGATGCCAAGGTCGAGCGGATGGCTCCGGTCCTCAACGAAAACCAGCTCAAACAATACCGCAGCCACCTTGAGAGCAAAGGAGGCCTCTTCAATATGATGATCCAGGGCATGGAACAATAAACCATGGATTCCGCCAGGCTAATACCACTCCGCAAAACAGACGAGACGATTGATCGTTGTTGAGGTATTTGGAAAAGCACTGCGTGATCCATGAGAGTTCCGGATGAATGACTCCTTTGGCTTTGTTTCTCCTTAGTCATGGTGCCCGCACCATTCCTTCGTCGCGCCTTGCCAAAGAACTTATTCATCTCGGCTATCGTCCCGTCTGTTTTACTACTTGGTATAACACTGCCCCTGAAGATTCGAAGGCTCAGCCCACGATTGAAAGCCAGTAATCTTTTTGAGTTAGACCAAGTAGTAAAACAGACGGTATGGGCCTGCATTCATATTTGAAACGCATGGTGTTCATTGATGAAAGGACGGCTCGAGCTTCACGTTTTAGTTGAACGCTCAACATGTCCAATATCAAAATCCCCACGATTGTATCCCTCTGCCTCATCTCGATCCCCGCGCTACTTCCCTGCAATGCGGCGCCCCCCGCTGAACCAAAAACATCATGGCCGGATGTCGAATCCTTCGAGGGAAAATCCCTCCCTGCCTATGTTACGTCGGAAAAAAGTAGTATCGAACTCAGCAGTGAACACATTCAAGACGGCAAACAGTCGCTGAAATGGACACTTCAGAATGGGGCCAGCTTGAAATTTGCCACCGGTCCACTCGGCAACGTCAACGTCTACACTGGCTACGGCGGATATTCCCGGTCCTCTCTCACCCTGCCCGTCAAACTCACTGGATTATCAAAGACGGCAAAACTCACCGTCGAATTTCGCGCTGGAGACGAGGCGGCCGGCCACTATGACATCCCCTTCGCCCACGTCGGCTGGCAACAACTCGTCCACCATTACACATGGCATACCAAGATCAAATGGACCAAGGGAAACCTTCGCTCCAAACTCGACAACATCGTCATCCGTGCCAGTGGTATCGAAGGTAGCACCCATGCCTATTTCGATGCCATCCGTTTCAATCACCCGAGGGATTTTCGTGATGCCCGCAACCCGGTCCTCCAAGCCTGGGCTCCCAAAAAACCAAATTTCACAGGCAAACCCAATCCCGGACCCGAGGAGCTGGCCAAACTCCAGACTCTGGAAACCTTTTTTACCCCACGCCCCAACACCGGAGCCTCTGCAAAACACTGGCAGAACGAAATCAAGCGCATCAACCAGCGCATCGAAAAGGAATCCCTGGGCCATGGAAACCCAATCAGCAAAAATCTCGGTCACTATTTCGGCTTCCTCAACCTGATCGCCGACCGCTACGCCACCTGCCCCAGCCCGGAATACAAAAACCAATTCGCCAAACAGTTCATCACCATCAATCACTGGATGCAGGAACAAGGGCTCGTCGTCAACGGTAGCTGCGGTAAAGCCAATAACTATGTCGGCCGCACTTATGTTGATGCCGTCACCAAAGCTCGAGAAGCCCTGGCTAAAGATGGCTCCTTGCAACGCTCACTCGCCTACATCAAATGGTCCTACCACTATGACGACCGCTTTTTCCGGCCGGGAAAGAAGGGAGAGGAATCCGACTTCGGCATCGGGCAGGTCGTCTCCATGGATTACCTTCACAACGAAGCCAGACGCATGCTGCAAATCGCCCTCATGCATCGAGATACCACCGAGCGCTTCCACCATGTCAATCACTTCAGAACCGTCCTCTCCAATCAAATCACAGCCAGCATCAAACCCGACGGTTCACTCTTCCATCACGGGTTTCATTATTTTGCCTATGGCACCATGGGGATGAACTCCATCTCGGGCACTCTCCTCGAACTCTCCAAAGCAGGACTCCCGGTAAGCCGCCCCGCCCTCGACGCCATCAAGCTCGGTATCATGCGCATGCGCTGGTACTCCGGGGGCGACACCGTCATGCTCGCCCTCTGCGGTCGTCACCCCAGTGGAACCCAACGGATCCCTGCCGAGGCGTTCCTCAAGTTGGCTCAGGCCTATGCTCCCTATCTGGAAGGAAAATGGGATCCCGAAATGGTCGCCGCCTACCTCAGGTTCCGACCTGCAAAAGCCGTGGAAAAACGCTTCCATGGATACCAACAAGAGAGTCACCCTCATGGCCATGTCAGCATGCCCTATGCGGGGCTCGGCCTGCACCGACGTTCGCATTGGCTCGCCGGAGTCAAAGGCTTCAGTCAGTATGTTTCAGCTGGTGAAAGCTATGCGAATGCCAACCGCTTCGGCATGTATCTCTCCAATGGTTTCCTCGAAATCCACAGCCACCCCCGACCGCTGCCATCGGTTCACGGGAGCGGTACGCTTCCTGATCAAGGATGGAATTGGTGCGCCTTGGATGGGACCACCAGCATCCATGCTCCACTCTCGAACATTGCCAACGGCAACGGTACCCGGATCGAACGCAGCGGGGGCAGCTTCAACGGCGGACTGAGTCACGACGGAAGGAACGGTCTGTTTGTGCTCAACCTCGACAGCCCGATGCAGGCCCATCGCTGCCGTGAAAAAGGAAGCAAGGGTGGCCCCTTTAAAGCTCGTAAATCATGGTTCTTTTTCGATCAGCATATCATCTGCCTCGGCACCGGAATCCAGACAGATCAAATTCAATATCCTGTCCGCACCACCTTGTTTCAAAAACATCTTAACGGCGAACACACAACGACCATCGCCAATGCTGAAACCATTACCCTTGGTGAAAAAACAAACATCCGCTCCTTCCCCAAAGGTCACGCCACCTTCACCGACCCTTATGGCAACGGCTACATCGTCCGCAACTCAGATCCCATCCAGCTCACCGTTGGCCAACAGCAGTCGCGCAGCGGCTACGACAAAGTCGATACCCAAGGGGCCTATGCCACCGCCTGGATCGACCATGGACCCAACCCCAAAAACGCACAATACGAGTACGTCATTCTCCCCCAAACCAATGAGGAAGAACTACAAACGTTTGCCAAACAACTCAAGGTGTCGGATCCAGCCCCCTATCAAGTCCTCCACCAGAGTCAACAGGCCCATGTCGTTTACCACCGGAGCAGCAATACCATCGGCTACGCTATCTTCGAAACCCCGACCACCGATCAACCCGAACCATGGCTCTCAAAAGGGCCGCTTGCCAGCGTCTCCCAAACCTGTCTGGTCATGATCGAGGAAAATGAACAACAAGTCATCGTTAGCCTAACAGATCCAAACATCCGACCGAAAGAGAAGACTCCAACCAACATCCGTATTACCCTGCGTGGCACCCTTTCTCGAACAACGGATGAGCAAGCATCCTATAGCATCGTGCAGAATGAAAACGACCACACCAGCATCACCGTCCCGGTGCTACACGGAGAGTCCCATACCTTATATCTCAACAAGCGCTAAGCCAAAGAAAACATGGCTATCCCTCGCCATACCACCAAACGCATTGAAAGATAAGATCGATTAAATGCGTTCATACAGCCATGATTCTAAGGAGACGAATAACGGCTTCGACATTCTGTATTGCGGCATTGATGATCGCCTGCAATGCGGCCACCGCAGAAGAAAATGTAAAAGCCCCGAATATCGTCTACATTCTGGCTGATGATCAAGGCTATGGAGAAGCCGGGAGCTTCAATCCAAAAAGTGGCATTCCCACACCTCTTGCGTTGATCCTACTTCATGGGGTCTAACCCAAATGGCACCCGTTTAAGCATATTGATCGTCTCTTACCCAAACACTCTCTCTCAGCCGGACAGCTCGGAGCTCTGTCCCTGCCGCCTTCAAAACCTAACATTTAAATTCCATCTTCCATCTTCCATCTTCCATCTTCCATCTTCCATCTTCCATCTTCCATCTTCCATCTTCCATCTTCCATCTTCCATCTTCCATCTTCCATCTTCCATCTTCCATCTTCACTGCTCCACATCCAGATCCGGCACGTGGCTGAACGAAATCCGCATCGGTGCCGCATCAATAGCAGCATGCGCTCCGCCAAGGTAAATCGCCTGTCTCCCGAATTTTCTTACCAAAACATCCATCGAGGCATTCAGATCACTGCGGCACTCAACATCTTCCCCCACGGTCCCTCCTCCGCCATCCCCCATACCAAACAAAGAAGGCGTATAATTACCCTGATGGGTCAAGCGGTCCAACACCACCGACACCTTCAACAATTTCGCTTCGTGCGCCGGTCGCATCTTCCATAGGTGAGCCAGAACTTTGGCAAAAACCAGGGAATCATCACAAGGCTCAAAACCCATCTCCCGCCCCCATTTCCCTCCACGTACATACCGCAGGGAAATACCGAGTTTGGCCGCAAGCCGACCATGATGCCTCAAACGCTGAGCCGCCTTCTGGGTCAATTTGTGCAACACCGCCAGAGCTCCGTCGGGGCCCCGCTTGTCGGGAGGCAACACATGGCTATGGCCAATACTGCGCTGCACCTGACCAATCAACGGATCATCCGGAACTTCCTGCCCCCGAAGCTGAAGCCACAAACGGTCTCCCTCCACACTCCCCCAGGCCGTATGCAAGCGTTGACGATCGAGCCCACACAACGTCCGTACATCATGGATCCCATGTGCATGCAGGCGCAGTTCCATCGCCTGCCCCACTCCATGCAAATCCCTCAGGGAAAGGTCATATAAAATTTCCGGCAGGTCTCTCTCTTCAATCACCAGCAAACCATCCGGCTTCCGCATCTTTGATGCCATTTTTGCGAGCCAACGATTGGGTGCTACCCCTACCGAGGCCCGAATCCATGGACTGACATCCCGGCACACCGCCTCTTTGATTTCTCGACCCACCCGCAACACCGTCTCGTGTTCCCGCCAATTATAAGGCAACCAACACCACATCTCGTCGATCGATAACACGGCCTCCACATGAATGCAGGTTTCCACCGCCGCCACAAGTCGATGGTGAAGCTCCACATAACGCGCCGGTTGTGCCTGCACGATCCGAATCCCCGGACACATCCGCCGCGCATCACTGACCCGGGTCCCCGTCTTCACTCCCTGAGCCTTCGCCTCATAACTCGCCGCGATACAGCATGAGCTCTCCGCCATTACCGGCACAACACCAACCGCCTGCCCACGCAATTCCGGCCGCATGTGCTGCTCCGCAGAGGCAAAATACGCATCAAAATCCACAAACAAGGCGGTCAAGGGTAGCTCACTCATAACTGTTCTAATGAACAGCTAATCGCTAACCCCAGACCACGCAAGTTCAATCTTCAATCTTCAATCACTTCCGCCGCATCGGGGTAGGGGCATATTTCAGCCGCCTTGAGCTGGGCACCGTGTGAGGTCTGGCGCAGACCGAGCATCATCACATTTTTCTGCCCCTGACCGAACTTCAGCCAGCAGCCGGGTAAAAAGTAATCGCGCTGCTGCCCGTGCTGGTAGTGGCGACCGATATTGTGGCCGTTGATCCACATGTAGCCATTGCCCGAGGCATTGATTCTCAGCAGCCAGGGCACCCAGACCTTGGGATCCTCCGCCGGCAACTCGAACTCCAGGCGGTACCATGTCAGCAATCCATCCTGAGTTTGATCCTTCGGCTGCAGCTCCCGCCCCTTCCGTGGGATTTCCATTTCGGTATCCAATGCCACCTTCTGCCAACCGTTTCCTTTGGCAACAAAACCGGGAGCCGTCCAACCGGCCTGCACGCCACCCAGATCCAGGGAAACCTGCAAAGAAAGCGGATTTTGAATGTCATCAGACGATGCCGACAAGCCGGCGTGATCCACCCCGGAAAGCTGCTCCATCGGCACATAACCATGCTCGTGACCTATATTTTCATACACCAGCTCAATCGTATTTTCTCCCGCCTGAAGCAGGCCCTCCACGCTAAACTGGTTGTCGTATTCCTTGGCCCCAATCCGTTCGAATGAGGTCTTCAAATGCCGACCTGCAATATCCGCCACCTTGGTGTCCGGGCTCAGGCGTTTGGCCACTTTCCCATTCACCCGGGCATTGATCATATCGCGACTGAACGAACGAATATTAAGTTGGCTCAACGCCTTCACTTCATCAGCGCTTAATGTCACCTGACTCTTGTAACGCACGTACCGGTGGTCGCTGACCATCATCTCCGACAGCGAGGTTCCGTCCACAAACGGTTTCCATTCTCCGGACGACGGATCTTCCTGTTTCAGGGCTGTTGCGATTCGGACCGACTTCGGTAGCGATTGAGGGCGCGCGATGTCCTTCTGTGTCTTGGGATACCAGCTTCCCTGCCCGGCTTTTTTCCCAGGCTCAATCACCAGGATTTTCGAATCCATCGGCGCAAGCGACAACTCCACCGCAAACGATGCGATGTCGGTTGCCTGTGCGGACTCCTTGTCCACCTCGATCAGCACCTTGTTGCCGTGCTGGTCAATGTTGTAGACCGGGCCACGTGGGCGGGTTCCGGCTCCGGGCTTCAGCGTAAAGGTGCCCTTCACGCTCTGCTTGCTATCAGCATTGTGCACAAACACAAAACGAGTCCCGTCAGGTGCCACACGCACGCCTCCGGTCAATGACTTCGGTGCCGATTCAATCTCGCAAGGACCACCGTGGGCTCTGACCAGTCGAGCTTCGTGCTCTCGGATAAATCCGCCAAGCGCTTTAGCGGCAAGATATTTGTCCCCCACGGCACCCGACTCACGGATCGCCGCATTGTAATCATAAGAGGTCGTCTGGCCACGTGCCCCCCAACCGGCAAAGTGGGTGCCTCCGACAAACATGTAGGGGTTCAGACACGTCGCCCCACCGAGCATCGACATGATATTGATCGCCTGATAATGCTTGGCATCCGAGTAGTGATCTTCGCTCAAGCCACCGCCGACAGTCGAAAACCACCCCCCTTGCAGTTCGCACACCAGTCCGGGTGCGTCCGGCTGCGCCTTCTTCAAACTGGCCATACGATAGGCGCAGTCCCCGGCCTTGCTGTGGCCAATGTAATAGTTATCGCTGTCGAACACCTGAGACAACACCGGATCGGAGCTGCCGCGGCATTCATTGGTCAGACAAGTAAAAATCGGCACATCCACACCGGAATCGACCACAGCCTGGAACAAGGCGCGCATCACCTTCTCCTTACCCGGCGTCCCGTGGTGGTTGTATTCATTTTCAATCTGCACCAGAATGATTCCTTTTTCACCCGGCTTCTTCCGACTCAGTTGATGCTTTGCAAACAAAGGGCAAACTGCACGATACCAGTGAACCGACCAATCGATGTGTGCCTGATCATCACTGCGCAGCCAAAGTTTTGGCATCCCCTCCTTGCTCATGTCCGGGATAAATTTGGCCAGCCAACGCGGGTAGCCGCCACCAGCCCATTCGGCACAGATAAACGGTCCGGGGCGCACGATTGAATACATCTCATACTCCTCGTGAACCAGCTTGAGAAAGGCCTCGAGCTCACGGACATCCACCTGGGAATAATCATCCAGCCCCTTCGGCAGCTCCCGCTCGTGCCAATTCCACGGGACATAGGTCTCGATCGTGTTGAACCCGGCCTGCTTGATCTTATCGAGGCGCTCGCGCCAAAGCTCCTTGGGCGTGCGGTAGTAGTGAAAAGCCGCACTGTAAACAAAAGTATCCTTGCCCTCGATCTGAAAACAATCGCCGTCGTAGCGAATTCGCTCCGGGTGACTAAACTGCTTCGCCGGCCGCTCCGGCGTGTTGTTTGCCTCATCTGCTGTCGCAAGCATTGCTCCCCCGATCTGAACCATTGCCAAGATCAGGCCAACGGGTTTCCTCCAAGCCGTCCATTTCTGTGTGCTCATGTCTCTGTATGTGTGTGTTTTCCAATGAAAGCTACGCCCGAATCATCAAACGACAAGCTCCACGGTATTGACATCTACTGCAGACAGCCCTGAAGCCTTTCACAGGAGTCAGGCATAGGCAACGCTACACACGAGGAACAAAACGACAACTGCCCTACTCAAAATCTTCATCACTAGATTCGTAGAGTAAGAATCTACTCAGTATGTTGCCAGTATAAATTGTAAGAAAGAGCCACCAACTACACAATAAGTAACAAGCAAACTCAGAGATTGAGACAAAAAATCTCGCCCCTTGCAAATGATCCGCCAGGCAAACAAAGCCTATCGCCTTTTCTTCGGCCAGTCGTCAGCTGATTTTTCGGTCACTTGCCCGGTGGTCACAACAACAGTCTGGCCGGACGCAACGTCCTCCTTGAGACCGTTGATAGAGGGACAGACCTTTTTCTTTTGACTCGTTCCTTGTGGTTGTTGTTGCCAGGCTCAAAGTAGATGGATGAAATCATTCAAGTGACGCCCTTTCAAAATTTCCTCCTCCTGCACATCCCCGGGCGTGATTTATGTAAGATGGTGATGTTATGAGGGTCATGGATAAGCGATTCGCTTTACCTTCTGTGAAAATTTAAATTCGTTTTACATGATGTGTCGGCCGATCGTCGGTGCAACGGATCTTTGTTTCAGATTGTTATCCATAATCCCCTCTCCTTGTTTGTTTTTTTGTAAGTTTTATCAGGCCTGTTTTTTGAAAAGAATCAATTATTCTAGGATGGTTAGAATCTAACTTATAAGACCGGGAAATATTTTCTTTTTTGCAAAAAGAGACGTTGACGTAGGGTCTTGGGATCGTTAGTTCAGCCAGTATGACAGGTACGAACACCATACTGGCAGGAATGACGTGGACGCTGATGATGCTTCCCGGAAGTGGAAAAGAATCGGCGCCTATGAACGAGGAGGAAATGAATGGCTTTGACCGTGCGGTCGAGGTTATCTCACCTGTATTGAAGCGCTTTTATCCAGAAGGCGATGGTAAATGGCGGGTGGGAACCGGCTTTGATTACAGCACCGGAGATTATGGTGACTCTGTGGACACAGACATCATGTATGTTCCATTTAACTTGAGTTATCATCACGATCAATGGGTAGCCAAACTTTCGGTTCCATGGATTCAAATCAAGGGGCCGGGTTCGGTGATTGGTGCAGGTGATGGAGGTGTGGTTATCGGAGGGGGAGAAGACGAAGTCAATACAGAATCGGGGCTTGGGGATATATGGGCATCCCTTAGTTACAGTCTACAGAGTTTTCCCACAGAGTGGGGGTATTTGGACCTGATAGGAAAAGTGAAGTTTCCAACTGCCGATGAAGATAGAGGACTTGGTACAGGTGAAATGGACTACACCTTGCAAGTGGATTACTTCAAATCCCTGGGGAAGTTCAGCCCAATGGCTACGCTTGCATATAAAATCAAGGGAGATCCGGACGACTATGAAATTGATAACGTATTCTATCTATCGGTAGGAGCTGATTATCGTTACAATAAGGAGATTAACTTTGGTGCAACTCTCGACTTTCAGGAAGCCAGTAGTTCGCAGTCCGACGATGCACTGGAGCTGTTTGCTTATCTTGGATATCGTTTTTCGGACAGCTTTCTTGTGACCGGCTACGGCTACACCGGATTTACCAATGGTAGTCCTGATATTGGTGGAGGTGCACAACTTCGCTTTACCTTTTAGGGGCTGGCGACTGAAGATTTCTCCCCAGGAACCATAAACATAAGAATATAATGAACTGTAAATATAAAAAGTATAGATGGATGCTGCTTACCGGACTAATCAGTTACGGTACAGCAATGGGGCAAACTGAAAACATAGATCCTGCCGCAGGAGAATCGTTAGGTGAAAAGCATGTTTTACAGAAAGTGGCCTCAGGTTTTGAGGACTTTGCAGGTGAAAACGCACTGCCTTTAGTCGAAGCTCTGCGCTTGGGACAGGATCTTAACTACGATGTGGAAACTCAAATCGAGGTGGAAGTTCCAGTGTTAGATTCTGATGGCAACCCCGTTTATAAAGTCGACGCCGAGGGTGTCCAATTACTTGATGCGGATGGCAACCCTATTCCTGAAACCACTATTGAACAACAGACTGTGGTGGAGAATATCGTGGTGACTAATACGGTAGGTGCGCAGGGGGTGGGAAATGTCAAACTGAGTATGCTGATGGCGGAACGGATGCTATCCGATAAAGGCCTGGACGGCACAATGGATAACATTTCCGGTGCGCTGTTTGGGCTTGATCCAGCATTGGCTGATGGCATTCTTGAAATGCGAGCTGCAGGTTCGGGCTGGGGTGATATTAGTAAGGAGTTGCTCGGGGTTAAGGTGGGCGAGTTAATGTCTGGTCACAATAAAAGTCTGCGGGATAAATCTGCTCGTCTGCCCAAGGAAAAGGTTGGGATGAAGTCTGAGCATTTAGCCAGTGCGGGACGTCCCGAAAAAATCACGCGTCCCGAAAAAAGCAAACGTCCCGAGAGGGGAGCACGACCAGAAAAGGTTGCAAAGCCTGAGAAGCCAATGCGCCCAACCAAGCCAGAACGCCCTCAAAAACCAGAGCGTCCCCAAAAGCCCGAGCGTCCACAGAAGCCCGAGCGCCCCGAGAAACCTGCTAAGCCAGAGAGGCCGAACCGTTAACAATCGGTCTGTGGTTTAGAACCAAGTAATGCCTAAGCCCCGCCAATTGGCGGGGCTTTTTTGATGGCTGCACCCCTATGACAGGTAACAATGCTAGCGGTTCGTGTCAGGTGAATACTATCACTTTACACGTAGGCAACAAATCTCTTCCTGACTCCTTTACACGTTCTTTTACAAAAGATAAGCACATACAAGTGTTGTATTGCGGAAGCAATCTCCTTCAGTTCCTTCCAAAGTTCATTTTTACCTTCAGCATAGGCAACGCTACACACGAGGAACAAAACGACAACTGCCCTACTCAAAATCTTCATCACTAGATTCGTAGAGTAAGAATCTACTCAGTATGTTGCCAGTATAAATTGTAAGAAAGAGCCACCAACTACACAATAAGTAACAAGCAAACTCAGAGATTGAGACAAAAAAAATCTCGCCCCTTGCAAATGATCCGCCAGACAAACAAAGCCTATCGCCTTTTCTTCGGCCAGTCGTCAGCTGATTTTTCGGTCACTTGCCCGGTGGTCACAACAACAGTCTGGCCGGGAGCAACATCCACCTTGACGTAGGAATACTCCACACCATTTTCGCTGGTCACAGTGGCTTTTTTGTCGACTCCATTCACCTTGAGTGATGCATACTTGCCGAGAAACTCGGCTCTCCAAGTGATGGCCCCCTTCGACTTTTCGCTATTCGTGAAGCTGGATTGATACTGACCGTCGTGCCTGAGGTTCACCATTTTCTCAATGTCACGCTGATAGTCCTCCGTGCTCATGATACTCTGGCCAAGCGGGATGTTCTTCACCTCCACGAAGCCAATCGATTTTGGCAACATGGAGAGTGTTTCGATCGTGTTTTCATTCAACTTGGGATCGTATCCCATCATGTACGTGATTGTGTTGGAAACATTGGTGAAGGCGATTTCAGGGTAAGTCCGGATCTGTTGCTCATGAGAGCGGTTAGATGTGAAACGGTCCAAGCCCGCTTGCATCCAATACCAGCCTTTTTCCACTTGCCCGTAATTGTAAAACGCCTCGGGAAGATAGGTTTTTGCTTCCTCGTTCAGATCTTCCGAATGGTCATGGATAAACTGCAGGTAAGCATTGGCTTTCTCACCCGGCTCAAGAAGTTCTTTCATCGGCATAAAAAAGCTATTTTCATGCCCCCAACCATAAATCGCGTTGCCATAGGCGTCGTACGCACGAGCATAGGTTTTTGTCCTTGGGTTATACCATTGCTCCCGGAAATTCTTCAGAAGCGTCGCAGCCTTCTTTTGGTAAACATCGGCTTCTTCAAGAAGAGCGGCTTTTTGCTCTGCTCCAACAAGCTTGGCCTTCGCCCGCAGCATGCCTTCGTATGAAAGTGTCGCCTGGTACTGAACCCCCAGGGTGTCCCCGGCTTCTGCCACCCGGTTCATGTTGTTTTGAATCCGATAGATCTCACGGCGCTGCTCGGAGGTTTCTGCCAAATTGAACTTCAGATGAATATCTTCAAGATTCGCCCAATCCAACGTAACCTCCTTTTGGGCCAATATGTCTTTGGCATGGCCACGGTCGTTCGATTCGACCACCACCCGCGGTGACTGCCCATTCGAAAAGTGAAAGCCAAACGACATCTTATAACGCCTCGACTTCGTCTTTTGTTGTTTGGAAATGTAAGCCCCCTTCAGAGTCACGGTATTGCCCTCCACCAAGTAATCCGTTCCAGCAACCAGTGCCGCCGCACCGTCCTTGACTGATTGAAGTGTCACGCCGGCAGGCACCGTAAATGTCACCGGAATGTCCCGGGCCTCTTCGGTGTTTTCAGTGAACACGTAATCGCGGCTCAGGATAGGCTTGGATCCGTCAGATCTAACGAGATTATTCACACGCACCGTCAGGTAGTCTTCTCCACCATTTTTAAAACGAACCTGCAGAGCGAGATCCTGAACACCAATACGTTTGAAGTAAGCTTTGCTGATCGTCAGGCTGCCCGTCACACCATCCTCGTTGAGTTTAAAGTTCAGTTCCTCAGGGCCAAGGTGGCTGGCACCTTCGAACTCCCAGAGCGTTGGCAGAATCCCGGATCCCCGGTTGTCCACGTTCCCATTTCCGTCGAAATCATAACGTGGGATGAACTTCTCATGGATTTGTTTTCCAAATGCCATGAACTCATCCGACAACCAACGCTCGTCACCGGTGTATTCATACATGGTGTAGATTTTTTCCAGACACTCAAGAGGTGCCGGAAGCTCCTGAAAGCCAGCCCCCATGTAGTGCGGCTTACCGTAAAAATCATACGACCAGAGGGTCCAATATTCCTGCCAAAAGGTCTTTTTTTGCGCGCTGGCCCATGGGTCAAGCGGATCAAAGCCGCGCACATTCACCGATACCCGCTTCGGCTGCAATGCATCATAAGCAAAACGATGAAGCATGCTGATATTCTCTTCATTCAAGCTCAAAAGTGCCGCCCCCTCCGCCTGGTGCAGCACATCGCGCAAACAAAAGAGCTCCCGGTATCCGTGCGCCTTTTTGTGAGGAGTGCCATGGTAACTTCCCCAGAGCGCGGGAATAGCTGGAATTCCAGCCTTGGGCGACTGAAGAACCCGCGGTTCAATTTCGGTTGTCGGGTATTGTTTCGGCCCGACCACCAGGTAATCATAGACGTAATTGATCGAATTCTTGAGCGCGATATCCAACTCGGGATTGCTGGATGTGATTTCAAGCCCGCTTGCTGGTCGGATGCGTTTATCCCGGATTTTTCCGTCGGCCATCGCTGAATTGGAAAGACAAGCCGCACCCACAACAGCCGTGAGCACCATACTCTTCATGATTTTCCCCGTGTTCATAATCGTATCAGGGCGTTAATTTTCCCCTCAAGGCCGGAATTATCGGGAAAGTGACCCAAGGTCAACCCAAGCGGAGCCCCCGCATGCCCATCTCGCCAGCAAAGCGATTCGCCACTGCCGAATCCGCATACCCACCCGCACTTTGTGCCACATCAGGCTCTACAGCCAACTTCTACTGCCAACTCATACCGAATGATGTCAAATCAGAGAAAAAGGATGTCTTTCCTACCGCGTGTTCCCATCATCAAGGCCACCCTTCCCTCCCGATTTTCTTGTGGTATTTCTCCACACTGATCGCATCCCCGGTATCGATGAAAACAACACCTTCGGCATCAACAAAATACCCTCGCAATTGAATATTCAGCTTAAAGTCTCCTTGAACAAAAAGATACCCACCGTCAAAAGCTGCAATCACCTGACATGGGTGGTAAACATACTTTTTGTTATTTTCTCGTAAGTAATCATTCAGTGAAGCCTCAGCTTCCTCGAGAGACAGCGAGTAATCTTTCACATGTTCAATCAACCAGGGCTTTCCTTATCAGTCAATCCACAATCCACGGACTGACCCCTTCCTTTGTCTCATTTAAATTTACACTTTGGACTGTCCGCTTGACGGGGAAGCTTACAGTTATACAGAACAGGCATATAAAACAGGCTGCATATTTCATAAACCGATCCCTATCCGAATGACATCTCTGAGGTAATGCAACAAATCTCTTCCTGACCCCTTTTCGTTGACCCCTTTTCTGTCCTCGGTTCATACCCCCTTTCGGACAGACCATTCCCTGTTATCTCTCTGGGTTCATTTATCTGAAAATTTGCGGATAATTGGAAGATACTCAGCTTCAAAATGATCCTCTGTTATCTCAAAAATTTGAAAATCATGTGACTCTTTCAAATTTCGACTAATCACTACGTACTTTGCCTTGGCATTATTTCCAATATATTCATTTACACTAATACGCTGACCTTCAACTGTAATGCTGGTCTCATTAAGATTGAAGAATACGCTATCGGCTTTTATTATGAACTGAGTTGTAACCTTGCCATCTCTCCATGGCATATATGTAAATCGTCTTCCATCATCCAAGACAATAGTACTACCCTCTCCTCGATAATCTGTGCTGGCTCTTTCACAGCTAGAGACGATCAAGAAAATACAAAGAAATTTATATAGCCTCATTTTATTGAAAAGTAATTTCAAAACCACCTAATTTTATCTCTGTGGCACCAAATCCATTCAAATCATCCATATGTCGATCCAAGACGGCACTGCTAGCCCTAATTCTTGCAAGAGTTGTGCTACTAAAATCATTATAGGTCTCATATTGCCCATGATTCTCCGTTACTTCAGATGTTCCATCGGTGCATATTTTAAAACTCACCTCATTTGTCCGCTGTGCCAGTAACGAGCCCCCTTCTGATAAAGAGAGTGACAGCCCCACCGAATAACTTACGCCCTTTTCGGAGAAGCTCCCTCCGCCTCCAGGAGTTAACGCCATACTTCTCTCTGTTAACTTAACTAAATAAGTTATCGTTCCGGTTACACACATGTCACACCTACTGTTTATTGCGTAAATATCGCCTTTCGAAATGGAATAACCAACCCCTGCGTGCTGAGAATCAAATATACCAGCCCATACTTCAGAATTTACTGTGCCAGTTCCTAGAGCATTAATAAACACTTCTTGAAAACGTCTTCCTCCTTTCTTAATAATACCTTGGCCTAGATCATCCACAATGTACGTTCCAGATAATTTTCCTCGTAAGGTTGCTAAATGATCAGAGTTGATGTGTCCCGTGGCTATCAATTTCTGTTTAAACGGCTGGCGCTGATAAAGTTTATAATAAGCTGTAAAATAAGCTTCTCCCTTATACTCCGCAGAAACTCTTTCCTCAAGCCCTAACCTATCAGTAATATTAATTCCATCGTTATTGACGAAACCATAAACGTTTAGACCGCCACGTTCCCCAAGGGGATCCCTGCTGGGCCACCTTCCCGTCACTGGATCATAATACCGGTATCCGTAATAATACAGTCCGGTCTCGGTATCCAGTGGCTTGGTGCTGAAGCGGTGGGCGAAGTCGTTGGCTTTGACTCCGCTTGTCTCCAGAGTGTTGCCAAAGGCATCGTATTCGTAGTGGGCTTGTACGGTGCCGGTGCTATCAAGGTATTCGGAAACATTGCCATTACCATCATGCGTCGGGTAGTAGGTCGATGCTCCTTGATGCACGGCGAGCAGGCCTCCGACTCCACCCGCACCTTGCATGCTGCCACTGAGATCCATTCCCCAAGTGTAGGAGTTTTGAATGTTGGGCTGTGAGTTTTGACTTGTGTAGTCAGCGATCGGGTTCCAGCCATCGTAGAGGTAGAGGGTTTTCGTCTGGGCATTGACCTGCTTACTGATGCGACGGGAGAGGTAATCGTAACTGAAGGTAATGATCTCGGCATCGGGTCGAGTGACTGCAGTCAGGCGGTTTTCAGCGTCCCAGACGAGGGTGGCATTTGCGCTTGTATCCGCGGGGAGCGGATAGGCGGTGGCATTGCCATCCAAATCATAGGCAGGAAGAACACTGCCGATGGAGGTATACTGATTCAAAGCATTGGCAATGTAGTTAGAATCTTCTGGCAAGTCAATACGTAAGCCGTGAGTTGTTGCCTTTCGGTTGCCTATGCCATCATACAGGTAGGCCCTGTTGTTGTCAGCCTGTGAGGCATCCATGGCTTCCACCAACTCTCCCCGGGCGTTGTATGTCCAGGTGTAGTCCGGCGCGGTACCGAATGCCGTTCCGCTGGTGGTCAGGTTCGTGCGCTGACCCAGCTTGTTCACGTTATAGGCGAAGTTACTGACCACGGAAGACACAGATGGCACGGCATTTTCTTTGTTCGTCAGGACATTACGCTTCGGCTCGTAGGTGTTGGTGACAGTATGCGCCGGACCGGTAACCGTGTGGACAAGCCCGTAGGAGTTGACCACGTATCCGTAGGTGAAGATTTGTGATTGATGGTTTGTGATTTGTGACAAACGATTGGCTGAGTCAAAACCGTAGGTCACGGAGCTTTCGGTGCCGGTTCCATTTTTAAGTTCGTATCCGATAGGGCGGAGGAACGTGTCTTGTTTGCGGTCGATGACGCGGGTGAAGTTCAGAATGCCGTCATCATCGGTATCGTAGGAAACCGTTTCGGTATCGAGCGCCATTGTGGCGTCATCATAGGCATAAACGTGTTTGGAGATCGGATACTCACCTATCGTGGGCATACCCGTATCATCTTTCTTCACGATGGTTTTGATCTGAGTGACGATCTTCTGACGTCCAAAATGATCATAGACCTGCTCAACGTCGGGTGTGCTATCCGAGTAATCGGTTTTTGCGAGCATCCCCGCATCGTAGGTGTAGGTTGTGGTGACACCACGCTCCCAAGTGCGGGTTTTCAGGCGGCCAGCGGCAGTGTATGTGTAGTCGGCGGTTGAATTCGCTTGCGCTCCACCCTGCTGCGCAGCACCGTCGCCCGGGCTGGATTCCCCGTCGTAATTTTTCTCGCTAAGCCAGCCTCGCAGGGGATCATAGACCCACTCGGTTGAGGCGTAATCAGCCGTGGCAACCGTTGGCTCGGTTCCATCGGGCAGGTTTTGATACGTTCGCAGTTCGACCATTCTTCCTTGTAGGTCATACTGGTAGAGTCGGGCGTAGGTTTGGCTTCCCCAAGTAGCGAGCACCTGACCGCCATCGGTGTAGGATGTGGAAGTGACACTGCTGTCCGGCAGGGTCACGGCGATACGGCGCCCCATGGAATCATACGCATAAGATGTTGTGTCATTGCCTCCGTTTGTAGTAACCGACAGAGGGGCGTCGGTATCGGTGTAGGACGTTACTTCCGTATCCCCGGTCCGGGAGTCGGTGCTTTTGTAAGCCCGGCCAAGAGCATCGTAATGGTAGGTTGTGAAGGCAATGCTTACAGGTGTTGGGCTGTTGTCGAATGATTCACTGCGCTGGAGACGCCCTCCCGTGTAAGTTTGCACGGATTTCTGCCCGTCTGGGGTAGTGGAAGTCACCGTCCATGCCCCTGAGCCAGTAAGCACTTGCTGCGAGGTGGAGGTGCCACCAAGGGTGATGGACTTGCTCGACATACCATCGATCGAGCGCAAGGACGTACTGACGGTCTTGCCATTGACGATTGTCACCGACTGGTGGGCTGTTCCGAGGTCAGGGTCACTCACAATGGATGATTCACTAGTGGATGTCCGAGTCTGACTTCCGGCAATAGCTTGGGCCACGATGCGCTCCCCTTTGTTATTGTAGGTGTAGTTGACCGTGATGCCATCAGGGTCGGTGCTGCTGGCGAGTTTACCAATCGCGGCAGCCGGAGTGGCCGATTTTCCATAGTAGGTATGGCTCGCCAGGGCGCCGTCAGCGTATTCCGTTTTCAACCTGCGTCCTGCCAAGTCGGTATAGGTATCCGTCCACTGGCTTCCACCGGAAAGCGTCGTGCGGGTTTTGATTCCACCACCATGTTCCGAATGGGCTGCGTAGGTATAGCTCGTTGTCCCCCCACCCTGGCTGGTGGTTGAACGGGTGCGTCCGTCCAACCAAGTGCGGGTAATACTGCCACTATTGTCTGGATAGGTGGTGGTGACAACTGAAGCTCCGGTCGTCCGATTCATATAAGCGTCGTATTCAGGAGTATCAGGCATCAAATTCGCAGGAATATTCTCAGGGGCTACCTGATAGCGAACCTGACGTGTGGTCTTTTCCATATCTCCATCGCTGTCGGCGTCAGCCGTCCAGGTCGTGGTCAGGCCGGTCATGGTGCGAACCGTGCGGGAAACCTCATGCTGCAAGGACGTTGACGGGTTGCCAACTTCAGCAACCGAGCCAACCTCAGGGAAGCGCAAGGTGTGGGTGGTGAGTCCCTTGTACTGAGTTTCTGTCGTTACTCCCAGTCGGTTTGTTTTGATCACACGGCGCAGTGCATCATACGCATAATGGGTGGTGATCCCATAGCGGTCGGTTTCGTTCACCAGTCCACAGCAACCGTAATGACGGGATGTGGAGTAGGCATAGCCTCCACCATCCTGGGGGAAATAGCCGATACGGGTCGGACGGTGTAAGTCATATGTTTCGGTCACCTGATGATTCAGCACCAAGCCGGCTCCGCTTCCGCCTACGGCCCAGGTGATCGATGAAACCAACTCCCCAGAGAGGTTGACGATGCGTTGGGTTTTGGTTCCCTCACTGATAGAATCTCCTTCGGCAACACCTTCCCACGTCGTCGTGGTTTTGCTGTCGGTGTCGCGAACATATTCATAGATGGTAACGGTGCCATCCGGGCGACTGATTTTTTTCATCTGGCCTCCGAAATCCTGACCGTAGGGGTAACGTTCGATGACGGTTTCGAGAAACTCATCCGGGCGGGTGTAGCGCCGGGTCCGGGTCAAGGTTTCGGACTCATCCACGGTTTCGGTTTTCGAGATCAGCACGCCTCCGACGTTTTTACTAATCGTCTGTGTTTTGCTTTGTGGATGATACTCGTGGGTTTCGACCAAGCCACCATCCGTTCCGGCAAAAGGTTTGAAGATCGTGTGAGTATTTAAATCGTAGAGGTGGGTTTCCTCGTATCCATCATAACGGCTGTATGTCTGGAGTCGGCCATAGCCATGGGTTCCTCCGTTGAGTCCGCTCACTTCTCCCGGCTCGTAGTAATCCCAGGTAGAAACCAAGTCATCCGCACCGGAGAAATCAACCTGACGGGTCCTACGCACACCCCACGGGAAGGTGGTATACGTCGTTTCAACATCTCCGATGGTATCGCCGGTTGGAATATCACTTGTCGTCAAGCGCTCGGTGCGCACATCGCCGACTTCGTTGATGACCGTGCGTTGCTTCCGCAGGCCTTGTGGAGAATCACCCGAAACACCCGTCACCAGATCCCAGGTTCCTGTAACTGGCTGGGCGTAATACAAACTGGTTACCTCGCCTTTATAGGTTGACGAAACATGAAAGACTAACTGACCATCGATGGTTTTATTTTCAAACTTCGTGACGCGAAAGACATCCTGGTTAGGAGACGCCAGGTTGGTGCTTTTTGTAATGGTAAATGCCATTGGGTCCTCGGCTGTGCCTACCGTTGCAATGGTCGCCACAAGATTACCGGTCCGGACCGATGCCAGATTCCCCTGCGCATCACGGGTAACCGTTACTGATCCGTCGTTGGGTCCTCGGAAGCGGAGTCCTGCAACCCCCACATTGGCTATTTGATCAGCACCATAAGTGAACCCAAGGCCAGCGCTGTCGCCATGATTGGATGTCCCCATGGTATCGGACACATTAGGAGTGCCCGGGGTTGCCGTATTTCCACAAACTCCCGTATTGCAGCTATCATCTCCACATCCTCCACAACCAATTTTGATACATGCCTTTGGGCAATTGTAGCTATCCGAATGAGAAGCACCTTCGCACTCTACTTTTACGATAAAAACATCGCCTTCGGCTCCGCTCAACTCGTGCTGGGTCGACCATCCTATTGATGGCCCTGACACGGGAGCCCCCATCGGCGTATCTTTATCCTTTCCCTTGTAGATCGAGACTTTGGGCATCGCACTATCGCAGCCTGTGACTCCCGACTTCTTTTTCACGTTCACGGTGATCTTATATTTTCCACCGTTTGCGTATGGCATGGCCATACAGGACTCGCTGGCCGATTTCTCTGAATCACTGCGAGGATCGATGTTCTGCGTTGTACCGGTATAAACCATTTCAAGTTCCGGCTCAAAACAAGCACAGCACTTTTGAGGCCCCGGGTTATGGACCGAGTCCGTGGGGTTGGTTTGGATATCCTCTGTGGATTCGGCCGAGCCTTGCTGTGTCAGGGCGAACATCAAAGCAGCCGCAATCACGAGAGGGAAAACAACGATGGCGGGTTTCAATTTCTGGAACATGATAATCAATGGATAGTGGAAAAAATAGTGGTGATGGTCTGACGTCACTTGCGGGAAACAAGAGACTGGATTGCGGGTTCTGCTGCTTGGGCCAAGCGGCGGTGTTCACTAGCGAGTCGCTTCAAACGATCTCGGTCGTCGGAGAGGTTTCCAAGTCGGCCGATCGCAAAAATGGCAGCCTTGCGTAACACGATGTGTTCGTGGCGGGCCATGGCAATGCTCCGAAGTTCCGGCAGGGATTCTGTCTGCCCCCGGTCGGCCAGTGTGTGGATCGCCGACACCCGGGCGGTGGTTACCGCGTCTGGATCGGAGGCCAGGCGCAGTGCTGCCTGATCGATCATCGTATTCGTTTCCTGGTTCTGTGGCAGGCTTCCTGCACGTTGGAGGTCACTCATCACCATCGTGGCGCAACCCGCTTGGTCACCGGCCTGAGACATGCGGAGCAGAAGGTCGGCCAGCTGTTGTTTACGAGCCGGGTGTTGCTCATGAGGCAGCCAGAACGAAATATGCTGCAGAGCGTAAAGACGCATCACCGGGTCGGCATCCTTCTCAGCCATATTCGCAAAAACCAGTGAAAGGCGTTCGCGTGCTGGCGCTGCGGGACGGGTTCGCAAGGCGTTGAACAAAGAGTTCACCAGATGCTGCCAATCACTGCGCGTAAGACCAGACGGTTTTGATCCGCTCACAAAATCCAACAGATGGGATGCCTCGGCATCTGAAAATGCTGTATGCTCACGGGCGATTGTATCGGCAATCTCCAAAGCACGAGTGAGCGCCTCACCACTCACACCGGAAGTTAAAACCTGCAGGCGGTTTTTCCTGGGCTCCTCTATTCGTGCGGATGAAGAGGCATCAACAAACGGCTCATTTACATGAATTTGAGATTCCCCACCTTGCTTGTTCGTTCGATGCCAGAACAGGCTGAGGCCTCCCCCCAGCATCGCGGAGGTCAGGAGAAAAACAGAAACTGGACGAGACAAGTTCACCGGTATCAATCAATGCTTGGACTAACAACAAAACGACTGCAGACAGCACCTACTCAACAAGCAGCACATCCACATAGTGGCAGAGTTTCGGCTGACTCGTTCCATTGGCCCACTCCATGAAAATGATGGCGACCCCATTTTCATCGAAATCTTCAGCCGTCAGATCGAGCACGTTGCCTCCGTTCATAAACACCGTGCCCTGATGGTAGGATCGCAGACGAATCACCGCATTGGGCGGTAAATTCTCAGCAACATAACTCATACGCATCAACCAAGTCCCATCGTCATACTGTGCACTCAACGAAGCATCTCCGGTTTCAGCCACAGAAGCGATATACATTCCCCGCACCTCTCCACGCGCGAGGATGCCGCCGCCGTCAGGCAATCGGGCAAGCACATGATAGTCCGCCGGGTCGTAGATATTCACATCAAATTCACGGGGAGAGGATCCAGGGGCGGAAGTCTCCAACCAGCCGAGCCTGCTATCCGCCTGCACAAGCACATCCGGCCCCAAGCCAGCAATCGTCCAGTGCCGTTGGTTCCATGCCATCAGATCAATCCCCCCGCCAAAGTCAGCTTCAAGCACAGTCACCGTAAAAGGACTGGTTAGATTGATATTGCCATCAGCCGACCGCCATGAGGCTTCAAACTCGACGGTTCCGGCGGTATCAAAGGACAACACCAGCGGAGAGTTTGACTGATAGCTCAGATGACCATTCTGATCTGCGAGCGGTTGACCGTTCATACTCAGGGTGAAACTTCCCTCAGCGGCATCACCGGACCATGCCGTGAGTTTAAGAGCGTCCCCTTTGCGGATCGTAATCCCATCTGCTTCCAACATATTGGTTGCCGTCCAGGTCACCTGCCGGGACTCACTCACTGCCCCATGTTGAAAATCCACACGGATCTCTGTGGGGCCATCCACATGGAGAGGCACATCAGCAAACAAGCCATTGTCGATTCCTTCCTGCCAGACATGAGGCTGCTGGACGAACAGACCCGTCTGAGTATCCAGAGCAAGGCGGGACAAGGAAGCAAACGTTGGAGCGGAAGTAGCCGCCTCAACGCAGAGTGGTGAGGTTGCACTTTCCAGGGGCAAATGGACGATACGATTTTCACGTGGGAACTTGGCATCCATCCAATCGGCAATGCCATTGCTGTCCGAGTCGATCCCGCCGAGTCGGGTAACGGTCACCTCGTCCAGCCTCAAACGCAGAGCTGCGAGGTAGTTGACATGGTGAATGGCGAGGGTATAGCTCCCGGCTTTCAGCCATGGTGTGAGACACTGCACCGAGGATGAGCCACCATTTTCACTCAGCAAATCCAGCTTACCAATCGATACCTGGTTGATCAGTATGTCGAGGGGCAGCGTTTCAGTGCTGCGAACCGAACCGGATGCCCCACCGGTAATCATTACTTCAAACAGGCCCTCTTCTCCAGGAGCGACAATCAACTGGTATTCGATCACGCCTCGGGAATCCGAACAAACCAACGCCCCTTCATCATCCCGCGACCAGGCATTACTCGTATCCTGAAATTGTTCCAATTCCACCCGGGTGTGCAGGGTGCTGCTTATCTGGTTAGAAACAAGTGGGTCCGAGCCATAATAATCACGTTCCTCGCGATCACTCAAGCCATCACCATCGGTATCCCCCACCGTGGGATCCGTCCCAAGCTGGCATTCCTCAAAGTTAGTCAATCCGTCACCATCCCAATCGCCATACTGACCATCGCGGGCATCCGTCAGGCCGTTATCATCGGGGTTGAGACCATACTGGATTTCCCAGGCTGCCGGTAAATTGTCGTCATCCGTATCATCATCCTCAGGAACATCACTGGAAAAGGCCGACGATGGTATCAGCTCCCTTCCCTGACCCGGCACCTGCCAGGCAACGGCAACGTGATCACCACCGAGGTTTTCCTTGTGTAGAACCTCAATGTAATACGCCTGACCGGCTTGCAAGGAAACGCTGCGGCTCTGCTGGCTGGGAAAACGGTCAAAATCCTCGTCCGAGGTGTAATCCTGACCAAATCGTTGATCCTGAATCCAGGCGATTTTTTGTTTCCCGTATCGATTCGTCATGGGAGAAACCACACCTTCGACCTCTTGCTCCACACTGCCATCGGCCAGCCACAACTCCGCTTCGTCATCACCGGATATCCAAAAGGTGTATTCACCACTCACTGGAGCTGTCACCGTTCCTCGATACCGGCTCGCATACTGGTCACCGTGAGCAAATTCATGAATCTGGGCAACGTGCTTGCGTTCATCTGGCTGAAGCAGGAACCGACTCCCCCCATGTGTCAGATCCGTAATTCTGGTTCCGCTAAGCGTTTCCCATCGCTCACGGCTTAGCCCATCCATGAGTGCTTCCTTCCGGGTGGGATCTGTATCGAGCTGATACTCTCTGAAGTTACTGATTCCGTCGTGATCAAAATCACCATACTCGCCGAGTTGGTTCAGGGGGCTGTCACCGGAGGCCACCGTGATGCCATGCTGCTCGGCCCAGTCGTCTGGTAAACCATCGTCGTTCAAATCATTGGCATCTGCCACCAAAGAACGAAGATGGGAAGCGGGAATCAACTCTGATGCCGTTAGTGGCTGAAAGCTCAAAGCGCCGACGTTTGCAAGCACCGGATTGGCACCCACATTATCTGTGGCTGCGATGCCCACATAAACGGTATCCGGCAAAGCGCTCAATGTATCCTTACCCACCTGCACCCAGTTCGTTCCATCCTGGGATATGTATCCTTTTATCTGATCTCCCTGACGACGGAGCTTCACCCATTCCCAGGTTTGACCGTATCCGGTGTGGGCCGACCCCGCTCCAACGGACACCCGACGTTGAAAAGCCATTCCGTTCGACCCTGATCGCAACATCGACGCCTGTGCGCTATCGGCATCGAGCGATGCCCTGAGCATGACGCCCACCTTGGCCCAGCCATAGGGGTTGTTCATTGATTTTACTCTGGCGACAAACTCCCCGTCACCCGTCCAGGTTCGATACTTGAAACCAAATCGATCCGACGTGCCCCAAATGTCTCCCCCCTCAACCTCCAAGGCATAGCCACCGTCGGTCGCGGACCAAGTCTGAGTCACCGTTCCTCCAACTGCCAGCTCCTGCAAAGACTGCGGAGCTTCATATGACCAGCCAATGGACAAGTGATCCCCCCCGGTGAGCTCCTTCATCAAGGCCTCAATGTAGTAGGTTTCCCCCGCCTGCAAACGTATCGTCTTACTCCTTTGGCTCGAATACTTATCCCACTGGGTGGGCGCAGTCCATCGATGTGACCAAGCAATCAACTGCTTATGAAACCGCGAATGATCAGAAGAAAGGTAGAGCGATGCATTGTCGTCGCCAGCAACAAAAAGCGTATAGTCACCTGTGATTGGAGCCGTTAATGAACCTCGCAAACGAAGTCCGTAATGATCACCTTGCCTGGCCGCCCATGCTGCCCCGGCAAGCAAGCCGGAGCTATCCGCATCTCTCACGGCGATGCCATCCTGCTGTAGTGTCAATATCGAGCAATGTTTCGGCAAACCGTCCCACCGTTCATAATTTAGATGACCTGAGGTCTGTGAGAAAACAGGGAGAAGCATCATACCTGATGCAGCGAGCATACTCATCGACACACTCTTCAATTTAACTAGACGATCCATAACAACAATCCGGGGTTTTCCGTTGATCCTTAGAACCAGATTTTCTGGAACCATTCACATCATGCCTGCGCACAATCTAACTGAAACTTGATCGCGTTCTAGGCAAACTAACAAGTCTAGTCAAATTTAATCTATCAGAATACTAACATTTCATATAAATCCATCATACAGGTTGAAAAAATAAAATTCGTCATCAGGTATCTGCAGCCACCTAGAGCGGGTCAGCATTCTACATTCTAAATCCCCCCCTCTCCTTATTCACCAGCCGAGCCTGGAGCATACTCAGTCGGCATATTCCATGATCACAACATAGGCAGGGTCAAACAGTGCCCATGAGTTGGCAATTGGCGGCTTGACTCATGGTCCTGACCCAACCCTCACCAAATTCTTGGTCGAACTGTCCAGGCTCCAGCTGACGGTGAACCTGATCCGAGCACCACCAGCAGCCTACAGAAACGAAAAGTCACATCCTCGCTGGGGTGACGAGGCACTCAAACTGTGCTCAAAAGGTGCTCAAATCGAGGGCTGGGGACCGATACAGCGCATCCGGAGCTGCCGGTAATTTCGAGGCATCGAAAAAAGATTCAAAAAATCGAGTAACGTTTTCTTCCGCTTCTTGGTGTATAGGTAGACCATGAGCGAAAATTCGGAATCCTTACAACAATACGTCCAATTGATGACGCAGCACCAAGGTGCGTTGCGGGCGTTTATTGTGTCGCTGATGCCAGGAAACCCCGATGTCGGCGATGTCCTGCAGGAAACCAACCTCGTGCTCTGGCAAAAACGGGAACAATTCGAGAAAGGCTCCAAGTTCCTTGCTTGGGCATTTACCATCGCACGCTACCAGGTCATGCAGCAGCGGGACAAGGCCAAGCGCGACGGCCGCCTCGTCTTCTGCGATGAATTAATGCATTCTCTCTCCGAACCCGATACGGAGGATCATGACGATGAACAACAGCTGCGGGCACTAGAACACTGCATGAACCGGCTCCGTGCAGCCGAACGCGAGCTCATTCGCCACCGCTACACCAAGGGCTGCAGCCTCGAAGACCTTGCCCAGCACCAATCGAAATCTGCCGGTGCCCTGCGCGCCTCGCTGTTCCGGGTGCGGGCTGCCCTGAAAAAATGTGTCGATCGGCAACTTGTGGAAGGAGATCCCGCATGAGTGCCCGCCGGACCGAATGGCTGATCCAGCAAGCGATCGACGGTGAGATTTCCACCGATGATTTTGCCGAACTCGAACAACTCCTGCTCGTGGATCCCGAGGCCCTTGCCTCCTACCGGAAGTACGCCTGGCTCTCCAGCTCACTCGAAACCCAGCACAGCCACTCAATCTCTATGAGTGACAGCCCGGTGGTGCCCGTCGATAAAGTCATTCAACTGCAAAGCCGCAGGACACGCCGCATCGCCTTGATGGCAGCCGCCGCCGTGATCGTCCTTTCCCTGATCGCCATGCGGCTGTTTTTTGTCGATCCCACAAGCCCGCCGACTCTCTCCTTTCAAACCTCGCCCGGCACCCTCTTCACCATCACTCACGATGGACCTGATACCGCCCCCGAAGGACAAATGCTGCAACCTGGCTCCCGCCTGCAAATCAGCCAGGGAGTGGCCGAACTCACCTTCAAGTCGGGCGTCAAATCCGTCGTCTTGGCCCCTGCCGACCTCACCTTGCACAGCGACGACCAGATCCACCTACACCAAGGGACTGCCTGGTTTCACGTGCCGAAACAAGCCATTGGGTTCGAAGTCAAAACCAGTGACCTGCGCATTGTCGACCTCGGCACCCGCTTTGGTGTGCTTGCCAACCCTGACGACCATGATGAAATCCACGTGATCAAAGGCAAGGTGGAGGTAACCACTCAAAGACTTCGTAAAGAGTCCACCATTCTCAACACTGGTGAAGCCAGACGTATCGACCCGATTGGGCGTCTGGTCCCTCTCGAGCCCAAGCCAGCAGCCTTCCTCTCCCGGCTTCCATCCAGCCTACCCTATCTGCACTGGTCCTTCGACCAACACAGCGGAGACAAGCTGATTTGCGAGGGCAGCCATCCAATTGCCGGAGAAATCGAATCCACGCTCATTCAGGCTGAAGCAACACCCGTTGATCAACGCTTTATTCCAGGCCCTCAGGGTAAGGGCCTGCGCTTCAATGGAAAAAATGAAGCGGTCACCAGCAACTGGCCCGGTATCCATGGGGACGCTCCCCGCAGCATCGCCTTCTGGTTCCGTATCCCAAATGAGGCCTCACCAAAATATGATTCTGGTGTCGTCGCATGGGGCACCCGATTCCCAGGCCGGGAAACCAAGAATACCAAATGGAACATCCAGTTGGGTAGAAAACGATCCGGCGATCCTAAGAAAAGCATCATCAACTGCACCCTCGGAGGGCTCTGGCTCGAGGGCTCCACAGCAGTCAACGACGGCCAGTGGCATCAAGTCTGTGTAACCTATTCAGGGAAACACGACTCCGATGGCAAACCCGATATTCAAGTCTATCTCGACGGCAAACGGGAAAACAGTAAGTGGGTCCACAATCAACCTTTGGATCTGTTGGAAAACGGACAAAGCAAGGTCAACACCAGCACCAACAACCGATATTCGCACCCGTTCACCCTCGGACGCAGCCTCCATCCCCACCCCAAAAAGCCATCCTACTTCCATGGCGACCTCGATGAGGTCTATGTCTTTTTTGGCCAACTCTCAGCACAGGAAGTCTCAGAACTTTTTGAACGCCCCCCTCTCATGAATGAGAACCATAAATAACAGTAATAGAAACATAACTCACTATGATTAAACGAACCCATAAACAAATTACGGCAACGGCATGTGCTAGTTTATGCCTGCTGGCCACGCACACAGAAGCCGCCGTCCTCTTCACGGATGATTTTTCATCCACAACTTCAGGATCGGGATTTTCTAATAATTGGACGAAGGGCACCATCTCCGGAGGAAGCATCGCAGTCAACAATGACACCTCATTCCGTCAGCTTTCGAGTCCGATTAATACCACAACCATGGATTTCTGGCTCATTGCCGATGTAACCTTGGGCACGAACGCATCAAAATGGGGTGCTATTTCCATCTACGCCGGAAGTAATGAAGATTTCGCTCTTGGAGCTGACGGAGCTTCCAACAAGTGGGAGTTCGATACCGACGGCATGAGCGACCAAACATCGAGCATTACATGTTTCACAGGAACCGAAGCTCGTCTGGTGTTGCACATTACCGGCACGAGCGTCGATATGTGGGTTGACCCCAGCGACACTTCCAGTGTCGCTGCGCTTGGAGTTGCTGACAAAGCATGGTCCGGAACCGATATCACTCCGAACTCCGCTGACTGGTCTCAGATTCGTATTGGAACCAATGATACGATCTCTGTCAGTCAACTGACAGCCGCCACAACCCTAGCAGAAGCCGTCCCTGAGCCATCCAGCACCGCATTAATCGGTCTCGGAGGAATTGCCCTCATCCTGCGCCGGCGTAAATAACAAAAAACCAAACAATAGAACCCAAGACCATAACCACATAACCACACAACCAACATGAATAAACGAATGCTAACAAAACTAAGCGCCCTCGGCATGCTCACCGCATCGCCGTGCTATGCTGCGACAGTCAACTATAATTTTGATGATGGCACACTACAGGGATGGACCAATAATGTTCCCAGTGGAACCACTGGTGAAGATTATATCTCATCAAATTCAGTAACCCGTTCACCTGGCCAAAGCGGATCCTACTCTGTTCTTGAATCTGATTTTAGTGACAGGGATGGCACCGACACGACCGTCAAAGTGATCAGTTCTGAATTATTCACGATGAATAACAGTTCTACCATTTCCCTTTACTTAAACGGAGGAATGGGATCGACAGCAACTCCGACCTGGAGCAACTACTCCAACTTACCCAGCTCAGCTACTGACTCAGGCTACTTGGGTGTAGCCCTTCGTCGCGTAAGTGACGGAGAATATTTGCTCTTTGACCGAAAAGCCACTAACGGGCAGTATTCTGGCGGATGGCAACAAGTGGGCTGGAATACAACTGAAATCTCCAATGCAATCTCAGGAGATGCCGCTAATGAAACGTATCAAATCGATCTCATCGATACCTTCTCCGATGGCTGGGGATGGGTCTCCATGGATACAGTCACCATGGAAAATGTCACAGTCGTGCCCGAGCCATCCAGCGCGGTCTTGATCGGACTTGGTGGACTCAGTCTGATGATGCGTCGTCGCAAGTAATTCTCCAACACCTGGGGTTGCAGTAATACCAACAGCAACCCCATCCAACTCAGTGAGCACCGGTGTCATCGCACGCCGGTGCTTTTTAACCGCCAAAATTCCGTCCACCCCCATTGGGGACTGCGTGCATTCGCGCTGCCCGCCTTTCTTCTGCCTTTCTATTTCCATGACTTTTTCGCACCTGCCATCTGTAACACCCCTATACGCTTTACTCAGGGCAGCATGCTGCGTGGCACTCTCTGCACCCCTGCCGTGCCAAGCGGAAACCAGCGCCATCACGGCCTACACCGATATCGACCCGGACCACGTCATGATTGCAGCCCACCGTTGTGGCTACATGTCCAACGGCCAGATCACCCATCCGGAAAACTCACTCTCCGCGGCGGACTTCACCATGAACCTCGGGGTCGAGATTCTCGAAGTCGACATCCGCATGACCTCGGACGGCGGCCTCGTCCTCATGCATGACAGCTCCGTGAACCGCACCACCAACGGTAGCGGCAACGTCAGTGATATGACCTTGGACCAAGTCACGAGCCTGAAGCTCAAGGGGTCAGGTGGTGCCCTCAGTGATGAGACGGTCCCGACGCTGGAAGAGCTCATGCTTCTGGTCAAAGGTCGGGCGATGGTCAACCTCGACAAGGTCAACATCAACGATCTCTCTCTGCGCAATGCCATCATGGATGTTCTGATCGCCACCGGAACTGTCGATCATGCCATCTTCAAGGGAGGGGCCTCTGCCAGTCAGGTGGCCGCCATGCGGGCCACCTACCCCGGGCACAGCATCCATTACATGCCGATTCTATCCAACAGCTCGGAGTCCGGCATGATCAGCATGCTCACTGCCCACAGCCCGCACGCCACAGAAATCATTTTCAACAACTCCAGCACCGGCATGCTGAGCAGCGCATCCCGCAGCAAGGCCACCGAGACCGATACCCACATCTGGATCAACTCGCTCTGGTCCAGCCTCTGTGCCGGCCACCACGATGCCGTTGCCTTGAGTGGCAATCCGGACGGATCCTGGGGATGGCTCATCGACCAGGGGGCTACCATCATTCAAACGGACAACGCACCGCAACTCATCGACTACCTTGCAAACCGTACAAGCGACCCTCCGGAAGAACCGACACCCACTCATCCATTCACCCAGCACAGCTACGACTTTGACGATGGATCCCTGCAGGGCTGGACAAACACGCTGACCGGAAACGCCACAGACAATCCGGCAAGCTTCGCCCCTCAAACCGATCAAGGCCGAGGCGGCGGCCAGAATAGCGCATACGCCCTGATGCACAGCGGCAACGGCACTTGGCTGGATGGCCGTGATGTTGCCCACCCGACTCTCGTTTGCACCTCCCCTGCCTTTGATTTCGATGAAAGTCTGACCGCTGAATGGGCCATTACCTTCCATCTTCTCGGAGGAACCGGAAACACAAGCACCACACCCACATCCCGGGAAACGCTGGCCCCGGCAAGCGAATCTGAAGGTTTTGCCGGTGTCGCCCTGCGCCGGGTCAGCGATGGCGCCTACCTTCTCTACGACCACCGTATCACAAGTGCTCAAAACGCGGACTGGCAAGCATGTGGCTGGAGCCAACAAGAAATTGCCGATGCCCTGTCCGACGATGACCCGGCAGAAACCTACCAACTCGACTTCATCGATCAAAACCATGGCTCCTGGGGATGGGTGATGCTCGACAGCATCGAGATCAAAGGTCTCATCCCCAAACCCGACAACATGCTCAGCTACTACTGCGGCGCAGATCTTCAAAATACACAAGATAACATCCAACTCAGTATTCTCACCTCTGCGGACGGAACCACGACCACCCGTCACTTCCGGGCACTTCAGCGGACCGGCGTCAGCGGCCAAATCCTCTGGAGCTCGGATATGACCACCTGGCATGCCTCCGGAGAAAGTGACGGCAACCACACCATCACCATGCAGGAAACCGTCACTTCCAACGAGGACGACAACCCGCAAATCATCGAAACCTCCTTTCACTCCTCCACCGGTGAACAACCTCCACGATTATTTCTGCGGCTCCTCGTCGAGCCCAGCCCCCCCGCATCTAACTAAGCAAGTTTAACTCCATTACAACAAGTCCAATCAACTCAATGAACACACCGATAAAAGTCTATGACGCACGATGGGAAGTCAACGAATTCGACGACGCGGCCGTCAGGCGCCTGTTCGAGGCCACTCTGGGATACGCCTCCCAGATCGGAGTCGATACCATCAGCATCACCCGCGACACCCGGCTTGGCTGCGCCAGAGTGATGGACATCGGCATCGAACTGGCAGTGGAAGCCGGCTTCCAGGTATTTACATGTTTTGACCCGATCAGCACACCGATGAGCTATTTCGCCTCCATGCAACTCAGCTCACAACACCCGAACACCATGGGGCTGGCCATCACGGCATCCCACAACCCCGCCCAGTACGTCGGGGTAAAATTTACCGTCCCCACCGTTCAATCGATTGGTTACGACTGCGGTCCGCTCAACGGCCTGGCGAAAGTCGAAGAACTCTATCGCTCCGAGTTCTCACTCGAAAACAAACCAGGAGGCAGCCTGTCCGTCATTGAAAACCCAGCCGAACAATACATCCGCTATTCCATGCAAACCGCGGGAGTTCAAGATGGATCGTTAGAGGGCCTTTCCCTGGTGCTCGACTGCTTCAACGGCTCGGCCGGCCCCGAACTGTTCCGCGCTCTGACCCGCGCTGGGGTCAAGGTCATTCCCCAGCGGCTGGTTCCCAACGGTGAATTCCCAACCGGCTCCCCGAATCCGGCAAGCCAGAACAAAATGGACACTGCGATTGAAGTGGCAAAATCACAGGATGCCCAGCTGGTCATGGGCATCGACGGTGACGGTGACCGGGTCGTCTTCGGAGACCAACAGGGGATATTCAGCGCGGGCTTTGTGATGATTCCCATCCTCAAGGCCCTGCTATCCCGCGAAACATCAAACCAACGCATCCAAGTCCTCTATGATCCAAAGGTCAACCCACTCGCATTGGAACAATGGAGCAAACTCAATGTGGAGCCGGTTTTATTCCGAAACGGGCACTCACAGATCAAAGATTTCATGCGGGAAATCGATGCCATCGCCGGAGCCGAGGAGTCCGGCCACTTCTACAACCGTCTCGATTTAGGTGATATCCGCGTATGGAGCGAAAACTCGCTGCTAACCATCCTGCTGTTTTTGGATGCCGTCAAAAAGAACCCGGACTGGATCAAGGAAGTCAGAGCCATGCAAGAGCAAGTCTTTACCTCCGGCGAGTTCAACTATGCCTTCGAAACCGATGAGATAAGAGACCGGGCGATGGCCGCCATCCTCAGCTTCTTCGAACAAACCGGCTCGACAATGGCGACGGAAACCCCGGAGGGCATCGATCTGGGTGGTGTGGTGATCTACAATGGTGTGGAAATCACCAATAGCGGTATCAAGCTCAATGAAAATTGGTATTCAGGATACATCCGGATCGCAACCAACGAAAAAGGTGTTGTCAGAAGCTACATCTCTTCTGCCAATCACACCCTTGGCAAGGACATCGAAACCGAGCTCCGCCGCATTCTTGAAAATGAATTCAACGGAATCATCACGGAATAAACACGCAACCGTCCAATAGAGAGCACATCATATGATCAGATCCCTTCTGTCCTTCTTCAAGACCGGCACACCTCTGCCCTGCACGGACAGGGATCCGAAAGAAATTTCGCGTCAGCTCACCACGCGCAAGTGGAAAATCATCATTGGAACCACCCTTGGTTATGGCATTTTTTATGTGGCACGCCTCAGTATGTCCGTAGTCAAAAAGCCCATTCTGGACGAGGGCATCCTGACCACTGATGAATTAGGGCAAATTGGAGCCGCCCTGTTTTTTGCCTACGCCTTAGGCAAATTCACAAACGGGTTTCTAGCAGACTACGCGAATATCAAACGCTTCATGTCGTTTGGCCTGCTGATCTCAGCCTTACTCAATCTCGCTCTGGGTTTCACCTCCGGCTTCTTTACCTTTGTCGTTCTCTGGGGGCTGAACGGATGGTTCCAATCGATGGGTGCAGCTCCGGCCATCTCTTCCATTTCCAACTGGGTGCCAAGAAAACAAATGGGGACCGTCTATGGCTGGTTTAGTGTAAGCCACAATATTGGAGAAGGGCTGAGCTTTGTCTGCACCGCCCTGCTCGTCGGCGCCATGGGCTGGCGCTGGGGGTTCATCGGCGCCGGCATCGCCGGTGTCATTGGCTCCGTCTTCCTCTACTGGATGCTATCGGATAAACCGGAAACCTACAGACTCCCGCCCGTCAATACCTACCAGGGCAAAGAGCACCAGGGCAAAACCATTGGCAAAGAGCAACTCGCAGTCCTGCTCAACCCCTTGGTCTGGATCATCGGCCTCAGCAGCGCCCTCATGTATGTCAGTCGCTACGCCGTCAACAACTGGTGTATTCTCTTCCTTCAGGAACAGAAAGGATACTCGCTGCTCGATGCCAGCGGCACCATGTCGATCTACGCCATCGTCGGTATCTTCGGCTCGATCAGCGCGGGATGGATATCCGACATGTTTTTCCATTCCCGACGCGGCCCCGTGACCATCTTCTATGGCCTGCTGCAAACAGGCGGCATGTGCCTGGTTTTCCTGACCCCCGCTCATTGGTTCTGGGCGGACAAACTCGGGCTCGGGCTGTTCGGTTTCGCGACGGGAGGCCTGCTCGTCTTGCTCGGAGGTCTGATCGCCGTCGATATCGCCGGTAAAAAAGCCGCAGGCGCCGCCATGGGCATCATCGGGATCTTCAGCTACATCGGTGCCGGCTGCCAGGAAGGCATCAGTGGCGCCTTGATCAAGTCAACCCCCACCGTCGTCGATGGCGTCGAAACCAAAATCTACGATTTTACCACCGTCATCACTTTTTGGATCGGGGCCTCTCTGGTCTCAATCATTCTGGCCTCCCTTTTCTTCTATCTTTCCATGCGAAAAAAGAAACAAGCCTCCGATTCATCAATCGCCGGAGATTGACCGGCAAACCATCAGACACCATCCAAAGTTAACAACACTCACCATGAAGCTCAAATTCACAACACTGACCATCGCAGCCCTGTCCATCGCGATCACACACGCCGCCGAGCAAAGCTCCGAGCAAATCCGCCGGATGGCCGAAGACCCGGCCAATAAAAACGTTCTGGTTGTCGCCCATCGTGCCGCATGGAAAAAAGCACCGGAAAACTCAATCCAATCAATCCTCGATGCCATTGCCATGCGTGTTGACATGATCGAAGTGGATGTCCGTAAAACCAAGGACGGCCGGTTTGTGTTAATGCACGATTCTACCATCAACCGCACCACCACAGGCAAAGGCAAGGTCTCGCAATACACGCTGGCCGAACTTCGTGAATTCCGACTGAAACATCAGGGCAAAGCAAGCGACCAGCGTATCCCCACCCTTGAGGAGGCCCTCGCTGTATGCAAAGGCAAGATTCTGGTCAACCTCGACAAAATCCACAGCCATCTGGCGGAGATCAACCCGATTCTGGAAAAAACCGGAACAGCTAGCCAAGTGGTCCTCAAAGGTGGACACAGCATGGAAAAAGTCGACCAAATGCTGGGCAAAGACCGGAAAGTCATCTACATGCCCATTTTTAATGTGGATAAAAAAGGCAAAGCCATTGCCGCAGGGGAAAAGCTTGGTTTTGATGATGTCTACCCGATCAACGAGCGCGTCCGTATGGTGGAGGTGATCGTGCGTGATATCCATTCACCCGCACTTTCCAAAGCCTTCATGGATGAATTCAAGAAACGCAAGGTTCGAGTCTGGATTAACACGCTGCGAGTTTGCCACCCATCCGGCCATGCCGATGCCAATGCCCTGCGCGACCCGGAAAAAGTCTGGGGGTCCATGATTGATATGGGCGTAAGCATTTTCCAAACCGACGAACCTGAGTTTCTACTCCAGTACCTGAGAAAAAAAGGTCTCCATCAATAACTCCCACGATATCGATCGAACCATCAACAACAAAGCTCACCCGGAGAAAGACCTGCTTTCTCCGGGTTTTTTGTGCCCACATAAAAGAATCCCTAAAAAAAAAGAAATTGTCTGCTAAGACATTGCATCGGAGATTGATATCCTAGGGAAGCATGGAATCACCTCCAAAAGAATTGCATGAGTTTGTCAAGCTGATGATTCAACATCAGGACGCTCTGCGCGCCTTCATCGTATCCCTTATGCCAGGGTCAGATGATGTGGAGGATGTGCTTCAGGACACCAATGTGGTGATATGGGAAAAGATGAATAGCTATCGGGCAGGCTCGGATTTTCAAGCCTGGGCCTTCGCCATCGCACGGAACAAAGCCAAAGCTCAGTTTCAGTCGAACCGTCGCAACCTCTCACCCAAGCTCAACGAAAAAGTCATCAAAGCCGTCTGCGACATCTGGTACGAACACACACCTCAGAGCACGGTGCAGCGTCAGCGGGCACTCGATCGCTGCGTAGAATCGCTCAAACCAGCTGATCAGGAGTTGATCCGCGCCAGATACAACAAGGGCGACAACTTGGAACAGCACGCCAAGCGCACCGGCCGCTCTGCCAATGGCCTGAGAGTCGAACTCTTCCGTGTCCGTGACAAGCTCCGCAAATGTGTCAACAAACGACTCACCACGGAAGGAGCTAGCCCGTGAACGAACACCAATTGACCGAACTCATCCAACACCTGCTCGATGGCTCCATCCAGGCTGATGATTTAAGCACGCTGGAGCAAGAGCTTGAACACAACAAGGAGGCCGCCATCCTCTACGTGGAAATGGCTCAGATCCACACTTATCTGGGCCGATCCCAGTCCATCCCCCCATCAGCACATCAGCATGTCATCCCCATCGAACGTATTCTTGCCAAACAAAAACGCCGATCGGTCCGCATCGCCACCTTCGCTGCCGCCGCCGTGCTTCTGCTTTGTGCCGTCCTGATGCGCCTGTTTTTTGTCCCGGAACCGGAGATCCGTCCTCTCACTTTCCGCACCGCACCTGATACACTTTTCACGCTGACCCACGATGAGCTCCCATCCGATGCCACACTCAGCAATGAGCAAGCCCTGCTGCCAGGATCCCGGCTCCAACTCCGGCGAGGTGTAGTCGAAATGAGCTTCCCCTCCGGAGTCCGCTCGATCATCGAAGCCCCCGCAGACTTGACCTTGAGCAACGAGGACAAGCTGAAACTCAGCGAAGGCACCGCATGGTTTCATGTTCCCCCTGAGGCTTCCGGCTTCCAAGTCCAGACTCGCAGTATGCTCGTCACGGACCTCGGCACGGAATTTGGTATCATGAGTTCCCCGAAAGCCCTCGATGAAGTGCACGTATTCGAAGGCCGTGTCCAGATTGCCAGCATCGGTGCAGCCAAACAAGAAAAGCTGCTTACCTCCACTGAGGCTCTGGTGGTAGATCCGGCGGGAAGGCTCAAGGAAATCCCCGTAAAACATCAACGTTTCCGAGTCGCCCTTCCCGACGACTCGACACCCATGGTCGTCTTCGAAGACCAGTTTAACGCTTACAAATTGAACTGGAAAATCCGTGGCCGAGCCGCCGTCGTCAGAGGTCATTATCAGGGCACTGGCTGCGCCATCAATACCACGGGGCAAGATGACCACTCCGACGTCCATTTTGATCACCAGGGTCATGAAATCACAGCCCAAGGCAACAGCTTTCTCGCCATAGGCAGCGGAAACGCCAGACCCATCAACAGCGTCTCCCAGGAGATCGAAGTATCTGCCGGCAGAACCTACACGGTCTATTTCCGATACGCCGGCAGCCACAATGCACTCCACCAGATCAAGGCGACCTTCTCACTCGGCGACCAGTCTTCCGGCACCGGTCTGATGCCAGCCCCCAAACAACTGTGGGCCTCAGCATCCTTCTCTTTCACCCCCAAAACCTCTGGCCTTGCAACACTGACCATCGATGACGAAGGCTCAAGAGGCAAGGCCGCAGACCTGCTGCTGGACAGCGTGCTCGTAAGCAGCGGCCCGGCCAAAACATCCTCTGAAGGAAAAAACAAAAATCCCCCACAACAAAAAACAAGCAAAACAACGCATGAATAAAACCATATTAACCACGGCACTGACCATAAGCCTCGCCGCTCTGTGCCAAAGTGCCTCTGCTGCGACCGTTCTACCTCTCCTCAATGGAGACTTCCAGAATACGGGCACCGGCAAAGCCAACCTTAACCGCCCTGCCAATTGGACAGGAACCAACCTGTATCGTGCTGATAACTCCTACGGCTACAACAGCCGCGGAGTTCTCGTCCGGGGAACAGGAGATGCCTATATCTACCAAAGAGGCACACTGACCGGAATCACCGAACCCACCATCAACTTGAAGGGATGGGCCTGGGCCGTCATCAACTCCGGCCCAGCTGATGTAGGCACGGTGACACTGAAGGCTCTCGGCGGCGCCGCTGGTGACCGGGAAACATCCTTCACCTTTTCCGGTTCAACCATTGGCAACGATAATTGGACAGCCTTTGACCTTTCCATTGAAAAAGGCGATGCCACCCAGTGGGAGGTCCATCTGAATTACGATGAAAAATCCAATAACTACGCAGCTGTCCGCTTCGATGAACTGACCTTGCAGGCAGTCCCCGAGCCCAGCTCCGCGGCTCTCCTTGGCCTCGGAGGTCTCAGCCTGATCTTGCGGCGCAGGAAATAAACATCAACCCACTCATCTTCCTCGCGCATAAGCAGGAAACCAAACCCGGAGAAAGACCTGCTTTCTCCGGGTTTTTTGTGCAGGAAACGGAAAAATGGGGAAGAACCTGCCTATAACCAATGAGGAAAAGTAACTGGTAGTATTTTCCTCATTGGTATAAAAAAACATCTTCTTGTTAACGCCGATGGGTAATGTGACGTATGCTAGTGTTAAGCAATGTCGTCCACCCACGAACATACTCCTGAGTTCCAACGCGAATTTGTCGGGCTGATCACCCAGCATCAGGTGTCCTTGCGTGCCTATATCATTTCCCTCATGCCGGGGATGGACGGAGTTTCCGACGTGCTCCAGGAAACCAATCTGGTCCTCTGGGAAAAACGAAAATCTTTCGAGCCCGGCAGCCACTTCGCAGCCTGGGCCTTTGCCATTGCGCGCTTCGAGGTCAAAACCCATCGACGGAAAATGCTCCGGAAGCAACCGATGTTGTGTCTCGATGAGCAACTCAACGATGACCTGGCCGCCTATTGCCAGCTTCCAGCTGAAGACACCGAATCCAGAATGCAGGCACTTGAGCACTGCTTGAAAAAACTCAACCCCGGAGAGCTCGAGCTCGTCAAACAGCGCTACGCCAAAAACACCAGCCTGAAACAATATGCTCAAAATCTGGGCCGCCCGGCAGGCTCACTACGCGTCACCCTGCACCGCATCCGCAACAGCCTGCGCAAATGCGTCTCCTACCAAATCAATACCACCTCATGAAACCACGTGAACTCGAAAACCTGATCCAGGATTTTCTCGACGGTTCGCTCGCCGAGGAAAAACTGGAGACCCTGCAGCATGAACTACGCCACAACCCGGAGGCCCGTGACCTCTACCGCGATTTCATCCACCTGCAGAATATCATCGAGCTCCAGGCGCTGACACCTGACCCGCTGGCAAAAAATATCATCCCCATCGATCGCATCATCCAACGTCAGAAACGGCGCAATCTCAGCATCGCCCTCGCCTCTGCGGCAGCCCTTCTGATTATCTCGCTGGTCACCATGCGGCTGTTTTTTGTCGATCCGGTGGAACCCGCCAGTCTGGCATTCCAGACCTCGCCCGGCACCCAGTTCACCATCAGTCACGATGAATCCGCCGACGCACCACTGGGCCAACGGCTGGTTCCGGGGTCTCGCCTGCAAATCAAACAAGGGAGTGCCCAACTCCGATTTCCCAATGGTGTGCAATCCATCGTCATCGGCCCGGCGGACTTGACATTACACGACGAAGAGCAGCTTTACCTGCGTCGAGGCGTTGCCCGCTTTCAGGTGCCCCAAGGAGCCGAGGGATTCACCGTGGATACTCCGGACCTCCACATCGTCGACCTCGGCACCGAGTTCGGTGTCAAGGCAGACCCCGACCAACACGACGAAGTCCACGTCCTCAAAGGCCATGTCCAGGTCACCGCCAAACGCCTGCGCAAAGAAAGTACCACCCTCGGCAAAGGGGAAGCCCGCAGAATCGATCCCGTTGGACGGCTCCACGCCATCGCCACGCAAGACGCAAGCTTCCCAAGCAAACTTCCCAACACCCTGCCCTACCTTCATTGGTCGTTCGACCGCGATATGCAAGTCTCGGGAACCCATCCGGACGTTCCTCACATTTCAACCTCTGCCGAGGCACCCACCAAGTTTGTAGATGGTCGCTTAGGCACATCACTCTCTTTTGACGGAAAAAACCAGCATCTCATTACGGATTGGCCTGGTTTTTCTAAAAATCGTCCACGGACAGTTTCCTTTTGGTTAAAACTACCCGCCAATGAAGATTACCGAGCAACGCCGGGAATTCTTGGCTGGGGTGACCGCACTCATGGAAACAAAAAGTGGAAAGTCGCATTAGCTCCTAGCTCTACCTCTGGCACCCCCCGCCTTCGACTTTCTTGGGGCAATATATGGTTAACGGCTACATCTCCGCTAGCGACAAATCAGTGGCAACACATCACAGTGACAAGCTCAGACCTACTCGATGACTTCGGATTCCCCCAAGCTCAACTTTACATCAATGGAATCCAACAAAAATCATCCTATGAAAAACAAGGACAGAGCCCTCTCGATAGTCCGATACAAACCTCAACAACCAATCTCAAATCATCTCCACTTATGATCGGCTCCGATCTCTTCGTAGCCCCCAAAGACCGAAATCTTTTCCGTGGTCAAATCGACGAGCTTTACATTTTTGACGGTCATATGACCACCAAAGAGGTAAAGCAGCTTTTGAAACCATGAAAACACAAAGAAGAAACCAAAACCAAATACAACCCAATACGAATATGATAAAAACCATACTAACAACCAGCCTCATCGCGAGTGCTGGCTTTGCCAATGCGGCCGTGACAACACTCTTTTCGAGTGATTTTGACGGTAATACCGGGGCTCACGTCTTTGCCGGAAACACCGACAATACCAGTGGTAGTGCCAACGTCACGATCACGGACTGGACTCAGGATTCCTCGGTAACCTCTATTTCTGGTCTTACGGCCATTGCTACAGGTGGTGGTGGATTTGCCCAACTCGGAGGTGGCACAGCAACTTATGCTGGGCCTAATAATATTTATCTAAGTAGGAATCATAACCAAGGCACCGCTGATCATGGATACAGTTTGACGTTCACGATTGATACTTCATGGGCCGCTACTAATCTAAATGTTCTCTCGGGGCATACGACTAACACTGGCACTCAAGATCAGAGTTACACATCCGATCTTAATTTCTCTATCTCCGGAGGAACGCTTGGCGCGGCGGTAACAGGTATATCGACAGAAGATTACTCAGTTGCTCCGGCCTATCATTCTGTGAACTTCGACCTGACTGGAACTACACTTGGCGCTGGGACTTATACTCTTCAGGTCTTTCAAAATAATAATGCCAGTGGCTCTTATGCCATTTATAACGGCGTCACACTAGAAGCAACCGCCGTTCCCGAACCGACCTCGGCAGCCCTTTTCGGCCTCGGTGGCATCTCACTCATTTTACGTCGTCGCAAGTAATTGCCGGCGTTTGCGAGAGCTATCACATCTTATACATCGCTCGGTGGACTTCGTCTACCGGGCGATTTTTTCACAACGAACCTATCACCATTTCCCATCATTTTTTATGAAACTGTTAGCCTTTTTCGTTTCTCTTCTACTTCCCCTCGAGGGCCACGCTCAGACCACAATCTTTTCATCAGATTTCGATGGCAATACTGGAGCCACGGTGATGGCGGGCAACACAGACAATACCTCGGGAGCTCCAACACTTGGAGTAACATGGAGCAAACATGCATCGGTCGGGAATCTATCCAACCTAACAGCTATTAGTACGGGCGACAGCGGAACTGCAGGTGGTTTTGCTCGACTTCAGAATGGATCGGCTACTTACGCCAACGCCAACAATATTTTTCTTAGCCGCAATCACAATCTTGATTCCGACAGATCCACTACCAAGCGTGGCTACAGTTTCACCTTTACCCTCACGGATTCCTGGGATCTGGCCACCCTCACCGTTCTCTCCGGCCATACCAACAATACAGGAAACTCAAATCAGAGTTACTCATCCAAGCTCAACCTCTCCATTTCAGGGGGAGATCTCATCACCCCGATCACGGCAAATAGCATCGAAGACTACGGAACCGCTCCAGCCTATCACTCCGTTGCCTTCAACCTGAGCGGTCATACTCTGGGAGCGGGAACTTACACAGTGGAAGTCTACCAAAGCGACATGACCAGTGGCGGCGCCTATGCCATCTATGACGGCATCACACTCTCGGGTGACAATGGGCTCCCCCCTACACCAAGTATCACCTCCTTTAGCTCAAGCAAAGCCTACGTAACACCGGGCTCCGGCGTCACATTCTCTTGGATCACCGATGGCGCGACCAACCTCACACTTAACCCAGGAAACATCAGTCTGTTACCCTTCTCAACCAATGGTGACGGAAGCACCGACATAACAGTGAACACCAGTGGAACCTACACAATCAGTGCACAAAATCTCAACGGAACCGTGACACAAAGCGTAAGCATTTTCGTTGGCCCGCCACGACCAAACATCGTCTTTTTCCTCGTCGATGACATGGGCCCCCAGGACACCTCCGTCCCCTTCAACCTTGACGCCGAAGGTGCCCCGAAAAAATACAACTTCAACAACTTCTACATCACCCCGAATATGGAGACACTCGCGAGCCAGGGGATGCGTTTCACCAATGCTTACGCCCAGTCGGTCTGTAGTCCCACCCGCACCGGCTTGATGACAGGTAGAAACAGCGCCCGCCACGCCGTCACCGACTGGGTGGGCGGCGGAGGCAACGGTTCCCCGACAAACTGGCGTAGCCAGGGGCTCGATCACACCGATGTCACCCTACCCAAACTGCTGCAACAAGGCGGCTACCGCACCATCCACGTTGGTAAGGGGCACTTTGGCCAATCCGGCACCACCGGAGCTGACCCGCTGAATCTCGGCTTTGATGTCAACATCGGCGGCAGTCGCTGGGGGCACCCATACAGCGGTTACATCGGAACCGCAGGCTACGGCGGCATGCCCGGCCTTGAAGCCTATGACGGCTCGATGTTTCTCACCAAAGCCCTCACCATCGAAGCCAACAAGGCACTGGATGAAGCCGTCGGCCGCGGCCAACCCTTTTTCCTGAACATGTCCTTCTACGCCGTGCATGCCCCGTTCACCACCAACCCGGATGCCAGTGGTGACTACAGCGGCTCCACCGGATCCAATCACACCAAGTTTGCCACGATGATCGAAGGCATGGACATCGCGGTGGGAGAAATCCGGCAGAAACTCATCGACCTGAATGTTGCTAAAAACACCCTGATTGTTTTTCTCGGAGACAACGGTAGCGACAGCCCGGCAGTCACCGTCGACGGCCTGCCATCTGGAAGTTTCAGTGACTTTCCCATGCGGGGAAAAAAAGGTTCCAAATGGGAAGGCGGCAGCCGGGTTCCGATGATTGCCTGCTGGGCACTAACCGATGCCACCAACCGCTTCCAACAAGCCATCCCGATCCCGGCCAACAGCATCGAAACCGATATCGTGACCTCCTGGGACCTGCCCGCCACCTTCCTCAATGCCGCCGGGCTCCCGTCAGCCAATGACTTTGGCGAGGACAGCCACAGCCTGGTTCCCTATTTCTCCGCCACACCCGGCACCCACCGCCCCCAAGAGATCGTCATCCACTACCCCCACAACCACCGCAGCGACTTTTTCTCGTGGATCCGTCAGGGTGACATGAAACTGATCTACAACTTCCAAAACAACAGTCACCAACTCTACCATCTCGCCTCCGACCCGACTGAGAGCAACAACCTCGCCGGAAGCCAACCCGAAACCCTGATGCAAATGTCCCGCGCTCTCGCCCAGGGGCTCGCCGAGCGCTGGGGTGACCGTGGCGCGCTGATCCCGACGACCAGCACCACCGCCCCCAGCGGCAACGTGGTCTCGATCCCCCATGACCCTACCGTCGACAGCGACAACGATGGCCTGCCCGATACAAACGAAGACCCGAACTTCAACGGCCTGGTAGACCCGGGGGAAACCAACCCGGACAACGACAATTCGGATGGCGACAACATTCCGGACGGCGATGAGGTCCGACTCGGCACCGACCCCCTGGATGCCAACAGCCATTTTTTCTGCACTCCGACCAAGCAAGCCGACGGCTCGCTGCTCCTCACCTGGCCGTCCGCCGCCGGCACCAGCTTCACCATCCTGAGCTCAACGGACCTGGTCGATTGGACCACCGTTGTCACCAGCGGTCTGCCGGCCTCCGCTGGCAGCAGCACAAACTATAGGCTCAGCCCACCGCTTAGCGGGCCCCTCTTTTTTCGGGTCGAACTGGATGCCGCCACCGACTCCTGATCTGGAGCCCGACACGGGCCTTGATCATTTTTTTTTGCCAAATTTCTGCACTTTGTTAACAGGCGTCGTCATTTCTGCTGTATCCTTATGCAGTGGAAATCTCCGAGAAACAGACAAGCAGCACACCACCGGCCCAAAATCAGGCTCAGGATGGTGATGATTTTGTTGTCTTGTTGACAGCCCATCAGGGGGCCGTGCACGCCTTTCTCCACAGCCTGCTTCCCGGTGACCCTGGTGTGGAAGATGTCCTGCAACGCACCAATCTGACCCTCTGGAAAAAACGCCAGGACTTCGAAATCGGCACCAACTTCAAAGCCTGGGCCTTTGCCATTGCCCGCTGGGAAGCCCGGGCCTGGCTCACCTCCCAGAAACGCCAGAACTGGTTGGTCTTCGATGACGAGCTGACCGACCACATCATCGAGCAGTCAGAGCAGCTTCCCGATGTGGAGACCAACGGCGATGGCTCCGTGATTCGCGCCCTCCGACTCTGTCTGGCCGGCATGAATGACAAACAACGCTCGCTGGTGATGCACTACTACCAACAGGAAAAATCCATCAAAGAGTGCTCGAGCATCACCGGTCGTAGCTCCGGATCGCTCCGCGTCACCTTGTTCAGAATCCGAACCTCGCTGCGTCATTGCATCGAAACCAAACTCGCAGCGAAAGGAGAAACCGCATGAACCGCCATCAGCTCGAACAGCAAATTCAAGACTGCCTGGACGGCCGGCTCAGCGATACCGAGCAACGGGAACTTTTCAGCTATCTGAAACAAGACCCCGAAGCCATGCGACTCTACTGCCTGAGTTCGGCCATGGACACCGGCCTCTCCCGTCTCGCCAAAGGGGAACTCAGCCTGAGCAGTGATGCTGAGAACTTTGCCGAGCTCGCACAGCGCTCTCAAAAGCAGAAAATGGCGAGGGTTTCCATCCTCTCTGCCGCCGCCATCCTTGCCATCTCACTGGTCGTCATGCGCCTGTTTTTTGTCGATTCCGAACAGCCACCATCAGTGGCATTTCAGACATCTCCCGGCACCCAGTTCACCCTGACCCATGACGGGGCAAACAATCAACCCGTCGGCCAGAGCATGCAGCCTGGCTCCCGACTCCGGCTCAGCCAAGGCTGCACCGAGCTCAACTTCGGCTCCGGCGTCAAAGCCATCGTCATGGCGCCCGCCGACCTCACCCTACACAGCGATAAACAACTCTACCTAGGGCAAGGCACCGCCTGGTTCCACGTCCCCAAAGGAGCCGAAGGCTTCACGGTGAAAACCAGAGAGCTCGACATCGTCGACCTCGGCACGGAGTTTGGGGTTCTCGCCAAGGCCAACGACCACGATGAAGTGCACGTATTGGATGGGAAGATCGAAGTCACCGCACTCCGGCTGCGGAAGGAATCAACGACTCTGATCGCCGGCGAGGCGCGCCGCATCGACCCTGTCGGCCGACTAGTCACCATCCCCACCAAACGCGAAAATTTTCTCGCCTCATTACCCTCGTCATTGCCCTTCCTTCATTGGTCGTTTGATCAACAACGTGGCTATCAAGTATCGGGCAACCACCCGGCAGCGGGTGAGATCCACACCAAAGCCATCGGCTCTCCTCTGCCCGTTCCGGGGAAAAACAAAGAAGCTCTATCCCTCAACGGCAAGGGGCAACACGTGATCACCGATTGGCAAGGCTTTGCCGGCAAGCGCCCACGCACCGTTGCCTTCTGGCTGAAAATCCCTGCTCATGCCGATTACCGGAAAAACCCCGGAATCGTCGGCTGGGGTGACCGCACTCAAAAGAACGGTAAATGGAAAGTTACTCTCGATAACGAAGGCCCGCATACACCCACCCAAATGCGTCTTTCATGGGGGAACAGCTGGATCACAGCGAACCAGCCGATTCAGCCGGATCAATGGCAACACATCACCATCACTTCTACCGGCAAGCTCAACGCCAAGGGCTTGCCCCAAGCGGATATCTACCTCAATGGGCACAAAGCCAAAACTATCCCCGGCGCCCAGGGGGCACGCGAAGCCACCGCTCCAAAAACCACCATCATCACGAATCAAGCCGTGCCCCTCATGATCGGCTGCGACCTCTACCCCGACATAGGTAAACGAAAATTCTTCACCGGAGAAATCGATGAACTGAAAATCTTTGATGGATATATGTCTGAAAAAGAAGCCAAACATCTATTCGCCCAGTGATTAAACCAAAACAGAAACTACTATTATGAAAAAAACCATACTATTATCAGCGGCTCTCCTTGCGGGTGCTAGCTTCGTCAATGCAGCTACCACAATCACTGTGCTGAATGCTGGATTTGAAACTCAAACTGTAGCTGATGGACAAAATAACTCTCAATCATCTACTAGTTTTTATGACGCAACTACAAGTAATTCCGGTGATGGAACGATCACAGGATGGACTGAATCCAATACGACTACCCAACTTGGTTATGTAATCAACCCTGGCTCAGGTTTCACTCAACCTACAGAGGGGAACAATGCTGCTTTGGTCATGAATCAAACCATTAGTCAGAATCTCGGCGGCTTCATTCTGAATACCGGAGACACTGTCACAGTCGAATTTGATGTATGGAGGGGTAATGCTGGTAACGGTAGCACTTTACTTATTAATTTCGCAGGGCTTGGCACACAAGCAGCCAGTGGGGTTACTCAATCTATCAGCTCTCAGTCATTTAATTTCGTAATTACTTCAGACGGAGTCACAACCGGAGACCTCAGTTTTCAATCCACAATTGGTGGTAATGATTATAGAATTGATAATATAGCAGTGTCATACACTGCGGTTCCAGAGCCATCCTCCACAGCCCTTCTCGGTCTCGGTGGAATTGCACTGATCTTGCGTCGCCGTAAGTAACAACCCAATAACCATACTGTTTTGAATCGGTGGTCAATCATTCTGGTTGGTCACCGATTTTTATTTACTCTTTGGCTGTAAAATTTCCAACCGTGTCGGGGTGATCTCATCGCAGTTAGAAAACTCACGCAAAGCCGCCAAGGAAAGAATGGGTTGATCACTTTGCGGCTTAGCGCCTTCGTGTGAAACACATGAGCTGCCTAGCTTTATTTTATCATCCTGTTCGAAAACCTAATTTATCCGGCACTAGTCCTTATGCTTAAATCCATCCTGAGCTTATCCCTCATCACTTCTCCAGCTTTGAAGGCTAATCCGCCGAGCGTTCTGTTTGACTTTAATTCTAACACCGGAAAAGTCAGTCAACACACATTTTCATCTGGTGTCGAAATATCCCCAATGGTCATCGGGGGGGCTGACTCATCACCCACGCTGTATGCGTCTTTCATGAACCATAAAGCCAAACTCTCTGCTCGTGAACCCAATCATACACTTTCGTTCAAGGTCAGTATCGATGCCGCTACCTCAATATCACTCGACCAGATCAGTTTCGATTACGGCTTCGATGAGCAGTTCCATCCCAATGACATTACTCCATCCTGGTCACTTCAGATTTCTCAGGGACAAGCCCGTCCGCCAACCGGATCCCTGACAACGATTTCTCGTATAGAAAATCGCTCCCGCAAAGAAAAAGTAAAACTCAACGGCCTGAAAAATCTCAGTAACACTGAGGTCACCTTCACGCTGACATTTCATACCCAAGAAAAGCGACACGGTGGACTTAACCGCTCTCACATCGTCGATCATATTCTTTTGTCGGGAACAAGGTTATCCCATTTCAAACCATCCACCCTTCTGAGTATTGGAGGCGTTTCTCTCATTTGTCGATAAAGGCCCCTCTGCCATTTCCAACTTCCTCATTTTCCTATGAAATCAATAACTCACTTCTTCACATTACTTATTTTTCTGACACTCAGCCTGAAAGGTGCAGCCCAGACCACTCTGTTCAGCTCTGATTTTACGGCCAACACAGGAGCCACAGTGCTCACTGGCAATGCTGATAACTCAAGCGGCTCCACATCCCTAACAATTACAGATTGGACAAATAATGCGATCGTTACCTCGATTTCGAATCTCACCAAAATCAACAGCAACGGCGGTGTCGCCGCAGATGGAGGTTTCGCCCAGCTAAGCAATGGCACCGCCGTCATGGCCAACGCCAACACGGTTTTTATCAATGAAAACCACAACGCGGGAACGACCCCCAGGAACCGCGGTTTCAGCTTCACTTTCACCCTCAATGATACTTGCCATCCCACGACCTTGACCGTGCTATCCGGACACGCCAACGGAGCAGGCGGCGATCAATCTTTTTCTTCCGATCTTGTTTACAAGCTCAGCGGAGGCACCTTGGGTGCCCCCGTCACTGCTAGCTCGACAGAAAACTATGGCAGCAACCCCGCATACCACAGCGTCGGATTTGACCTGTCGGGAACGACACTTGGTGCCGGCGCCTACACTCTGGAAATCTATCAGACCGGCAGTGACGGCGGCTCTTATGCCTCCTTCGATGGGATTACCCTGGACGGCTACATTGGGACTCCCCCACCCGTCGTTTCATCGTTCACAGCCACCCCCGCCCTTTTTGATTCAGGAGAAACCATCACCCTTTCATGGAATGTGACCGGGTCCACCTCTGTTTCAATCGACCAGGGAATCGGCTCAGTCGCGGCTTCCGGTTCGTTGGTTCTCTCACCTGAAGATACGACTACCTACACACTCACTGCCCTCAATGGAGCCCTGCCCGCCACAGCTTCGGCCACCGTAACCATGCGACAGGACGTGGACGTCTATCTGTTTGGTGGCCAGTCCAACATGCAAGGGCTTGGCAAGATCAGCGAGCTGACACCCCAGCAACTCACCGCTCCCGCCAACGTTTATTACTGGAATGGCAGCAGCTTCGAGCCTTTCATCCCGGGCACTACCGTAACGGCCTCTGCGGGCCAGTTCGGTCCCGAACTCGCCTTCGCCCATGCCGTCTCAAACCCCAAGCGCAAGAGTTATATTATCAAGTATGCCTCTTCAGGTATGCCTCTCGACTCAGCATGGAGCGGCAGTAGTTATGATGATCATACCAATACCTGGAAGGGTGATCCGCCTGGCCCTGGTCGGCTCACTTTTTATCCAGGAATAAGCTCAACCGATCCCAATCAAGGAACCTTGTATAAAAACAAGTTGTTACCCATTTTTCAAGCAGGGATCGCTGACATCACAGCCACAGGCTACACCCCGGTGATTAGAAAATTTCTTTGGATGCAGGGTGAGCAGGACAGTAAAATGGAACTTTCTGCGGGACGAAATGCCGCTAACCTCAAACGTCTTCGTGATCGCTTGGCTGAGGATTTGGGTTTAGCTAACCCCACGGATTTGCCGATGGTCTTTGGTCAGGTATTGCCCTACAGCCCAAGTGCCCCTCGCTTTGCTTACCGCAACTTGATCCGTTCCCAGCAAGCCTCCGCCGATATGGATTCTGGGTCGCCTAACGCGATCCCCTCCTGCCGGATGATTTCCACGGATAGCTATAGCCTCAAATCAGATACCGTTCACTATGATACCGCAGGGCAACTTCAGCTTGGTGCCGATTTTGCGGCAGGATCCAATGAGTCATCGGTGTCATGGGATTTCGAAGACCCTACCTCTCCTGAAGTCGCAACCAGCAATGACACAGGGCTCGTGGTCAGCGACTTTACACTCACAGCCCCAGCAGGTGCAGGCTACATTACGGTGCTCCCCGATGCTCCAGATGAAGGAACTTCAGGCTCCCTCGGATCAGAAACAAGAGCTGGCGTAGCCGCCCGAAACGACTCCGATATAGCTACGAGCGGGGCACAAGCCATGTCGTTCACCCTCACGATTCCTTCCGGAAAATCTTTTGATTTTAATTCGCTGAGCTTCGAACACGGTTTCAATGAAAAAGGCAGCAATAGCCTAACCCCTACGTATACATTATCCATCAATGATGGGATCAACGACATTTATAGTACGACAGGAAACTTACCCCAGCACACTTCGGGAACGGATCTGTTTTACTCAGAAGATGTGTTCCTCGATCTCTCAGCAGAGCAAGCACTTCAAAACATTTCCAACAAAACACTCACGATACAATGGAAATTCAGTAACCCGGATGGTCGATCCAACACGCTGGCTCAACGGGCTCATACGATTGACGATCTCACCTTGAGTGGGAGGACAACAACCGTCACCTTGCCTACCATTAATGCTTTCAGCGCAAGTGACACCCTGATCGACGCAGGCCAAACGATCACACTCTCATGGAACGTCTCTGATGCCGATATTCTGACCATCAACCCGGGCAATATCGATGTCAGTAATGACCCGGACCAACAAATCGCGGTGACCGTCAATGAGGCCACGACCTATAGCTTAACAGCAATCAACAGCGATGGTAGCATCGTCGAAAACCTCCCAATCTATTTGAACCCGACGGTTCCGAATGTTCTCGTTGTCCTTGTCGATGACATGGGAACCGAGGACTGTTCGGTGGATTTCAACTATGACGACGCAGGAAATAAAATCGATCGCATCGACCCCACTTCGGTCGGGCTTGCAGCCTTCACCACTGACAATCGGCACTTCCGCACTCCGAACATGGAAACCCTGGCCTCGCAAGGAATGAAGTTCTCCCGTGCCTATGCCTGCCAGGTGTGTTCACCGACACGGGTCACCTTCCTCACCGGTCAAAACTCGGCGCGTCACGGCACCATCCAATACATCAGTGGAGGCGGCAACCTGCACAACCTCAAAGCTCCACCGAACCCCGGACTCAAGGCATTCAACAAAACCCTGGCCGAGGTCATGCGCGATGCCGGCTACCGAACCATCATCTCCGGCAAGGGCCACATCGGCAATGCATTCAATGCCAATGCCGGCAATTACATCACACCAGCATCACCCGCCGACGACTACTACGGCTTTCAAGTCAACATTTCTGCCTCCACCAACGGCCAGCAGGGAAGCAATTACTCAAACCACTCCACCGCCTTTGGTCTACCCAACTCTGGCCCACCCTCTCACTTCATTGCCGAATATCAAAACAAAACCTACAACGATATTGATCCTACCACCTACCCTACCAGCCACCCTCATGCCAACGAGCCTGTGTTTGTGACAGAGGCGATCACCCGTGAACTCAACGAGCGGATCGAAGACAGCGTCAATCAAGGCAAACCCTTCTTTGCCTATCTTTCCCACTTTGCCGTGCACGACCCCCACACCCCCGACCCACGCTTCACCGCCAACTACCCGGGCCTGAGCGGTGACGTGCTCGACTTCGCCACCATGATCGAAGGTATGGACCAATCACTCGGTGATGTGCTTACTAAACTCAACGAACTGGGGGTCGCCGAAAACACCCTCGTCATTTTCCTCGGAGACAATGGTAGCGACTCCAAACCACGCGGCCCAAATAACCCGCCTACCCTCACCATGACGAACCCGCTGCGTGGAGAAAAAGGCATGCGTTATGAAGGCGGTATCCGCGTCCCCCTGATCATCTCATGGGCAAAACGAGATGGGACCAACATCCACCAACAAAAACTCACCATCCCTGCAGCCAGCCGGGAAAACGATATCGTCTCCGTGGAGGATCTTTTTCCAACGATTCTTGCCACCTGCGGAATCCCTCTACCCACCACAGATGATGATGGCGCCCCATTGGTGATCGATGGAACCGACCTCAGCCCTTACCTCAAAAGTGTGGCAGGAACCCACCGCCCGCAAAAACTCATCACCCACGCCCCATGTAGTAGTCGCAGCAGCTTCTTCACCACCTACCACGAAGGAACATGGAAGCTGATTTACAACTACACCACCAGTTCCCCCGTCACCTCCACCAATGTCCCTCTCGGCACCTACGAGCTCTACAACCTCGCTACCGACATCCATGAGGCCAACAACCTAGCAGCCACCCATCCCGAACGCGTCATGACCATGGCCCGTGGTATGGCCAAGGAACTCCAGCGCCTCGGCGCCCCCTATCCAATTCTCAGAGCCTATGACCCCGACCTGGATGGACTCGGACTTCCTTCTGCTGCCAACGACACTCATCCAGTCATCCTGCCCGATCTTGCGGGTGTCGATTCCGACAACGACTCACTGGACGACAACATCGAAGACCCCAATCGTAATGGCCTCGTTGACCCCGGCGAAACCGATCCGGACAATGACAACACCGATGGCGACAACATCAACGATGGCGAGGAAGCCAAAATCGGCACCGACCCTCTCGATTCCAATAGCTTCTTTTTCTGTCACCCCGCCAATTTACCCGACGGCTCCCTACAAATTACGTGGCCATCTTCACCCGGCAACTCCTTTCTTATCCGCTCCAGCACTGACCTCGAGGATTGGACTACCATAGTAGCGAATGCGATTTCGGCCTCCCCTGGATCAATGACCACCTACAATCTGGGAATCACCTCCAGCTCAAAAATATTCTTCCGTGTCGAGCTTGAATAATTGTACTTGCCTTCACTTTATCCTTTCCGATAGGATTTAAAGCAATCTGAAATTCTTATATCCACCATGACATTCCCCTTCTCCAAAAACACCCTGATCGCCACACTGTCGACGGCCCTTTTCCTGCCTTCCCAAGCAGCCTTGATTGCCCATTACGACTTTGCCGATGGTAACCTACTGGATGACGAACAAGGGACCTATGACCTCACAGAAACCACCAACGGCACAGCCAACGTCGGCCTGGATGCCGAAGGCTTTGCCACCTTCCCCGGCAACGACGGGACAAACGAGGCTCACCTCGAGGCCGCAGGGCCGGGAGGAGCGAGTAATTTTACCGTCTCCTTGTGGGTGCGAACCGATGATTGGACCCAAGGAAACTATCAGGGGATTTTCTCCAACAATACGGGAGGGGCGGGCACTGACTTCTCTTGGCAACTGGATTCCTCAGGAGGAAATATCCGTGTTGTCTCGAATTCAAGCGTCTCAGGGGTTACCTATGCGACCAGCAATCTCACAGCAGACAAATGGTATAATTTCATCGTAAGAAAAACAGGTACCGCCACCGAACTCTGGATCACCGAAGAAGGCGTCGGCAGTGCTGTTAAAGTGGCCGAGGATATAGACACCACTCCGGGCGGACTTCAACAATTTCGTTTAGGGGTGAATCGTGGGGATGACTCCTTCTTGCGCATGGATATGGCCAATGTAAAAATCTACGATGATGCCAGCATATCCCTCGATACCTTGCTCGCTGAAGGCCCGCAGCTCAATACTATCCCTGAGCCCTCTTCGTCCGCACTCCTCAGCCTCGCAGGACTTTCACTGATACTTCGTAGGCGCAGATAAATAAATCCGCCTTCATTCATCATTTGTATTGATTTGATCCCATCCAGCTTCGGCTGGGTGGGATTTTTCTTGGCTCAGAATATTCAATAGACATTCGTTCACCCAACACTCTCTCGTCCAACATCGTTAGAAAAATCAATGGAGGGTCACACACACCATGCCACGTGGGCATAAGCCAAAGCTTCACAGAGCAATAAACATTTGTAAAACAACTGCAAACCATTCAGATTGAAGCCACCAAGATATTCCCATGAATCACAACTCGATGAAAACGATACTCTTCACCTTCTTACTACTCGCTTCTGCGCAGGCTTCTCAGAAAAAATGGAATGTCATCACCGTGGTGACTGACGACCAATCTCAATGGTCTGTTGGCTGCTATGGTCAATCCGACATCCAGACACCCCACATGGATAGCTTAGCCAAAGATGGAGCGATCTTCACCAACGCGTTTGTCAATTCCCCAGTATGCTCCCCGAGCCGAGCCACGTTTTTGACCGGACGCCATTCCACGGAACTAGGCGTCACAGATTGGCTTACAGGTGGCCAATCACAGAAAAACGGAATCAGTAATAAATTCACCTCTTGGCCAGAAATCCTCCGTCAAAACGGCTACACCACAGGTCTCATCGGTAAATGGCATCTAGGTAGCCGTGAAGCCTCACTCCCTAAAAACAACGGGTTCACTTACTTCAAGGGCAACCCAGCTGGTGGCTGGCACCCTAAGAAAACGATCTTCACTGACAACCAAAATAAAACCGAACCGATCACGGGAGACTCGGTCAATATCTGCACGGACATCGCCATTGATTTCATCAAAGAGAACAAGTCCAGGCCCTTTTCCCTCCTAGTCCACTACCGTGAGCCACACGCGCCTTATGGCCCAATGCCAAGCATTGATGAAGCGAAGACAAAAGACCTCAAGCCAGCCATCTCTGACTACCCGAACCTCAATAAAAACACCGCCAAGCTTATGCGAAACTACCTCACTGCGGTGAGCGCTGTGGACCGTAACCTGGGACGTATTCTTGAGACTCTCAAGGAACAGGGTCTGGAAGAAAAAACCATCGTCATCTTCACCAGTGACCACGGCTACAACATTGGTCACCACGGACTCCGGTTCAAAGGAAACGGCTACTGGATCACCACAGACAAGAAAGGCTGCCGACCGAACATGTTCGAAACTTCCATTAGCGTGCCGCTTATGATTCGCTGGCCTGGAGTCGTCAAACCAGGCACCAGAGTCGATGCCATGACCGCCAACATCGACATGCTTCCATCGATCACTGGTATGCTAGGACTCCAATCAGCAACACCACACCACGGCTATGACTTTACCCCATTGCTCAAAGGCGAGAAACCAGCTCAATGGCGCACCGAAGTCTTTGGTCAGTATCAGATGATCAACGATGCAAAACACTCCATGCGCATGATCCGCACCAAGGATTGGAAACTCATTCGTCACTACAAAGTAGAGAACAAAGATGAACTCTACGACCTCAAAAACGATCCCGGTGAGACGATCAACCTTATCAATGAGAAGAAACACGCAAAGGTGATCAGCAAGCTACAGGCCCGCATGGACTCTCGCATGAAAGCGCTCAAAGATGATCCTCTCAGCAAGAGCTAACACTCCGCTCCCGCTTCCGGCGTCCGCATGTTCTAACGTGCGTATCTTAAATCCGGTGAGTCGCCCTCAAAAAACACACACGATCTATGAAAACCATTTTATCCACACTCTTCGGCCTCATCATGCTGCTTCATGGCCAAAGTGCAGAGCAGACCAAACACCTCGATACTTTAAAGCTAAGTGGCTTTCACTCCGGTTGGGGCAAGACGCAGAAAAACAAAAACATCAACGGCAAACCTCTCAGTGTTGATGGTAAAGTTTACGAAAGGGGGCTCGGAACACATGCTGAGTTCTATGGCAAAATCCGACTCCACCAAACAGCCAGCCGTTTTCAGGCTGTTGTCGGGGTGGATGACGGATCTACAGGTCAGGTAGAATTTCAAATCAAACTCGATGGCAAAGTAGCTTGGGAAAGCGGCATCCTGAAAAAAGGAGACACTGGCAAACAAGTGGACCTCGAGCTCAAAGGGGCTGAGCTGATGGAACTCATCGTCACCGATGGCGGCAATACCATCGGGAGCGACCACGCCAACTGGTGTGATGCCAAAATTCTCTATACAGGAGAGGCTCCGGCCGTCTCACTCTATGGCGAATGGCAGTGGATCACTCCCAAAGAAGAGCTCGCCAAAGCAAAAGCAGCCCTCATTCCTTACCCGGTCAACGCCCGGTGGGGAGAAGGAGTTTTCAGTAGCCGGCAGCTCACCGTCACAAGCGCCACAGAGGAGCAGGCCCAAAATGCTATCAACGCTCTGAAGCGCTATGGCAAAGCGCATCGCATTTCTATCAAAACCGGAAAATTTGCCAATGTCAGCCTGAAAATTGGCACGGTCAAAGAAAGCTCAAGCAAGGAAGCCTACCACCTGAACGTTTCCCCCAAAGGAATCAGCATCGTTGCCAATGACTCAGCGGGCCTTTTCTACGGAGTGCAAACACTCAGACAACTCGCCAGCGTGAAGCATGGCAAGGTAGCCGTGCCGTTCTGCTCCATTGTCGACTACCCCGCCTTCAAGATCCGCGGTTTCATGCACGATGTGGGACGTAACTTCATCTCCATCGACGAGCTGAAGAAACAGATCGACATGATGGTCCTCTACAAACTCAACGTCTTCCATTTTCACCCCACCGAAAACGAAGGTTATCGTGTGGAAAGTAAAAAGTATCCGAAACTCAACTCCCCAGAAGCCATGTCGCGTTGGCAAGGGAAATACTACACCGCAGCAGAGCTCAAAGACCTCGTTGCCTACTGTAAAGAACGTGAAATGATGGTTCTTCCTGAACTGGACATGCCTGGTCACAGCGCTTACTTCAACAAGGTCTTCGGCTTTGGCATGCAATCCGACGACGGCGTTCGCGTCCTGAAAGAACTCATTGACGAGTGGATCGAGATTTTTGATGCCCCGATGTTCCACCTCGGCACGGACGAAGTGAGACTGACGCGTCCCACCTTCGTCGCTGAGATGACTAAATACATTCGAGCCAAAGGTAAAAAGACGCTCAGCTGGCATCATGGCCTTCACCCCTACGATGGAGAAACGATTCATCAGCTTTGGAATGCTCCCCGAGATCAAAACCCAATCATCGACTCCCGTGGCTATGTCAACGTCGATGATCCGATCACGCAGGCACGCGCCTACTTTTTTACTCAATACTGTGATGTCGCAAAGGGAAACGACCAAAGCCTCGGCGGTATCCTTTGCTACTGGCCAGATGAACCGGTGGTCAACGAAGACGTAGAAATGCGCATAGCCCCCGTCTATTCGTCTATCGTCGCCTTTGGTGAGCGTATCTGGCAGGGCAACCCAAATGACTGGCCGACCGGGCACAAAGAATTCGCTTATGACGGAAACACCCCGATCAATGGCGGACGTCACCAAGCCTTCACCGAGTTTGAGCAGCGCCTGATCGTTCACCGCGAGAAGTTTTTCAAACCCTTCCGCCCCGAACATTTCCCCTATGTCCAAAATGCCCAGATCCAATGGAAAGTGATTGGTCCCTTCGCTAACAACGGAGATGCCAATGCCGTCTTTGGTCCAGAAAAAGAAATCAATGAGTCCTACACGGTCAATGGCGAGACCATGGAATGGCAACAAACATGGGGAGGCACCGTCAACATGGCAGACCTCTTCTCGGAAGGAGGCAAAGGAGTCGCTCACACCGGCTACGCACTCACCCATGTCTACAGCCCGAAAGCGATGAAAGTAAAAGCCTGGATCAACTTCAGCCGAAAATACCTCGCTTGGCCACAAGGCCGCAACCCCGAACAAGGGCACTGGGCTTGTGAAGGCAGCCGGGTATGGATCAACGACAAGGAAGTCAAACCTCCGAAGTGGGAGAAACCTGGCCGCTACCGAGCTCCCGTGACCGAGGAAAGCTACATCTACCGCCAGCCTCAGACGCTCACCCTGAAAAAAGGTTGGAACAAAGTGATGTTTAAAGCGACCGACCTTTTCGAACCTTGGACGGTCAGCTTTCTCCCGATCCAGCTGGACGGCAAAGGTTTCACTGAGGTCGAAGGGCTCAAGTTTTCAACCGATCCAAAGGATTAAGCATTTGGTTGATGCAGCGCTTACAGGCATGAGCTCTATTCATGATGCTGTTAGTTTTTAAAAACCAACGACACCCCTCCCTCTCTTTCTGACGGAGCCGGAGAACATGCCTGAAAACTTCTAACCGATTTACAAGATGGGTTCCATGACTTCGCCGGGAAACTGACTCACCCTCATCTCGCTCACCTGTTCGAACATCCTGCAGGCAGCCTCACCCCGGCCACTTCCCCAAACTCCGACACCTGCTAAAGATTTAAAACTCAAAGCAACTCCCACCCCGCATGGCAAAGCTGCAGTGACCACTTGCATTACGGCACGACCCCGGGATCTCACGCATTGCGACTTGAGGCAAAATCATTACTCTCAGCCTCGGCGCACACATTATAGCGCCGTTTCTGAACTCACCCTGATCCAGCTCCGCCATGCTCCGTCTCCGACTCATTCTCCACCTTAGCCTGATCTGTTTGACAGGTCTCGCTACCCTATCATCCTCCGCAGCCAGCGCCACTGCCAGCAAAGCCAACATCCTGCTTTTTGTCGTTGATGACATGGGGATCCAGGACACCTCGGTTCCCTTCACCATCGATGCCCATGGCAACAATATCACCACACCACTCAACCGACTGTTCCGCACTCCGAACATGAAGTCACTGACCGAGTCAGGAATCAAGTTCACCCGGGCCTATGCCATGCCCGTCTGCTCCCCCACCCGGGTCTGTTTGATGACCGGCCTGAACTCAGCCCGCCATCACGTCACCAACTGGACCAGCCCCTACCCAAACGGCGAAACCGGCAACAACACGACCAAATCTCACAACTCCCCCAGCAACTGGCAACGTGGCGGCCTCGATACCTCCGAGCCTCCACTGCCCCGCCTGCTCAACCATGCCGGCTACCGAACGATCCACGCCGGCAAAGCCCACTTTGGCAACATCGATACCAATAAAAATCCGCTCAGCTTCGGCTTCGATGTCAATATTGCCGGTAAGGAAACCGGCCACCCGGGCAGCTACTACGGCACCAAAAACTTCGGCAAAGGGCTGTATCAGGTTCCCCACCTCGATGCCTACCATGGCAAAGACATCTTTCTCACCGAGGCTCTCACCCTGGAAATAAACAAGGCCATCACCCAATCGGTAAAAGACAAACAACCGTTTTTTGCCTACATGGCTCACTACGCGGTCCACTTCCCCTTTGACCCGGATCCCCGCTTCACCAAAAACTACCCATCGCTCAAAGGTGACTCTCTCGCCTTTGCCACCATGATCGAAGGCATGGACAAGTCACTCGGCGATATCCTCGCCCACCTGGATGAGCTCGGTGTCGCAGAAAACACCCTCGTTATCTTCATCTCGGACAACGGCAGCGACTCCCCGATGCTCAGTGCTCCGCTCCGGGCTCAAAAGGGAGACAAATACGAAGGCGGCATCCGTGTGCCGATGATTGCATCCTGGGCAAAACCCAATTCAGAAAACAAACTGCAACAAGCACTGCCAATCCCGGCCAACAGCAGCACCAACGATCTCGTCACCTGCTTCGACCTCTTCCCGACGATTTCAAAGGTCGCCGGAATCAACCCGCGCCAAAACATCGACGGCCACGACCTCAGCCCCTACCTCTCCGGAAAACCCGGCCACCACCGCCCCCAGCAACTCTTGATCCACTTCCCCCACGACCACCGGTCGGATTACTTCACCACCTACCACGAAGGCGACTACAAACTGATCTACAATTTTGCCGATGACAGCTACGAGCTATACCACCTGACCAAAGACATCGGAGAAAAAAACAACCTGGCTGCCAAGCAACCAGAGCGAGTCATGCAAATGGCCCTCAACATGCAAGCTGCCCTGAAAACGCATGGCGCCCAGTGGCCGACCCACGCCACCAAACCACCAAAAGAAGACCCCTTCACCCTGCCGAAGCAACAACCGTAAAAGCGCGACACCCCCCATCACGCATCTGCTCATCGCTTCAAAAAAAATCATTTTTTTACACCTCCATAGTGAGATAGGCACCCAAACGTGGTAATACAAGGTGAGGACAATCTCTCGCCATGCCCAATCCACCGATAGCAGCAGACGCCGAGGAGCGTATGATCGGCCTGATTTCTAAACATCAGGTGGTGCTACACGACTATATTTTTGCCCTGATTCAGGACGCCACACTGGCAGACGACATCCTACAGGAAACCAACCTCGTGCTCTGGCGTAAGGCATCGGAATACGACTTATCCCGCCCATTTCTCCCCTGGGCCCGTGGCATTGCATGGAACCAAGTCCGCGCCGCCAGCCGGGATGCCTCTCGCGACCGACTGGTCTTCAGTCGAAAAACCATGGAGCTACTCGCCCAGGAATCCGAGCAGAGTCAGGTCTACCTCCCGAACCAGAGGGAACAATCACTCGCCGAGTGTATCGCCCTGCTCACGCCGAAGCAACAGGCGCTGGTCAAGGCCCGCTACTTCGATGACATCAGCGTCCACTCTATGGCTGAACAACTGGACCGCCCGGCCTCATCGATTTCCCAGGCACTCTACCTGATTCGCAACAAACTGAAACAATGCGTGCAAATCAAAACAAGCGCCCCGACCACATTGAAATAGCTCATGCTCCCACCGGAAAAAAATACCCTCCTCAATACAAGGATACGCCAGCTCATCGATGAATCCATCAATGAGCAGGGAATGCATGAACTCGACCTCATCCTGCAAAACAACCCCGAAGCCCGGAAATATTACCTCGAACAGGTACGCATCCACGCAGCACTGCACCGCTGGGCATCCCGACAGCATCCGCTTGAACGGGAGCAGGACACGAACATCCTCGACCAACGAGTCCAAAGCATCGACGAACTGCTGCGAGACCAGAAAAAAAGATCCCTCAAGATTGCCCTGGTCTCAGCTGCCGCCATTCTGCTGCTCTCTCTGGCGCTGATGCGGCTGTTTTTTGTCGACTCGGAACAAGCACCGTCGCTCGCTTTCCAAACTTCCCCCGGAAGCCTCTTCACCATCACCCATGATTCAAGCCACACAAGCACAGGAGACCAAACCGAGGGACAAACCATGCACCCCGGCTCACGACTTCAACTCAGTCAGGGAGCCATCGAACTGACCTTCTCCTCCGGAGTCACATCCGTCATCACCGCGCCGGCGGATCTCACCCTGCACGCGGATGATCAACTCTACCTCGGTCAAGGCCATGCCTGGTTCCACGTTCCCAAGGGAGCGGAAGGCTTCCAAGTCACCACCCGGGACCTCAACATCATTGATCTCGGAACTGAATTTGGCGTGCTGGCCAAAACCAACGACCACGATGAGGTCCATGTCCTGAAAGGAAAGGTTCAGGTCACCGCCCTGCGCGTCCGCAAGGAGTCGGACACACTCACTGCCGGCCAAGCGCGCCGTATCGACCCCGTCGGGCGCCTGAATACCATCCCCGTGGCAGCCCGAACCTTCCATACCACGCTCCCGAAATCATTACCCCATCTGCACTGGTCGTTTGATGGAGACCATCCGTTTTTGCCGCAAGGGTCACTGTCCGGAAGGGAGACCATCACTGCCAAGCCTGTCCAAAATGATTCCCGTGAAGCCAACGAGAGATTAGTGCCCGGAAAACACGGTAAGGCACTTTCGTTCAACGGCAAGGGAGACCGGCTACTGACCAATTGGCCGGGAATCCTTGGACGCCAACCTCGCTCGGTCGCATGCTGGATCAAACTTCATCCGAACGACCCCCACGGTTGGGCTCCCATTGTCGAATGGGGGAAAATGACGAGCAACCGCTACTGGAGGTTCCGGGTCACCAAAGCTGAAGGCGATCCCAAACGAGCCGTGCTCAGACTTGGTTTGGGACAAAGTTGGTATGATGGCAATACCAACCTCGCCGATGGCAAGTGGCACCATGTCGCCGTGGTCGACACCGGCGATCTGAACGAACAGGGCACCCCTGACATCAGGTTTTATGTCGACGGACAAGACGAACCGGCGATCCACCAGAAATCATCCCAAATCGTTCACACACGGAAAACCGAAGAAGGGCTCCCCATGATCCTGGGCATCAACCACCGCCAGTCATCGGCTCAATATCAGGCTCGTTTTCATGGACTCATCGATGAGCTGTTTATTTACCGGGCCACCCTAACCCCCGCATCCATCCAACAAATCATGGAAACCCACCAACCGTAATATTCACACCCTTTTCTATCTTTATTGGAATCCTCCAACATTGAAAAACAACAAAAACAGAAACACATGATAAAACAAAGTACAAGCATTGCCCTTCTGGTCGGCTTAAGCGCAACCACTCAGGCGGCATCGATCAGCGTCAACTTTTCGGTCAGCGCCACTGTTGACAACCAACGAGTCGATGCCGGCGAAACGGCCCTCGTAGGCCTCAGCGGAACGGAGGCCGTTGACGGCTCAAACTGGAACAATATTTCCACCCGCTTGGCAGGCGACCCAGGCGACCCGGGAACCTTCAGAACCTCAACCCAAGGAGGTGCCAGCATAGCGCTGATCGACTCCAGCGGAGCCTCCTCCGGCGTCAACATGACCTCTTCCGGCACCTTCTATACGAACTACGCCAACGCCAGCAGCCCAAATCAGGGCGCAACCGGTGATGGAGGATTGCTGCAAGGCTACCTCAACCTCAACGACACGGAAACCATCTCCCTCACCGGATTATCCACATGGGCCCCCAATGGCTACAAAGCCTTTGCCGTCTTTGACATCGGCGGGCTAACCCGGACCTACGGTATCTCGATGAACGATGGAGGAGCGCTCGAGCTTTACTGGACTGCGGATAATTCGACGGACAGTGATACCAACAACGATGGGATCATCGACTGGCTCGGGACCACCTCCACCACATCGGGATCCGCGGTTACCAACGCCAACTACGCCTCCTTCGGCACCTTCACTGGTGACACCCTCACCATCTCTGGAACCAATAATGGCGGACGAGCCGTCCTCAGCGGCTTTCAAATCGTCGCGGTCCCCGAGCCATCCTCCGCTGCCCTGCTAGGCCTCGGCGGACTTGCCCTGATCCTCCACCGGAGAAAATAATCAAGCATGCATTAAACACATCCATTGATTTCAACAACAACCTGACGGGAGCCATTATCCCGTCAGGTTTTTCTTACCAAACATTATTTCCACCATGAAGATCCGAACTTTGTTAGCAATCCTGCTTCCGTTTCTGGCAGTTACATCATTTGCCAACACGATCAATGTCAACCTTGCGATTGGCTCAGACGATGCCAACACGATTGACACAGGAGAAAAGGCAAGCGTAGGGATCCCCGGCGGACAAACCCATGACGGATCATTGTGGAATCATATCCCCCTCCGATCATCCGGACAAGGCGCACCAGGCCTCTTCACCGCAGCGAGCCAAAACGGCAATCACATTGACCTCAATGATACTTCCGGTGCTGATTCAGGGGTCGATATGGTATCCAGCGGGGCCTTCTACGCCAATTACGCCAATGCAAGTGGAGCCAATGCCTCCGCATCAGGCGACGGAGCGTTGATGCAAAGTTACACTCTCGCGAACAACTCGGAGTCCATTTCCCTCAGCGGACTATCCACATGGGCGCCTCACGGTTACCGAGTTTATCTCTACTTCGATATCGGCCCCTTCACCCGCACCTACGGCTTTACTGTCAGTGATGGATTAACTTCTCAATCTTACTTTACAGCCGACACCGCAGGATCAGATTCTGATACAGATAACGACGGTGTAATCAACTGGATCGAGTCGACTGCAACTACATCAGCAACCGCGATCACTGATGCCAACTATGCTGCCTTCGGAACTTTCACCGGTGACACCCTGACCATCTCGGGTGCCGATACCAACCGCGCTCCGATCTGCGGTTTTCAAATTGTCCCCATTCCCGCAAGTATCAGCGTAAACTTTGGTATCGCACTCAATGACGCCAACGCCGTCGATGCCGGTGAGTCCTCCATCGTGGGCATGCCAGGATCTCAAACCACCGACGGATCCAAATGGAACAACATCAATCTCCGGGCATCAGGGGCAGGAGCACCAAGCACCTTCACTGCCGCGACCCAAGGCGCCAACCACATCAATCTCAACGATTCCTCCGGTGCTGATGCAGGTGTTGACATGACATCAAGCGGATCATTCTACTCTAACTTTGCCAACAGCAGCTCACCTAACCAATCGAACACAGGTGACGGTGGGCTCATGCAAAGCTTTCTCAATCTGAATAGCTCGGAAAGCATCACACTCGACGGCCTAGCCTCCTGGGCACCCCATGGCTACAAGGTCTATGCGGTATTTGATATCGGCTCTGCCACCCGAACCTACGCCATCAGTATGACCGATGGAACCAGCAACCAGACATTCTGGACGGAGGACACTTCAGGAACCGATGCAGATACCGACAACGATGGCGTCATCGGCTGGATTCCAAGCACCGCCACATCATCAACATCGGCAGTCACGGATGCCAACTACGCCGAGTTTGGAACCTTCACCGGCAATACCCTCACAATATCCGGAGATGCCACCTCCGGTCGGGCCACCTTGAGCGGCTTACAAATTGTGGCTCAAACCGAACCCTCCGCCAACATTGTATCCTTCACTGCCACTCCCAGCTCCTTTACCGCAGGCGAATCCGTGACTCTCCATTGGAACGTGACCGATGCGGATTCGGTAACCATTGATCAAGGGGTAGGATCGGTATCCAGTACTGGCAGCAGTATCCTCACTCCCACAGCCAGCACCACTTGGACTTTAACCGCTACCCGCGGGAACACCATCATCACCGCCCAGACATCCGCCACTCTGAGCAAAGGCCCCATCGATGTCTACCTCTTGAGTGGACAGTCGAACATGCAAGGGACGGCACGGAGCTACAAGCTGTCAGCCGAACTACTCAGTATACCCGAAATCATGCTCTACGCCGCAGGCTCAGGTGTGTCCGGATCGATCGCCAACAAATGGGTCGGCCTCCAACCCGCCAACGGCAGCACCTTCGGACCGGAAATGGGTTTCGGTGAACGACTCCGCGACCTTTGCCCGGGACGGAACATCGCTCTGATCAAATACGCTGCCAGTGGCAACAGCCTGGAAATCAACTTCAAACCCGGAGCCAATGCCACAGACACCGGCAACTGGGGCGGATCATTCACCGCCATGGTCAACACCTTCAACAACGGAATCGCCGCACTCGAAACCGATGGCTGGCAACCGGTCATCAAAGGGATGTGCTGGCAACAAGGTGAGCAGGACGCAAAGGATGGTTTAAACGTACCCGAGTCCAACACCAGTGCCGACGACTACGGAGCCAACCTCTCTCATTTTATCGATCGCATCCGGGAACAATTTGCAAATCATGCCTCACCGGACGGCATCCGCTTTGTGCTAGGTCAGGTCCTTCCATACGCACCTGCCGGCGGCGATGTGGACACCCGATTCCCCGGCCGCGAGCTCGTGCGTCAAGCGGAACTCGAGCTGGATGAAGATTCCGGAGCAGCTCTGGCTAAAAATAACACCGCCACCGTGCCCACCAATAGCACCGACCATCCAAGTCACGAACAAGAAGTCGACGGATTCAAAGACACCGATGAAGTCCACCTCAATGCCACGGCACAACTCGCCCTTGGGAAAGGGATGGCATACAAAATGTTTAAACTCACACCGCTCAGCTACACCGAATGGTCAGCCGGCCACAGTCTCATCGGATCAGCCACCGATGACGACGATCTCGACGGCTTGGACAACATCTCGGAATTCTACCTTGGCTCTCATCCTACAAATGCCATGGACCTCGCCTTGCCCAGCGGTCAGCTCGAAACCATTGACGGAAAGGATTACCTCACCCTTGCCTTCCAACGCAATCTGAATGCACTGGGAACACAAGCCACCCCCCAGGTGTCCCAGGATCTGATCCACTGGAATGATGAGGAAGCACCTGTCTTTATCCGCTCCATCCATCATGGTGACGGCACCGCCACACTTCATTACCGCTCACCTTGGAGTTTGTCTGCCCCCAGCACACAACGCACCTTCCTTCGCTTACTCATCACACCGTAATCTAACCATTTATTTCCCGTGAAACCTATCACTTGTCTGCTTTTTCTCTGCACCCTTGCATCCTCGGTGGATGCCAAAACCATCAACATCAATCTGTTTAACAACGCTGGTTCGACAGAGAGTAACCAAATCATCAATGGAGACGCAGCGGGCAACATCCCGATCGCAGCCCAACACTGGAATAACATCGGGTTCAACAATGGTGATCTATCCGGTGCCGCGGCGCAACGCAACCTCAGCGTCAAAGATGACCAAGGGAACAGCTCCGCTGCCACCTTTATCTCCAGCTTGAATTCCGCCTACGTCGGCTACTCGGGAGCCAGCCAGGGAGAGGGCAGCGCCAGCAGCCGTAGCCTAATGAACTCCTACCTCGCCTTCAAACCCTCAGACGGTGGCGGTCTGCAAATCAACGGGCTGGACTCCACATTCACCTCTCCAGGGTACCGAGTCTATGTCTATTTTGATACGGACTCATCCAACCGCAGCCACACCCTCACCCTGACTCCCCTCGAATCCCAGGCCATGGTTAAAGCCGGTGACGATTCCGGCACCTACTCCGGCACCTTCGTCCAGACCACGGGAGCCGGAAACTATGCCAACTTCGCCGTTTTTGAAAATGTCACGAGCCGCAGTTTCACCCTCGCCATGGATTCCAGCGTGGGTCGCGCCGCCGTGAACGGCATTCAAATTGTCAGTAACGACCACGTTTTTCCTCCAAGCATTGAATCCTTTTCCGCCAACGACTATTACGTCACTCCCGGCACAGCCTTCAACCTCAGCTGGCAAACCACTGGTGCAACATCAATCTCCATCACCCCGCAAATCGGTGACGTTACCTCCCTCTCCACAGATGGTGATGGCAACACGTCGAGTTCTGCCACATCCACCACCACCTACACCCTGACAGCAAGTAACACAGGTGGCAGCACGACCGCCACCCTGAGGATGGGAGTGGGTCTTCCCAAACCAAATATCCTTTTTTTCCTCGTTGATGACATGGGCTGGCAGGACACCTCGGTTCCTTTTCATTATGATGCTTCAGGCGACCCGCAGCCGTCGGCCAACCAAACCAACAAGCTCCGCATCACCCCTAACATGGAACGGCTGGCGACCCAGGGGATGAAGTTCACCTCTGCCTACGCCTGCTCCGTCTGTTCACCCACCAGAGTCTCGATCATGACCGGGATGAATGCCACCCGCCACCATGTCACCACCTGGACCCACCCCAGCACTCCCCAAGACACAGGGAGCAACAACATCGCCCACCTCAAATCACCGTCCGACTGGCATATGGCGGGTATGAAGCCCAGTGACATCGCCTTGCCCAAACTCCTTCAGGAAACCGGCTACCGAACCATCCACGCCGGTAAAGCCCACTTCGGCACCAACAGTTCCTTTGCCGGTAATCCACAAGCGATTGGCTTTGATATCAACATCGCCGGTCATGGAGCCGGAGGGCCCGGGTCCTACCTCGGCACCAACAATTACGGCACCGGCATCTGGCATGTCCCGGGACTCGAACAATACCACGGCACCGACACCTTCCTCTCCGAAGCCCTCACGCTGGAAATGAACAAAGCGATCACAGCGTCCGTCAGCGATGGCGTTCCCTTTTTTGCCTACATGGCACATTATGCTGTTCACGTTCCTTGGCAGGCAGACAGCCGGTTTACAGCCAACTACCCCAGCCTCAGCGGTAACGCCCTCGCCTACGCCACCCTGATCGAAGGCATGGATAAATCCCTGGGGGATATTCTGACGAATCTCGAACAACTCGGCGTCGCCGAAAATACCATCGTCATTTTTTATTCCGATAACGGTAGTGATGCAGCCAACCCCATCTTACGTGGTAAAAAAGGACAGTATTGGGAAGGTGGCATCCGCGTACCCATGATCGCCTCATGGGCAAAACCCGATGCCAACAACCCATTCCAATCCCAGCTCAGCATTCCGGCCGGAAGCCGGGAGGATGATATCGTTTCCTGTGAAGATATGTTTGCCACGGTCGCCAGCATCGCAGGAGCCAGCTACAGCCACCCGGTCGATGGCCACGATCTGAGTCCCTACTTCCGTGCCACTCCGGGAACCCACCGACCGCAGGAGTTCATCCAACATTTCCCACATGGGCACAATCATGACCACTTTGCGCTCATGCGTCAGGGCGACTGGAAAATCATCCACCAGTACAGCAATGGAAGCACATCCCTCTACAACCTCGCCAATGACATCGGTGAATCAAACAACGTGGCCGCCAGCCACCCGGAACGATTGATGAGCATGGTCCGCCACCTCCGGCAACAGCTTGACGCCATGGGCGCCCAGTATTCGGTCAATAAAAACACCAACCAGGCCGTCCCTCCGGCTCTGCCTAACCTCCCTGCCGTTGATGTCGATCAGGATGGCATCCCGGACCTCACAGAGGATAAAAATCAAAATGGCCTGGTCGACCCTGGCGAAACCAATCCGGACAACGACAACACCGACGGCGATAACATCAATGATGGAGGGGAAGCCAAAATCGGAACGGATCCGCTCGATCTCAACAGCTACTTCAAACAGGAACAAACCCTTCTCGGAGATGGTGCACTCCAACTCACCTGGCCATCCAGCCCAACGGCCCGTTTCACCATCCGGTCCAGCACCGACCTCATCGACTGGTCCCACATTGTCGCCGATGATATCGCGGCTGCAGCAGTCGGATCTCAAACCTCCTACACGCTGCCACACTCAAGCTCTGCCCAACATTTCTATCAAGTCGTGCTCAAGTAATTGAATGCACCCTTTTTCTGGAGCCAAGCCCATCGTTGACAAAACCATCAGCGAGTTCAATGATTGTTGAATGACCCGATCCTTGTTCATCCTCCTTTCGGTGTTACTGCTCCAACCACTTGCTTGGAGTCAAACAACGGATAATCTCAAACTCGCTGACAAGCTCGAGCCGATTACTCAGGCGAATTTCTTTGAAGAAGAAGGTTACGCCACCTGGGGTGGCCACATCGTCAAAGAAGGGGACAGCTATTATCTGATCTACTCCCGCTGGAAAACCAAGGGTGGTGACTGGCTCACGACATCTGAAATCGCCATCGCCCAAGCAGATGATCTGGCAGGACCCTACCGGCACCTCAAGGTCCTGCTCAAGGGCTCTGGCAAGGGACACTGGAACGAACTGATGGCACACAACCCCAAACTAAAAAAGTTTGGTGACACCTGGCACCTCTACTTTATCTCCAGCCGACCCGGCAAATCCCGCAATCACATCCGGGATAGCCAGCGTATTGGTGTCGCCACCTCAACATCAATTACCGGGCCGTTTGTTCCCTCCACGCAGGCGATTGTCGAACCCGCCAAGCCCGTCTTCAACATCACCGTCAACCCCGGCGTCACCCAACGCCCGGATGGCTCCTATCTGATGATTCTCAAAGGGGACATCAAAGCCAAAACTCCTGAACAAGCGATGCCGCAGCGCATCCAAGGCCTGGCTACCTCCCCCACCCCGACCGGACCGTTCAGCATCCAGCCCCAACCCGCGATTTCCGGTATGGATACCGAAGATGCATCCCTTTGGTATGATACCAAGCGCAAGCGCTACTACGCCATTTTTCATGCTCATCATTACATCGGGCTGATCACTTCTACCGATGGCATCCAATGGGACAAAGCCCAGCACTCCAAGGTCACCGGAAAATCGTTCCCATCTCCTGACGGAAAAGCCATCACCGTCGGTAGCATCGAACGTCCCTTTCTCTACATCGAGGATGGGCAAGCCAAAGCACTCTGCCTCTCCACCCGCAGAAAAGGGAAAGGCTACAACCATGGCCGCTGCCTGATCATCCCCTTGAAACCGTGACCCGCCACGCGCCCTAAATCAGAAGCCACGCTTTTTTTATCATCTTTTTTGTTTAGAAAAGTGATTGGGAATCCATACCTTAGTAGGCATGGCTTCTCACCCACCGGAAATCAACACGTTTATTAAGCTGCTGCTGGAGCACCAGTCGGCTCTGCGTGCCTATATCGTCTCCCTCATGCCGGGCTCTGACGATGCCGAAGACGTTCTCCAGAATACGAATGTCGTCATCTGGGAGAAGATGAACAGCTTCGAGGATGGAAGTAACTTTCAGGCGTGGATCTTTGCCATTGCCCGCAACATGGTGAAATCCCAGTTCCGAGCGAATAAACGCCACCATTCACCCTCGATGGATGATGAGCTCATCCAGGCGATCGACCAGGTCTGGAACCAGCGGCCGGAAAAGGAGACCACTCTCAGACAACGCGCACTCGATCGCTGCCTGGAAAAACTCAAACCCAGCGACCGCGACCTGATCGAAGTCAGGTACTCGAAGGGCAAAACCCTCGAACAACACGCCAAACGTATCAAGCGGTCCCCCGACTCCCTGCGCACCGCACTCTCCCGCGTGCGAGCAAAGTTACGTAACTGCGTCCACAAACGTCTGCTGCTGGAAGGAGATGTCCAATGAACCAGGAAGAGCTCACCTCCCTGATCGAAGCCTGGCTCGATCACACCATCTCCGAGTCCGAACTCACCCGGCTCAAGCAGGAGCTTTTGGCCAACCGGGAATCAGTCGAATACTACGTCGAACTCGCTGAGATGCACAGCCTGCTCAGTCAGGCAAAAACCACCACCCTACCGCAAACCAACGTCGTCCCCATGGAACGCGTTCTGAAACGGCAAAAAAATAAAACCATCAAAATCGCCCTGATCTCGGCCGCTGCCATTCTGGTGCTCTCCGCAGTCCTGATGCGCCTGTTTTTTGTCGACCCTGAAACGCCACCCTCACTCGCCTTCCAAACCTCCCCGGGCACGCTCTTCACCATCACCCACGATGGCGCGGAAGATCAGTCCAACGGCCAGACGATGCATCCCGGCTCACGCCTCCAACTCAGCCAGGGAGCCATCGAGCTCAACTTTGCCTCCGGAGTCAAATCCATCATCACCGCTCCTGCCGACCTCACCCTGCATGCCAATGACCGACTCTACCTCGGTGAAGGCACCGGCTGGTTCCATGTTCCCAAAGGGGCTGAAGGGTTCCAAGTGAAAACCAGAGACCTCAACATCGTCGACCTCGGCACCGAGTTCGGCGTGCTGGCAAAAACAAACGATCACGATGAAGTCCACGTGCTCAAGGGAAAGGTCCAGGTGACCACTCTACGCATCCGCAAAGAATCCGCCACCCTCACGGCCGGCCAAGCGCGCCGCATCGACCCGATTGGCCGCCTCAGCACCATTCCTAGCGCAAACAATCAATTTGCGAACAAACTCCCCAAATCCCTACCCTACCTACACTGGTCATTTGACGAAATCGAAGATCTTGCTTTCCCAGCTGAAGGAACCATTCATTGCCTGTCAGATCCTTCAGCTCGTCCGATCAAAAATGATACCAAGGCTTTGACGATGCTCGGGGAAGGAAGATTTGAATCAGCATTATCTATCGAACCTCTTGTGGGAAAATCATTACTTACAGGATACCCTGGAATTGCGGGTGACCGCCCTAGGACCATCGCATTTTGGTACCGTAGTGAACGGATTCCCTCAGGCGGAGTATCAGGTATAGTGACATGGGGTCGTTTTGATTTGGATAGAAAATCAAGTTTAAAGTCTTATCAGGATCTGGAACGATGGACGATCAATATCTCAGGCGATGAGAGTCATACAGGCCGAGGAAAGGTTCAAATTATTGGCACAGGTTACTTGGTTGGAGGTTCAAATGTTTGTGATGGCCAATGGCACCATATTGCGTGTTCTTACCGTTCAACTGAGGATGGCGTTCCAGAAACCACTTTGTTTATCGATGGCAAAAAGGAGCCGCTCAGCGCTGACTATCCACAATCTATCCCCAACAGTGTCATTAACACCTTGGATCCTAATGCTTCACCCGTAGCGATCGGACATAATGCTGACGGGGTGAATCCTAAGAAGGATTTTAAAATACAAATTGATGAGCTCTATATCTTCGAAGGCACACTGTCTGAGAAATCAATTCTTCGGCTTATGCACACCAACTCTCTCAAATAGAAAATGGATGTGCATAGGATTAGAAAAAACGCAACCAACAACGAATAATAGGATATGATCATGAAAAATAAGACGATGAAAAAAGAGTTACTATTCCCAGCCATCGTGATGGCATCATCAATCAGCATTTCACAGGGCGCTTTAGTGCTGGCAAATGGTGGATTTGAAGATGTCACCGGTAGCGGAGGCACTGTGACTGTTGACGATACATCTGTTAACGGCGATAATAATGGGATATTGGATGACGAAATGACAGTATCCAGTGAAGGCACGATCAACCGTTGGGATGGTGTTCTCAACGGTTCAGCTAATAAAGTTTCAGCACTTGGCAGCTATCGCGGTAACACTCCTAATTCCTCTGGGCTCGATACTTGGGCTGTTATTGAGGGAGGCACGTTAACCAGTGGCAATTCAGCGCAACTGGGCCAGAATATTGGATTGATCGGTGACCTTACTGCTATGACAGTAACATTCGATTTGACGGCTCGCGCTGCTAGTTCTCAAAGCCTTATCAATGATGTGCGTGTCAGCGTGTTTGCAGGAACCGCAGGTACGGCCGGATGGGTTACTGAATTGGCCTCTGTAACTTTCGATGCAAGTGAGGCAAGCGGATTGGTGACAAACACAGGTGATATAATGTCTACGGGAGGAGGTGAAAGTGTTTATCTTGCCAGCCAGTCTGTCACGCTTGACACCTTTAACTCTGCTGGAGCGAATACCAATGTGTGGCTGGTATTCACCACTGTCGGAGACGCTACTAATGGACAGACCCTGATCGATAATGTGTCGATTGCCTCCGTCCCAGAACCATCTTCCGCAGCTCTTCTCGGCCTTGGTGGAGTTACTCTGATCTTGCGTCGTCGCAAGTAAACATAAACCCTCTATCCTCCCTGCGGCTGTAGAATTTAGCTGTAGGGAGGTTTTTTTTGGAAATCAGCAAAGTTAGCATCAAACTAACAGCCATCATAGTGATGAATAAGCAAGTCAAACAGACACAAAGAAGTCTCAAACTACCGACCCTCATCCTCTCGATCCTATGCGTACCGATATCCGCTATGCATGCACAGGAGTCATCTTTGCCCAACATTCTCCTGATCAACGTAGACGACATGGGATATGGCGACCCCCAATGTATCAACCCCAACTCAAAGCTCAGCACCCCGCATATTGATTCATTGGCAACTCAGGGACGTATTTTTTCTCAAGCCTATACCTGTGCGGCAATCTGCGGCCCCAGTCGCTACGGATTATTGACGGGACGACACGCCTGGCGATCTGGACTCACATCAGGAAACGGTGCCACCCTTGGTCAGTCGACGATTGACAGTCAGAGGATGACGCTAGGATCTCTTTTACTCAAACATGGATATGATACGGCGATGGTGGGCAAATGGGGAGTTCGCTTTGATTTTCGAAGCGCCACAACATCTGCTTTCAACCCTACACTGCCCTCAAGTGTCCCTTCACTGTCGCAAATTGATTTCAGCAAACCTATCTATGGGCCCAAACGACATGGCTTTGAATATGCCCGTAATGCCGTTTGGATAGGCACGGGTCATCAATGGGTTGAGAATGGGGTTTCCGATTCACCGCCGGGGATTAACGGTATCATGAGCACGGGCGATGATGACGAATATCGTTTGCGTCTGGGTATTGAACTAGAGGCTGCGGTGAACTATCTGAATTCCAAGGGGAATCAAATTTCAGGGAATGGTTCTGTTGATCCGAAATATGGACAAGAAAAAGGCAAACCGTTTTTTCTCTACTTTGCAACGGGAGCACCCCACACCCCCATTACACCCACCGCCGCTTTCCAAGGTTCCAGTGGGGTGGATCTTTATGGAGATTTCATTCAAAATCTGGACGATACCATCGGTCAATTACTTCAGGCATTAGATGACAATAATCTGTCCGATAATACACTTGTTATTTTCACTTCTGATAATGGAGCCGAAGTAGCGACTTCAAAAGCAAACGCTTATAGTCGGGCTGTAAATCAAGGTCACTTCAGCATGGGACCTCTCCGGGGTGGTAAGCGTTCCCTCCACGAGGCGGGCACGCGTGTTCCTTTTATCGTTAAGTGGCCCAACAAGGTGATGGCAAATTCGGTTTCCTCTCAGGTCATCAGCCAAACTGACTTACTAGCTACATTTGCAGATATCCTTGATGTAGATTTACCAGACAACGCTGGAGAAGACAGTGTCAGCAGTCTCGATGCTTTTCTCACAACGAATCCAATGGCGACAACACCTCGTGATTTGCTGATACACGCGGGAGCTACTACCAACCTTGCCATCCGCCAAGACTCATGGGTGCTGATTAAACAAGCAAACTACGCTTCGCCATCAGAGACATCGGCATTTCGAGATCTCATAGGTGTGCCTAATACCGACAACGACTTTTCAGGCTCTTTGTATAATCTCAATACCGATCTCCGACAGACGACCAACCTCTACCATTCAGAAGCGGCTACTAGAAACAAAATGTTAGAATCTCTGGAGAATTACAAAAAACGAGGGAGAACTGCGCCGTCCCGACTTTATTTGGCAAATGATAGTTTTGAAGATGAAATCTATCGATACTCTGGACATGACAGTGAGACCGAGGTGGGAGGCGTCTCCCCTGGTTGGACAGGGTATTCCGATTCCGTCAACATCAATGGGTTCTTTACCGGAGGCTTAGGTAGTAAGCGCGACGAGCTTTCTCTCATCGACGAAACGAGAAGCAACGTGCCTGACACACCCTCCGGCAAGCAATGGCAAAACCTGAAAATTGGCACGCACACGATAGCCGAAGTGGGTAGAAATTTAGGCTCGGTTAATACTCTTCAAAAAGTGGTTTCCGCAAATAACGTCATCGACATGACGTTTCTCCTTTCGGCGCGTCGAGCCAATTCAAGGGATGATATTTATGATGTCAAAGTAAGTTTGATTGCGGGGAGCCGTGATTCATGGGACTCTGCAAAAATCATAAAGAGCATCGTTGTTGATGCCGATACAAATGGGGAGCTAGTCACCAACGTAGGTGATACGGTGGATGCAGCTGACAGTGTGTATCTCAAGGGAGTCTACGTGAATTTTGATCTATCAGACGTCAAATTTACCGACCTGGAAAATAACGATGTCTGGTTGGTTTTTTCAACGCTTGATGCAGATTCTAATGGCTCATCCAATACCTCGAATCAAACATTAATCGACGGTATCACTCTCGCTGGTGTACCAAAAAATGAACGCTTAGGAGTGACCCACTTGTCCAATAATCATTATATACTAGACTTTAAACCGAGACCCAACCGTTCCTACATCATTCAGAAATCAGTTGATTTAACACCCGATTCTTGGGAAGCCATGGTAACTTTGCCAGCTCATACCACGACACTCGGAGATATCTATCATTACAAAATGAACATGGAAGGAGAAGACCGGGGGTTTTTCCGATTGCATTAATCTTCTCAGTAGCGCTCGAATATTACTGCTCTCTTCCAAGACAGCCCCAACCACGCTTGCCTGGGGAAACCTTCAGATCAGATGACCGTCAGCTCTTCTCGGTCTGGGTGTTTTCTCCTTAATCCTGCGCCGCAGGAAGTAAGTTCACTTTTTTCTCATCTTTTTGTTGAGAAAACGATTGAGGATTCATTCCTTACTAGGCCTGACCTCCACCCACCTGAAATTAACACGTTCATTAAGCGGCTGTTGGAGCATCAATCAGCTCTACGTGCTTGTATCGTCTCGCTGATACCGGGATCCGACGGTGCCGAAGGCGTCCTGCAAAATACCAACGTCGTCATCAGGGAAAAAATGCACGACTTCGAAAAAAGCAGCAATTTCCATGCCCGGATCTTTACCATGGCCCGCAACATGGTGGAATCCCAGTTTCGAGCGAATAAACACCACCATTCATCCACCGGTTGGCGCTCCTGCGTCAGCCGGTTTTTTTTGTCCGCAATGCGAGCATTCTGAAGTTTTTAATGTTTTTTGCTAACGTTCGGGCAAAAAGGCATCATTTTATAAGTGCATGCCACTATGAGCCTCGACGCAAAACAAACCCAAGACTTTGTCCAGCTACTGACCTCCCATCAGTCGGCCCTACGCGTCATGATCCTGTCCATGATGCCCGGCCAGCCGGGAGTCAGCGACGTCCTGCAGGAAATCAATCTGGTTTTATGGCAAAAAATGAAGGACTTCGAACCCGGAAGCAACTTCCGCGCCTGGGCGTTTTCCATCGCCCGGTTCAAAATCCTCGAGCACCTGCGCAAACTCAAAAAAGATCGGCACTTGGTCTTCGATGAAGAGCTCTGCAACCAACTCGTCGAAGAAACCGATCAGGATTCCAAACACACCGAAGCCATGCAGGAAGCCCTTGAGGCCTGTCTGAGTAAAGTCCGGCCAAAAGACGCCCAACTGCTCAGGCACCGCTATTACCAGGGCGGCAATCTGCAGGAATACGCCCAGGCACACAACGAATCCGCCGGCGCCTTACGGGTCACCTTACATCGTCTCCGCACCTCCTTGCGCCGCTGCATGGTGCGCAAGCTCAAGCTCGACACCCTCTAATTTCCGCCCTGAACCATCATGCATCGCAACCAACTGGAAGAATCCATCAATGACCTCCTCGAAGGAGTCATTTCCGAGCAGGATTTTGCCAAGCTTCAGCAGGAACTGAAGGACAATGCAGAGGCCCGAAACACCTACAAACAATACATCCAGGTCCAAAACACGCTCGAGCAACATGCTGCCGGTACCAACACTCTTACATCGTCAAACGTTATCCCCATCAATCAAATCCTCAAAAAACAACAGCGCAGGCAAATCAAAATCGCCCTGATCTCAGCCGCTGCCATTCTGGTGCTCTCCGCAGTCCTCTTGCGCCTGTTTTTTGTCGATTCTGAAACGCCACCCTCACTCGCGTTCCAAACCTCCCCGGGCACGCTCTTCACCATCACCCACGATGGCGCGGAAGATCAGCCCAACGGCCAGACGATGCATCCCGGCTCACGCCTCCAACTCAGCCAGGGAGCCATCGAGCTTTCCTTTGCCTCCGGAGTCAAATCCATCATCACCGCTCCTGCCGACCTCACCCTGCATGCGGAAGATCAACTCTACCTCGGCGAAGGCACTGCCTGGTTCCATGTGCCCAAAGGGGCTGAAGGGTTCCAAGTAAAAACCAGAGACCTCAACATCGTCGACCTCGGCACCGAGTTCGGCGTGCTGGCAAAAACAAACGATCACGATGAAGTCCACGTGCTGAAAGGAAAAGTCGAAGTTTCCGCCCTCAGGGTGCGCAAAGAGACGCTGACTCTCGACGCTGGGCAAGCGCGCCGTATCGACCCCGTCGGGCGCCTGACCCTGATCGAATCAAAACCATCTGCATTTCTCACCTCGCTACCTCAATCACTGCTATTCCTTCATTGGAGCTTTGATCAAAAACAAGGTATCGAAGTGGATGGACCTCAGGTGGATGGGAATCATCCGCTTGCTTCCGAGGTGATCAGTAAATATCATGGTGCCGTTCAGAGCTGTAAAGGTAGGCGCGGAGAGGCTCTTCGATTAAATAGCAACGGACAACATGTCACAACGAATTGGCCTGGCTTTAGTGGTGTGAAACCTCGAAGCGTTGCCTTTTGGATCAAGCTTCCCAAGGGTGGACAACCACAAGAATTCGCTGCAATTATAGGATGGGGCGACAACTCTAGGGAGAATTACAAGTGGGAGGTGGTGGTTAGGCAGAACTCATCCGATCAAAAGGGGCGAGTTTCAATTTCATGGGGTACAACTATAATCAATACATTCCCAGTGCTGACTCCTGAACGCTGGCATCATGTGATCTTAAATGATTATGGTAGAACTGATGCGCAAGGTGATCCTGTTATTAGCATCTTTGTTGACGGTCAACAGGTTGAGTCACGGTTCTGGGCGAGAACGGGTGATCCTATCAATACAACTACCTACACGGCTGATGCGCTTCCCTTATCGATGGGGGTTACGATCCGCCATTCAAGCATTGCTGACAGACGCCGATATCTAAAAGCCGACCTTGATGAACTTTATGTTTTTGATGGCGCTTTGACCGCTGAGCAAGCTCGTCAATTCTACACCAAACAACTTTCTTACGTTAAGAAAACCACGGGGAGCACTCCGATTAAAAGCAAAAGAAAAACCACAAACTAAGCATTAGCATGAAACTTAAAAAAATAACATCGGTCGTTTTGGCATTAGGAATAGCAGCAGCGAGCAGCGCCAGCGCCGCCACGGTATCCACAGTATCGGTGGAGCTGGGTGCAGGCACTGGTAACTACGATTCAACGGGTGGAGTAGCGATCGATTTTGATTCTACCACTGGCTTAACTGCCGATTGGAGCCCTGATCTACTTACGACAACTACTTACAGCATTAACTCCCTCACCTTAGAGGAAAGCGGAGATCTTGACAGTAATGCTTATCTCGGGGTTTACACGAGCTTCGTAGGTGGTGTTCTCTCCGGTTTTCAGGGTGTGTCAGATCAGACACAAAACGAAGCTACCGCCACGGGCATCAATCTGTTAACTTGGACTTTCACAGGCATAACGGTTACACCCGAGGCAAACGCTGGCTCTGGTGGCGACGTCCGTTACTTTGTTTTTCAAGAAGGGACAAGCGCTATCACTGGTATTGAAAATCAAACTCACACACTAAGGCGTGTAGCAACTAACTATAACACTACTCTCTCCGCTATGCTGAAAACCAGTGGGACAGTTACCGAAACACGTAATCCAACCTACAGCGCAGTAGTGACAGCAGTCCCAGAACCATCCTCCGCAGCTCTTCTTGGGCTGGGTGGTGTTACCTTGCTTCTTCGCCGCCGCAAGTAAACAAGCCTCATTTCCTTTACTTCTCTCACCGGATGATGCCTCGGTATCATCCGGTTTTTTTGGACAAACAAGCCGATCGAACTCGGCATCATTCTCTGCCTCGCATTGGCCAAGCTACTTCGTAGGTAACCCAAGTGATCCACGGGCCTTCTTCCGAGTCGCCCTCGAATAAATGCAAGTGCTGGGTTCGAGCCTTCCCCGACTCATTCCATAAAAACTCGAAAAATGTTGTTAACGTTTCGGCCTTAGTGATGAATAGTTTGATGAATTGACGTATTTTTAGACGTCAAAACGTCATGAAACCATCCTCTGGGAATACAAGCGACTTTATCAGGCTCATCACAACCCACCAATCGGTGTTGAGAGGGTTGATTGCCGCCATGTTGCCGGGCAATCAGGACGTCGATGATATTTTGCAGGATACCAATGTGATCCTTTGGGAAAAAAGGAAGAAGTATAACTGGGAGATGGATTTTAAACCATGGGCCAGCGGAATTGCTCGAAACAAGGTTCGCCAGTACTGGGCTAGTCATAAACACGATTCTTGCATCAATCTCGATGAAGACTTTTTGGACGCCGTGGCACAGGCCCATCAACATAACTCAGTTGACAAGTTTGCACAAAAAAGGGAGGCCCTGGCGCAATGCATGGCACTCCTGAAATCGCGTGATCGGGATCTCATCCACGCCTATTCCTATAACCAAGAAAGTCTGGACTCCAGATTGAAGAAATTCGGCCTGACCGCGGCGTCGTTACGTGTAACAACACATCGGATACGTAAAAAATTGAGGCTGTGTATTGAAAAACGCCTTGCCTGGGAAGGAGCTTCGAAATGAAGCCAGATGAATTGGAAACCAAAATCCAAGATTTGGTCGATGGCAATGTTTCCCAAGACGACTACGATCTTATATCCACTGAGATCAAGTCGAAGCCGAAAGCGATGAAGCTCTATTTGGCCTATGTCGATCTAGCGAACATGGTGGCTTTGGATGCTGCTGAACAGGCTCAGTTCACGCCGGTGATTTCCATCGACCAAGTGGTAACCCGTCAGAAACGCCGCACAATGAAAGTGGCCCTGCTTTCCGCCGCCGCGATCCTTGTGATCGGGCTCATTACCATGCGCCTGTTTTTTGTCGATCCGGAAACGCCACCCTCGCTCGCCTTCCAAACCTCCCCGGGCAGCCTCTTCACCATCACCCACGATGGAGCGGAAGATCAGCCCAACGGCCAGACAATGCAGCCCGGCTCACGCCTCCAACTCAGCCAGGGAGCCCTTGAACTCACCTTTGCCTCCGGAGTCAAATCCATCATCACCGCTCCTGCCGACCTCACCTTGCATGCCGATGACCGACTCTACCTCGCCGAAGGCACCGGCTGGTTCCATGTTCCCAAAGGGGCTGAAGGGTTCCAAGTGAAAACCAGAGACCTCAACATCGTCGACCTCGGCACCGAGTTCGGCGTGCTGGCAAAAACAAACGATCACGATGAAGTCCACGTGCTGAAGGGAAAGGTTCAGGTCACCGCCCTGCGCGTCCGCAAGGAATCCGCCACGCTCACGGCCGGCCAGGCGAGCCGTATCGACCCCATTGGCCGCCTCAGCCCCATTCCTAGCGCAAACAATCAATTTGCGAACGAACTCCCCCAATCCCTGCCCTATATGCATTGGAGTTTCGATCAGGTGCAATCAAGCGGCTTTCCCTCTCTGGGAAATCATCCCCAAAGTCATCTTGGACATGCCAAGCCGGTCTCCAAAGATGCCGCCACCATGCAATGCGATGGTCCCTTCGGTTCGGCCGCCCGATTCACCGAACACGCAAGCGATAGCCTGGTCACCTCATGGCCAGGGGTTTCTGGCAATAAAGTGCGCACTGTCGCCTGCTGGGTTAAATTAGATGCCAAAGCACTACGCCATGGAGGATCCAGTCTAATCGCCTGGGGAGTCAACCAACCAGGAAAACAAGGCCATTACACCAAATGGAAATTCGCCATCGACCGCATGGGAAGACCGGTGGTGGTTGGCTACAATGGCGGCTTCTATGCTGACTCTATCAACATCGCCAACAGCAAGTGGCACCACGTCGCTTGCGTGCACTCCATGGATGACAACAACACCCCACGTGTCGAACTCTATCTGAATGGTAAAAAACAAAACGTTGTCTGGGCAAGCGACCACAACCGGCCACTGACCACGCCCAACACCGTCACCGACAGCCATCTTTCTTACTCCGCTAGAATTGGTACCACTCTCGGATTTCAGCCCCCACAAAATGGGCCGGTCATGCTGGGGGCAATCGACGAACTCTATCTGATTGAAGGGGTGCTCGAGGCCCCAGAAATCAAAAACCTAATGGAAAACAACCAATACCCACAATAAACCAGAACATTATGATGAAATACCCATCCATCCTACTCGGGAGCCTTCTGTCCATCGGAAGTGCTTCAGCCGCCAACGTCATTGTCAATGGCTCATTCGAAAACACCACCGTTGCGATTACGCCTCAGGCTGGCACAGCATGGGGGGATCGGGCAGCGGCGGCCGGACTCACGGGCTGGACACTTGAAAGCAACAACGGTCTAGCCCTCGCCAATGGAGGAACAGCACCATTCCACACTGGTAATGGAAGCAACGTCCCCTTTCAAACCCCGACCGACGGCAATACCTTCCTTACCACCAATGCCGATGCAACGTCTATTTTCTCCCAGACCATCAACGGACTCAGTGCGGGAACCGTCAACGTCTCCTTTGACCTCAACCGCATGCTTGCCGCCGGTAGCGGCACCTTCACTGCCAACGTCGAAGTTTTCGACGGCAACTCTGATGCTGCAACCTCCCTTTGGAGTGAGACTGTAGATGTTGCCGCACAAACTCAAGAAACCTGGGTCAACACCGCATCAGGCACCTTTGCCAACTCTGGAAGTGAACTATTCGTGCGCGTTACCCTCGTTGACCAAGTCAACGGAGGCCAAATCGGTATGGACAACCTCGTCATCAACCACACCGCCGTCCCAGAGCCCTCATCAGCCGCGCTGCTTGGTCTCGGTGGTCTCGCGCTGATCCTGCGCCGCCGCAAGTAAACAAGCCTCGATTCCTTGCTTCTCTCACCGGATGATGCCTCGGCATCATCCGGTTTTTTTTGGACAAACAAGCCGATCGAACACGTATTGTCTAGACCATGGGAACCACGATCAAACTCGGCATCATTCTCTGCCTCGCATTGGCCAAGCTGCACGCATCCGCCAAGCCGAATATCATCGTCTTCCTCGTCGATGACATGGGCTGGCAGGAAACTTCCGTTCCCTTCCACACCGAAACCACCCCACTCAATCGCGATTATAAGACCCCCAACATGGAAAAGCTGGCCGCCGATGGACTGGTGCTCACCAATGCCTACGCCCATAACGTCTGCTCACCTTCCCGCGTCAGCCTGCTCACCGGTGCCAACCCGGCACGCCACCGGGTCACTTGCTGGACCTTGAGAAAAGACCGCTCACCGGAACGCAACAACAAAGACTTCCGCCGTGCCAATTGGAACCTCAACGGGCTACAACCACTGGGCTACAACATCCCCCATTCATTTGAATCCGTTACCCTTGCCCAAGTCCTGCAACAGGATGGCTACCGGACGATCCACGCAGGCAAAGCCCACTTTGGTGCCCAAGACACCCCGGGAGCCGATCCGAAAAATCTCGGCTTCGAGGTGAATATTGCCGGATCCTACATGGGTGGCCCCGGCTCCTACCACGGCGATAAAAATTTCTCAGCCGCCTGGCGCGGCGGTGGAAAAATCTGGGACGTCCCCGGCTTGGAAAAATACCACGGGCAAAAGATTAATCTTACCGAAGCGATCACCCGCGAATCCATTGCCGCCATCCAACAATCCGTTCAAGAAAAGAAGCCGTTTTTCCTTCATATGGCCCACTACGCCGTACACGCCCCATGGGAAGCCGACCGCCGATTTCTGGATCAGTTCTCCAACAAAGGCTGGCCGAAACAAAAGGCGGTGCTCGCCTCCATGCTCTACGGAATGGATCAATCACTCGGTGATCTGCGTAAGACCGTCGAGGATCTTGGCATTCGTGACAACACCCTGATCATCTTTATGTCCGATAACGGCTCTCCGAGCCAATGCCCGCAAAACCATCCGCTGCGAGGTCACAAAGTGCGAGCCTACGAAGGTGGCACCCGCGTCCCCATGATTGCCTACTGGCCCGGCAAAACCCCCAAAGGGAAACGCAATGATACCCCCGTCATCATCGATGATATTTTCCCGACCCTTCTGGATGCCGCCGGCACCGAAACCATTCCACCCAACGATGGCATCTCACTCGTTCCCTTACTCAGTGGCAAACCAATCAACGCCTCTCGCCCACTGTTCTGGCACTACCCGAATTTTTACGACGTCCCCCCATTCAGCTCGGTGCGCCTCGGCAACTGGAAACTCATCTACCGCCACACAAGCCAGCAATTCGAACTGTTCAACCTCAAACAAGACCTCAGCGAAAAAAACAACCTCGCCAACTCCATGCCGGAAAAAGTCAGCGAACTTTCAAAAATTCTCACCCAACACCTCAAGGACACCCAAGCGGTTTTACCAATCGATAAACAAAGCAACAAACCCGTGCCTCTGCCCGACAAAGCGCTCTAGTGGATGCGCCGATTTACCAAATAAGCATGCTCCGCCCTATGTATAAGATATCGATTGTGCCTCTTTTTGGAGTTCTACTCTGCCTGAACTCCGCAGCTGCGGAACAAACGTCCAGCAATCAACCCAATGTGGTGCTGATTCTCGCTGATGACATGCGTCTCGACTACCTCGCATGCATGGGTATGAACCAGATCGTCCAAACGCCTAATCTGGACAAACTGGCAACCAAAGGAACCTTGTTCACCCATGGCTTTGTCACTTCCGCAGCATGCACGCCCAGCCGGGCAAGCATCATGAGCGGGCAATATGAACGCCGCCACGGTGTGACCTTTGGCTCCGACTCTGCCATGACGGAGAAGGCCTTTTCCCAGACCTACCCGATGTTACTGAAACAAGCTGGATATTACTGTGGTTATATCGGAAAAAACCATGTTCCCATTGGTTCGAGCAAACGTGGAACTGGATACAAAAGCGGCCACATGGATAGTCAATTTGACTTCTGGTACGGTGGACACGGGCACCTTGGCTTCTACCCCAAGCAACGTCACAAAATCTTCCGACATGCCAAAGCGGATACCCAGATTGAAATCCTCCAGCAGGGAACCGATCAGTTTTTTGCTCACAACCCCGAGTTCGCCAAGACCCAATCGTTTTTGCAAAGCCGACCAAAAAACCGGCCATTTTCCCTGCAGGTCAACTTCAACCTTCCTCACGGAGCAGGAACCGGCAGCATGAAACTCAAACCTAGCGACCCTGCGCTTTACCGAAGCGCCTACCGGGATCAAATCCATGCGATGCCACAACCGGACACCTACATCGCTAAGAAAGACATCCGGGTTCCAAGGATCCCACGCCATGTCTACAACGGCAAATACATCAGCCAATACAACTACGTCCAAACCCCAAACACCCTCCGGGAACGCCAAGTCCGCACCTGCCAAACGGTCACAGGCATCGACCAACTGGTGGGCAAACTCATGGCGACTCTTGAAAAGCAGGGTATTGCAGACAATACCATCATCATTTTCACCTCAGACCACGGTCTTCAACACGGTGAACACGGGCTAGGCGGCAAGGTGCTCCTCTACGAAGAGTCCCTGCACATACCCTTGATCGTTTATGACCCGCGCATCAAAAAAGACCGTGCACCCCGTGTCGAACAACTCGCACTCAGCGTTGACCTGGCTCCTACCATCCTCGACTTAGCCGGTCTTCCCATCCCTGAAATAATGCAAGGACGAAGCCTAAAACCATTGCTGCAAGGAGACTCCCATTCCTGGCGCCAGGACTTCTTTTGCGAAAACATGTTCATGGGTCAAAACTACCCGAGAATGGAAGCAGTGCGCAGCAGCGAGTGGAAATACATCCGTTACTTTGACAAAAAGAAAGACCAACACCATATCCTGTCACTGGTCGCATCCATACGCGGAGAAAAACCCATCTATGAGGAGCTCTTCAACTTAAAAGTAGATTCAGGTGAAACTCACAACCTGGCGCCGAATCCAAAATATCAAAGCACTCTGGAAAAATACCGCCAACGCTGCGACCAACTCGTCCGAAAAGCAAAAGGAGGAAACCTCCCACCAGACACCCATGTCAAAGCCATGGAAAACCCAACATACAAAGCCAAGCTGAGACAGCGGTATGAGGGTCTGAATCTCTAAAAAGAAAGCCACGATTAAGGAGGAAGCTTCACACAAACCGGAAAATGGGCGACCTCACCCAGCATTTTTTAATCTTTAATCACACACCGATCACGGCGTATCAATATAATACAAAATCAACACAATAATCTCCATGGAAAGCCGAGGGAAGAAATGCTAGTCTCAGCGGCGATATGAATAAGGTAACGATCACCTGTCTACTTTCCGCCCTTCTTTTCTGCTCAGCATCTGCTTCGGAAACGAATCCAAGCAAACTCGACGACTCCGTGCGGGCTCAACAAATCAAGGACATGAAGTGGGGCATGTTCGTCTGCTGGTCCTTCTCCACCTTCAGCGGCTACGAATGGACCCCTGGCGTGGAAGATATTTCCTTCTTCAATCCAACCGGGGCCGACCCCGAACAATGGTGCAAAGCCGCCAAGGATGCCAACATGGGCTACATCCTCTTTCTGACCAAACACCACGACGGTTTCTGCCTCTGGGACACCCAGACCACAGATCGCAAGGTGTCCAACACCCCGGCACTCAAAGGCAGGGACATTCTGGCGGAACTACGCAAAGCCTGTGACAAACACGGCCTGAAGCTCGCACTCTATTACTCCGAAGGTGACTGGTCGTGGAACCCGAAACATAAAGGCATCCATAAGTCCGTCCCCAACCCCGAGGCCAAAAAAGCCCAGCTCAAGGAGCTGCTGACCAACTACGGGCCCATTGAGTTTTTCTGGTTTGACCACGCAGTCAACGATGGTGGTTTGAGCCACCAGGACACCGTCAAGTGGGTTCATCAATTTCAGCCCAATACGTTCTGTGGATTCAACACCGGCCAAACCGCAGGCCGACTCAACCTGCGCGAACGTGGACGCCCCGGCGCCATCGGGGACAAAACTGCGGCACACGGCAAAAACCACCACAAAACCAGCTACTCCGCATTCAAGGTTGCGGAATTCACCTACCCGATTCTGGAAGGGCAAAATCGAAAAAAAATGCGTGGTGCCCAATGGTTCTACTCGCTGCCGGAAAACGACCACAAGGCAGCCAGCCCTGACAAAATCTATCAAGATTACCTGGGCGCCGTCAAATACGGCAATATCTTCTCCCTGAACATCGGACCGGACCGCAGCGGCAAACTGCGCGAGATCGATATCAAGACACTGAAGACCGTCGGCCAGTACATCCGTAAGGAAAAGACTCCTTCCGCCATACCTCCTTCTACCAAACCATAACATGAAAGCCATCCCAACCCTCTTGCTGCTCGCCACCACACTTGCATCAGCGGAGGCAGCCCCGGAATACAACTTTCAAAAAATGATCCAGCCGGTGCCGCTGCACAGCAAGCTGGAGCACAAGGACTGGTCCACCTGGGGCAGCGCCGTTCTCAAGGGAGACGACGGTAAATATCACATGTTCTACTGCCGCTGGCCCAAGTCCATACCGTGGGCCACCAGCTGGGTCGTCGATGCCGAAATCTGCTACGCCGTAGCAGACGCCCCCGACGGCCCGTTCAAACACGTCCGCACCATCCTGCGTGGCCGTAAACACGAGGACAAACCTCAGTCATGGGACGGAGCCTCGGTCTACAATCCGCACCTCAAACAATTCGGCAACAAGTTCTACCTTTACTACACGGCGGGCCACGACCCCTACTCGAAAAAAATGATCGGATCTCGTGATCATGTTGTTGCCAACCAATGCATTGGGGTGCTGGTAGCAAACTCGCTGCAAGATCTGGCAACAGGCAAATTCAAACGCTTTGATCAACCGATCCTCAAACCAGTCAAACGCTTCGGCCGCTTCGTCAAAAAAGGTGAGCAATACGGTGACATCAACGACCCTATCCCCGCCAATACCATCGTCGTCAACCCAAGCATCGACCAACGCGCCGATGGCAAGTATATCCTGATGTACAAAAGCTGGAAACCCAAGGGTGGTATGACCCACGCCGTAGCGATTGGAGACAGTCCCACCGGCCCCTTTACCTTCCACCCGGGTGAGGCATTCAAGGGATATGCAGAAGACCCCTACATCTGGTTCGATCAACGAGGACAAAAATTCTTCTGCCTGGTCAAAGACTTCAACGGTAGTATCACCAAAAAAGGTGCCTCAATGGCATTGTTTGAATCCGAAGACGGCATCCAGTGGAAACACGCCAAACATCTGCTGGCCTCCGACCTGCGCATCACCTGGAAAGAAGGAAGCACACGTAAAGTCCACCACCTGGAGCGGCCCCAACTCCTCTTTGATGAAGCAGGAAAACCCATCATGCTCTACGCGGCCTGCGCCTTGCAGTCCCCGGTTCGCAACAGCGGAAAAAGCTTCAATATCCACATCCCCTTGGCGGATGAAGATTAATTTTTTCACTCTCAATCAAGGTGGAGTTCGATAAGGGCTCCCAACTTCGATCGGTTAAACCGATCCAAACAAAACAGCCACCATGTTCAAACTCATTTTCTCTTGCCTCATTCTATCCGTTACATGTGCACAAGCGGATCAATGGCACGGGTATCAAAAAGACATTCTCAAAACAGCGGACAAAAAAGGCCATATCGTCATCCCGAAACAGCCAGCACCGGGAAGGCCCTGGGTCTGGCGTGCCCGGTTCCCAGACTACCACCCCGAAGTCGATCTTATCCTCTTAAAGCGCGGCTTCCATGTAGCCTACACGGATGTCTCCAACCTCTACGGCTCACCTGCCGCTGTTAAACAATGGGATCAGTTTTACCAACAAGTCACATCCACCTATCGGCTCGCAGCAAAGGTAGCACTGGAATGCGTCAGCAGAGGTGGACTGATCGCCCACAACTGGGCAAAAAAGAACCCAGAAAAAGTTGCCTGTATCTATGGCGAAGTGCCCGTCTGCGATATCAAAAGCTGGCCGGGAGGCAAGGGCGAGGGCAAGGGAAGTCCCAAAGATTGGACACAAGCAATACAAGCGTATGGCACAGATGAGGCGGGGTTGATGGCATGGGATGACAACCCTCTGGACAATCTCGAACCGCTGGCCAAGGCCCGCGTTCCCTTCCTCCATGTCATCAGTCTGACAGACCAGATTGTGCCACCGTCGGAAAACACCTTGCGCCTGTTCAACCACTACACCTCGCTCGGAGGTATCATGACCGTCCACCCCAACCTCCAGCAGCCGACAAAAGCTCATGGCCACCACTTCCCGCTCGAAGACCCGACCTACCTTGCCGACTTCATCAGCCGCAACTGCCTGACGAACTCCAAATAAATCATTAATCATCCCGCAATCACCCAAAAGATGAATACAAACATCTCCTTTTTTCGAGCTATCCAAAGTAAGCGAATCATCGCCAGCTTACTCACCTCATTTCTCGTCAGTACTACAGCCCACACGACGGCGGCCCCACCCGCACCCTACGGACCGGTGCCAACAGCCAACCAAACCAAATGGCACCAGATGGAATACTACGGCCTGATTTGCTACGGACTGAATACCTACACGGGTCAGGAATGGGGCTATGGCGATGTTTCACCCAAGCTCTTCAACCCGTCTGATCTCGACACCGACCAGTGGGCACGGGTCGCCAGGGACGCCGGCATGAAGGGCTTGATTCTTGTCGCCAAACACCACGACGGGTTCTGCCTCTGGCCATCGAAAACCACCGATTACACCGTGGCCTCATCGCCTTGGAAAGACGGCAAAGGTGACGTTCTCGCCGACCTCTCCGCCTCCTGCAAAAAATACGGACTCAAGCTCGGCGTTTACATTTCCCCCTGGGATCGAAACCACAGCGAATACGGAAAACCCGCCTACATCAAAGACTACCATGAACAATGGCGCGAGGTGCTGACCCATTACGGCGAGATCTTCGAAGTTTGGTTCGACGGAGCCAACGGCGGCACCGGTTATTACGGCGGCGCCAGAGAGAAACGCTCGATCCCAAAAGATTACTATCAATACGAAAAAGTATATCAGCTGATCAAAAAACATCAGCCCCAAACAATCTTCTTCGGCCATGAATTCACCGAAGACGCCTGCCGCTGGGTCGGCAATGAGAAAGGTGTCGCCGGGACCACAAACTGGTGCCGGTACACCGACATCAAACAATACAACCCCAAGAAATACGGCATCGGTGAAAAGGACGGGCAACACTGGATCCCGGCAGAAGCAGACACCACCATTCTTCATCCAAAAAAATGGTACTACAACCCAAAGTCAAGCCCCCGCACACTGTCTAACTTTGTCGATCTCTATTACACAACGGTTGGTCGTAATGCCAGCTTCAACCTGGGACTCTCCATTGGTCCGGACGGACGGATTCCAGAAAGAGATGCGCGCGCGATGCTCGCCCAGAAAAAGCAGCTCGACCGCGAATTGACAACCAATCTGGCAAAACAAGCAATCATCACCACATCCAACATCCGGGAAAAACACCCCGACTACGCGCCAGGAAACCTTCTATCACCTGACCTCAAATCCTACTGGGCAAGTGACGATGGCGTATCCACGGCCCATGTTACCCTGGAGTTCAAACAACCAACCCGCTTCAACCGCTTGGTGCTTCAGGAGCACATCCCCCTAGGTCAGCGTGTGCACCGTTTCACCCTCGAAACATGGCAAAAGCAAGGCTGGGTCCAAACAACAGAGGGAACCACCATCGGCTACAAACGTATCCTGCGCTTCCCTGCAGTGCAAAGTTCCAAGGTAAGAGTTCAATTCGAAACAGACGCTCCCTGTCTCGCTATCTCACATATCGGTCTCTACAACGCACCCGCCATCATGACCGAACCCAAACTGGCCTCCAACCGCGATGGCAAGGTCACGATCATCGGACCAAAGGGTGCTGAAATCCACTACGCCCTCAACCAGGGAGCATTTCAGCTCTATCAAAAACCCTTCACCTTACCGCTGGGAGGAAGGGTTAGATCCTACGCCTACGACCCCGCAAGCAAGCTCAAGACAGACATCGTCCAGCAAACGTTCGGCCTGCCAAAAACCAATTGGAAGGTCATCAGCAGCAGTTTTGCCAACGAAGGAGCAGCTGGTATCAATCGCGTCATCGACGGCGACTCGAAAAGCATGTGGCACACCCATGGCAAAGGTGGCCGGGTCCCTCCACCCCACTGGTTCATCATCGACCTCGGAAAAACCCACTCCCTGAGTGGATTCCTCGCCATGCCTCGCCACGATGGCAGCAGCATCGGCCTGGTGGACAGATACAGCCTCCATGTAAGCGACGACGGCAAAGACTGGAAACTGGCAAGCAGCGGAGAGTTTTCTAACATCAAGAACAATCCGATCGAGCAAGAAGTAAGCTTCCAGAAACCACAGCGCGCGCGTTATGTCAAATGGGTGGCAGAACGCGCCGTCGACGGCAACAGCTGCGCCGCACTCTGCGAGTTTGGCTTGCTCGCCAAGCCCTCGGACTCAATATCAGATTAATACCAAGTAGCAAAACAGACGGGACGATTGCCGAGATGAATGAGTTCTTTGGCAAGGCGCGACGAAGAAATGGTGCGGGCACCATGACTAAGGAGAAACAAAGCCAAAGGAGTCATTCATCCGGAACTCTCATGGATCACGCAGTGCTCTTCCAAATACCTCAACAATGATCAATCGTCTCGTCTGTTTTACGGAGTGGTATAATACCATTTGAGTGGTGCTGCGTCGGGAGAATGGATTAACCATAAGCATCGGCCCGACTTCCTCCTTGACCTTCTCAGCGGTCCTGTACTTAACTCAAGTATTCCACTGCTTACTCCGTCATGCGTATTTCCCCACTTGTCAGTCTCAGCCTCGCCGCTGCCACACTCCAACCGTGCCACGCCGCACTCATCCAACTCAATAATAACGGCAACACGGGCGGTCACTTGATCGTCGTTTCAGGTGGCAATTATTATAAACCCGACATCAACGCATCAACGTCCGCGAACATCGGCTCAAACGCCAGTGATAATAACATCTGGGGGTCGGGCAATTCAGCAGCAGCAACCGGCAGCGATATCGGATCAACTTGGCGTACTGCCGCCACCACCAAAATCGGCACCATCATCAATAATGATGCCAACGACGCTTTTTCATCCACTTCCGACCTTGCCCAAAGCATCGCCATTTCCCTACAGCTCAAGGTCTCAGCCCTCGGACCGAACAACCAGCCGGGGTTCGCCCCGCTCGCCGTGCTCTACGGCGTAGATACCGCCGCATCCGGCACGAGCGGATGGTGGGCCACCGCTGATAAAGCAACGCAGGCCGTAAGCAATGGCAGCACAATCGTGCCTGGCATCTTCAATGCTGGCAACAACACGTGGTCCTTCCTTTTCCTCATGCCTGACGGTATGACAAGCAATGACACCGGTGACATCTTCGCCATCGCCGTCACCGGTAATGCCAACGCCCAAGCCAACGAATACATCAGCTTCGGCGAAGGTGCAGACACCACCCTCAGCATCACCGCTGTCCCCGAACCAAGCACTGCGGCCTTGAGTGCCTTCGGAGTGATCGCTTTCCTGCTACGCCGCCGCCGCTAATCCACGAATTTTTTAACACAAACCAGCCTACCGAATGCTCTCGGTAGGCTGTTCTTTTGCCCTCTACCCAGCATTACAGATCCATGTTGCCAATCAACAGGTGAAACATGCTCAAGCCACCTGCGTATTCAAAGCTCACACACTTGTTCTATCATGAAACGTCTCATCTCGTCCCTTATTCTAACCTCTGGACTCTTCTCCCTGTCTTCTCTGCTGATACAAGCCTCCCCAGCGGACGACCGCAAGGGAGTGCAAGCATCTACAGCGGACGACCGCAAGGGAGCGCAAGCGGTCACTCCCCCCAACATCATCTATATCAACATCGACGATCTCGGCTGGGCCGACCTCGGATACAACGGCAGCACGTTTTACGAAACCCCCAACATCGATCGCTTTGCCAGCCAAAGCATGAACTTCACCAACGGCTACGCGCCGGCCGCCAACTGCGCCCCAAGCCGGGCCTGCTGCCTGACCGGCCAGTGGACGCCACGCCACGGCGTCTACACCGTCAACAACTCCGACCGGGGAAAAGCCAGCACCCGTAAACTCATCCCCACCAAAAACACCCTGCATATCAGCAACGATAATCCGACCATTGGCGACGCCCTGAAAGCCGGCGGTTACCACACCGCCACCATGGGGAAATGGCACGTCACCAAAGACCCGCTGAAAAATGGATTCGATATCAACATCGGAGGAACCCAGGCCGGAGGTCCCTACAACGGTGGCTACCACTCCCCCTTCAAATACCCCAACCTCGAAGAAAAAGAGCCCGGCGTCTACCTCACCGACCGCCTCACCGATGAAGCCATCCGCTACGTCTCAGACACAAGTAAGCGCCCCTTCTTCCTCTACCTGCCGTACTTTGCCATCCACACCCCCATCCAAGGGAAAAAAGAAAAAATCGAGCACTTCAAAAAGAAAATCAAACCAGGATCCGGCCAGAAAAACCCGGAATACGCTGCCATGATTTCCAGCCTGGACGATAACATCGGCCGGCTGATGAAAACCCTGGACGAACAAGGGCTCAGCGACAACACCCTCGTCATTTTCACCTCCGACAACGGAGGGGTCTATAAACTCTCCCAACAAAAACCCCTGCGCGCCGGAAAAGGCGCCTACTACGAAGGCGGGATCCGTGAACCCTTCCTGATCCGCTGGCCCGCCAAGGTGAAGGCTGGTAAAAACCCGACACCCGTCGTAGGCATCGATTTTTTCCCTACCCTGCTCGATGCCGCCAAGGTAAAGCCACCCAAAGGCAAGGTCTTGGACGGACTCAGCTTACTGCCCGAACTGACCGGCAGTGGCAAGCTGGCCTCCCGTGCCCTCTACTGGCATTTTCCAATCTACCTCCAAGGAGGCAACAGCGATTGTCAGGACGGCATCTTCAGAACCCGACCGGGCTCCGCCATCCGCCACGGCGATTGGAAACTCATCGAGTATTTCGAAAATGGAGACCTCGAACTCTACAACCTCGCCAAAGACGAAGGAGAACAAAAGAACCTCGCCAGCAGCCATCCGGAAAAAACCCAAGAGCTACTCGGAATGCTGAAATCCTGGCGCAAACAAACCAAGGCACCAGTTCCCAGCCAACTGAACCCGAAGTTCAAGCCATAAACCAACGAAGCCACACGGCAAAAATCATCTCCCGATTTTTTGCTCGGAGGACTCGCCTTTGCCTTGAGACGGCGTAAATAACCGCCATTGATCGATTTTAAACGACTCATGCCCAATGCTGCGCTTGCGCCATTGGGCATTTTTTATGCCATTCAAGCAACGCTGCATATCAACACCCCCGTATCCAAACCATCATCCGCCACTCTTTTTCACGTTCAGTAAATTTGCGTCATCAAAATCATTACTTAGCCAAATACTGGTAATATAGCGACAAACAAGCATTTGATGCGATAACTTCATTTTGCTATACACGTAGCTCCTCTGACACTCTCACTCTCTGAGAGAACTATCTCATCCAATCAACAACCCACCACTCCAGTCCTCATGCATTGTTACTCTCTTCTCACGCTTCTTGCGGGAGCAACCCTCGCCACAGCGATCCCAGCTACCGCCAAAGAACCGACACCCACTCCTGCCAAGGTGCTCAGCGATATGAAACGTGTCGCCGACTGGCAAATTGCCAACCCTTCCAGACACCGCGTATCCGATTGGACCCAAGCACCCTTTTTCATCGGGCTGACCAACCTGCACCAAGTCTCAGGAGAGAAACGCTATCTCGATGTCGTCACGGGATTTGGCAAACAAATCAACTTTGGTCCGGGCAAACGTGTCTATCATGCCGATGACCATGCCGTCCTGCAAGCCTGGCTCGACCTCTACACCCTGCAACCCGATCAGAAACAACGGCTCCAGCCCAGTATTGACCATTTCCCAAAACTCCTCAAGGTGCTGTCGAAAAAGCAACCCGCGTCGGTTTCCGGCGGAACCTTCACCTGGTGCTGGTGTGATGCCCTCTTTATGTCTCCCCCTGTCTGGGCACAGCTCTCCAGCCTGACCAAAGATCCCAAATACCTCGAATGGGCGGACCGCGAATGGTGGACCACCACCGACGTTCTCTACGACCCCGAAGCCCACCTCTACTACCGCGATAACAAGTACTTCAAAAAACGTACGGAAACAGGGCGCAAAATCTTCTGGGCACGTGGCAATGGCTGGGTCATCGGCGGACTTGTCCGCATGCTCGATTACTTACCTGCCGATCACCCATCCCGCGGCAAATACCTCGCGCTCTATCACGACATGATGCATGCGCTGCTCAAGCTGCAAAACCCCGACGGACTCTGGCGCACCAGTTTGCTTGACCCTGAAGGGAACATTGGCGAATCGAGCGGTACCAGCTTTTTTGTCTACGGAATGGCATGGGGGGTTAACCGCGGGCTGCTTCCCGCCGATACCTTCCAACCCGCCGTCATCAAAGGTTGGAATGCCCTCTGCCAAAATATCCAAGCCACCGGGATGCTCGGATACGTGCAAAAAATTGGCGAAGCCCCGGGTGGTGCCGGTCCAAGATCAACCGAAGTCTATGGCTCGGGAGCCTTCCTGCTCGCAGGCGCTGAAATCATTCGCGGCCTTGATCCTAGTAAACAAAAAAAGGGCCTGACCTCCTACCAAGGTGCGAAAATCAAGGCCCCGTTCCTCAATGCCAAACCTCGCGTCGTTGCCCGATTTGTCCCGGAACGCTCAGACGACTTTGCCTGGGAAAATGATCTCATCGCCTTCCGCACCTATGGCGCCGCGCTTCGCTCCGGCACCGAAGACAGCGGCTTTGATGCCTGGCTCAAACGCGTGCCCTCCCCGGTCGTCGACAAATGGTACTTGGAAGATGCCAAGGTCCTCCCCTACGGTAATGTCAACAAAAGCTACCACCACGACCACGGTGAAGGCTACGATGGTTACAAGGTAGGCAACACCCGCGGTTGCGGTGGCATCGCGCTCTGGACCGATGGCAAACTTCATAATTCCAATACCTTCGTCGGATATAAAGTCATCGAACAATCACCTGAGCGTGCCATCTTTGACCTCTACTACACCAGCAAGTTTCAAGGAAAGCTTCTTCGGGAAAGCAAGCGGATCACCATCATCATGGGGCAGCGTTTGTTCCAATGTGAATCGCGCTTCACCCTCGATGGCAAACCTGCCTCATTCCATGTCGCCATTGGTCTCAATCCTCAGGACAAACAGAGTAAAGCTGCCTTTTCACCCAGACAAGGTAAGATGCTCCTCTGGGAAAACCTCGATGGTCTCGGATTCGGACAAGGTATCATCGTCGATCCTGCCTCCGTCAGTAAAATGATCAACCATACGGACGCCAAGGGGCAACAACAAGCACTCTGCATCGCCAAAACAGACGATACCGGCTACATCCGTTGGTTCAGCGGCTATGGCTGGGAAGGACAAGGGGAAATCACCAACGCCAAACTCTGGACCAGCTACTTGGATCAATTTGCAGCGACATTCCTCAAAACTCCTTTTGCCGACCACAGCCAATCGCTGACCGTTCACCAACTCCCAATCCCGCTGGACCCACTCCAACCGGTCCCGGTCAAAGGTGTTCCGGGAGCCACCCGGATCAAACCTAACGGCGGATGGTGCTGGTACCAAGGACCACGCGCCATTGTCACCAAAAACGGTAAAGTCCTCTTTACCTCCATCGCCGGCGATACCTACGCCGGACACGATGCCGGAGATCTCTGGGCAACCTCCTGGGACCCCAACTCCGGTGAAGTCACTCACTTCGAACTCCACAACCAATTCCAACGTGACGACCACAACGTCGCCGGACTACTCGAAAAACCCGACGGCACCATCCTTGCCGTCTATGGAAAACACGGAAGTGACCGACTGCAACGCTGGCGCCATACCACCCAACCCGGTGACATCTCTAGCTGGACTAAAGAACAATCACTCAATACCGGAGCTGCCTACACATACTCCAATGTCTTTCGGCTCTCTGAAGAAAATGGCAAGATTTACAACTTCTCGCGCAGCATCGGCTACAATCCCAATTGCACCATCTCCGATGACAATGGCAAATCATGGAAAAAAGGATGGCGGCTTCTCCATTGGGCAAAATCCGACTACAAAGGCGACCCTAACCACACAGGCGTTGACGGCTCACGCCCCTATCTACGATACGCATCCAACAACAAAGACAGCATTCATTTTGTCACCACCGAAGACCACCCCCGCGCTTACGACAACTCAATCTATCACGGATACTACAGCGCCGGAAAATTGCATAACTCCACCGGCTCGGTTCTCAGCCAACCTGCATCCAAAGATGCCAAACGCCTCACCCCTCAGTCCTTTACCAAAGTCTATCAAGGCGGCATCGATAACGTCGCTTGGACCGTCGATTTGGAACTCGACACCAAGGGTCTCCCCTACACCGTCTTTTCTGTACAAATCGATGGCAAGGCAACCCGTAAGCAACGCTATAAAAACACCTGTAATGATCACCGCTACTGGTATGCTCGCTTCGATGGCAAACAATGGCACAGTCACGAAATGGCATACGCCGGCACCATGCTGTACAGCTCGGAAAGTGATTACACCGGCCTCGTCGCCCTCGATCCTGACGACCCTAATACGGTGGTCATTTCTACCAATGCCGACCCAGTCACTGGCAAAGCACTCATCTCAAATGCCGATCAAAAACGCCACTGGGAACTCTACAAAGGAACCACCCGCAACGGTGGCAAAACTTGGCAATGGACAGCGATCACCAAAAACTCCGATGTCGACAACCTCCGCCCCGTGATCCCGTCCAACCCGGGCGGCAAACGCATCATTCTTTGGGGGCAAGGCGATCTCAAAAGCTTCACCAACTATCGACTCGATATTTGCGGAATCACCGAAGAGCGCGATTAAAACTAAAACAGGCAATTATACCATTTGATCAGTTAAATTGGCTGAATGGCACTGAAGGTTTTCGATTTTAACTGACGCGCAACAACGGTAAAATCTAAAAGATTCAGTGCCCCCTTGCCGTTCAGCTTGCTGACTGACTCATCATCTTAAACCCAAACCATTCTGCCAATTTAACTGGGAGAATGGTATTACATATCAGTTGATGAAGAATCGACAAGCCCTCCTACGTATGGGGTGATATGCCATTGCTTCGCCTCACCCTACTGATTGGTACCTGCCTGACTCTCATCATCCTACCCGGACTACGGGCGGCCCCCCAAATGGAAGTCATCGGCTACCTCCCGGAATACCGGGTTGCCACAATCCAACCCAGCCAAGTCAAAGGCGTCACCACCTTGATCTATTTTGGCATTGAACCTCAGGCTGATGGAGAAATACCCGCGAACACCATCAAACCAGAAACTCTCAAAAAATTAAAATCCTTACAGAAATCGGCCCAATGCCAATTGCTTCTCTGTGCAGGAGGATGGAAGCGCTCAAAAAACTTTCCAGTGCTCGCCGCCAACCCAATCGCCAAAAAGAAGTTTATCCAAGGGCTGGTCCAATTCTGCCAAACGCATGGCTTCAACGGTATCGACTACGATTGGGAACACCCCAAAGGAAAAAAAGAAATGGCTGACTACCAAGCGCTGCTGCGCGATACCGCCAAAGTCTTTCATACCAACAACTTGAAGGTCACCATCGCCCAGGCATCCTGGCAAAACATTGAAAAACAAGGCTACGCCGCCGTCGACCGCGTGCATCTCATGTCTTACGACCATGCCTACCCGCAGGCAACGATCGAAAAATCGACCGCCGATGTGCAGCGTCTCATCCAGTGGGGGTGCCCACCGAATAAAATCGCCCTCGGTGTACCCTTTTACGGACGCAATCAAAAGCGCGATGCCAAAGCCTACTCCCAGCTTATTCAACATCAAGCAGCCACATCCGACACCGTCGATGGCTTTGCCATCAACTCCCCCGCCACGATGCGACTCAAAGTTCGCTACGCCCGAAAGCAGCAACTCGCCGGCATCATGATCTGGGAGCTCGGTCAGGATTCAACAAAGGCGGAAACATCACTGCTGCAAGCTATTCTTGATCAAAAATAAGAACGACTCCTCAAGTTCAATGAACAAGTAAAGAGGGTCTCAAACCAAAGCAAGGTGCCGATCCGGCTCACTCTCAAAGCCGTCCACCTCAATCCGGTCAGCATAACAACGAACCAGCGCAAATGCGTTATGATGGTTGGTTTCAACCATACCCTTGAGATTGAGGAAATGGCAGCCATCGTGCATACGGTAATGACCCCGGTGGTTATGCCCGTTCATGTAGGCAACCACATTCGGGTATGTCGCAATCACATCCGTGACTTCATCGGCATTCCAGAGGTGATGCGCGCCGCCACCTGGGCAAACCGGAAAGTGATTAAAAAGAATCACCCGCTGCCGCTTTGTCTTGGAAGCCTCCAGCTCCCGCTTCAACCAGGCTAATTGTTCCTTACCTATCGCACCGTTCCAAGGAAGCGCTTGCTTCACACCCTTCTTTTTTAAAGTCTCCAGTAAACGCTCGGCTTGCAAGGTCCGCGGGTCATCTTTGGGGTAACGGAAGGTACTCACCTCGGTTCCGTCCAGATAGATCATCCGCCAATTCCCCATCTCCTCAGAGAAGTAAGCCTGCTTCATGCTGAGGGTCTTCATCACGCCTGACTTTTCATCATCCTGAACCGAAAAATCATGATTCCCCAACACAAACCGACATGGCGCTTTGAACTGCTGATACAAAGCGAGCATAGGAGCAAAACTCTTCATATCGCGGTCGATCACATCCCCCAGAGTCACCACAAAGTTCAATGACAACTCATTAAACTCCTTCATCGCACCCTTCATTTTTCGCAAGCTGTCTCGGTAGCTGCGCGTTCCTTTATTCGGGTAATCAGCATACTGCGGATCTGCAATCACTCCAAAAACAAGATCCGGAGCCGACTGACTCTTGGTCAATTGATCGGCTCCAGATAAGACAGCGGCTGAAGACAGCTTCAGAGGCAGGGTAAGAAAATGGCGACGCTTCATTCTCAGAATGAACGGATCCACTTCATCCATTATTTCATCCATCCACCTTGTTTCGATCCTTATTCCATTTGATCAGTTAAATTGGCTGAATGGCACTGAAGGTTTTCGATTTTAACTAGGCGCAAGGAAGGCGCATAGCGGGCTATGCAACCGACGCGCAACAACGATAAAATCTAAAAGATTCAGTGCCCCCTTGCCATTCAGCTTGCTGACTGACTCATCATCTTAAACTCAAACCATTCTGCCAATTTAACTGGGAGAATGGTATTATTCCGACCCAGCGGCATTTCACGACCCAGGTTTCTAAACAAGCTCTCTAAGCCAATCCGAGCAGACTTCAGAGGTCTGTAAGCAACAATGATCGATAAAAATACCGAATATCAGCGTAACCATCCCGGAATTGGTGGTATATCGTTTTACGAGGTATTAAGAATTATGGAAACTCCCCCCCAGGAATACGCACAGCGGATCACCGAGAGCCAACAAAAGCTCTTCGGCTATATCTACTCCCTGCTTGGGCGCCACGCGCAAACTTGGGATGTGCTTCAGGAAACCAACCTGGTGCTCTGGCGTAAACAACACGATTTTCAGGCTGGGACGAACTTCGATGCCTGGGCCTTCAGTATTGCCCGTTTCCAAGTGCTCGCCTATCTGCGCGACCAAAAACGGGACCCTCTCGATGTCATGACCCCCGAATTAGTCGAAGCCTTCGCCGGTGAAGCGGAAGAAGAAGCCTTGCAATTGGACCACCGATTGGACGCCCTGCAATTCTGTAAATCGCGGCTCCAGGAAAAAAGTCGGCATTTGCTCGAGCTCTATTACGAAAAAAACATGCGCGTCAAGGACATCGGCATCTGCCTTTCCTCCAACGCCAATGCCACCAAACAAGCATTGCTTCGCGTCCGCCGAAAACTGCAGCAATGTATCGAAACCCGTCTGGAAAATTCATCCCTATGAATACCCCCACCCCGGAATCCAACCTGACCGAATGGATCGAGCAAACCATGCTTGATCTCAAGGACGGTCACGGGTCCGTTTCCCAGGTTCAAGCATTCCGTGAACTTCTGGCAAGCAACCCGGAAGCCCGCCGGATCTACTTAAAAAACAACCAGCTCGACCACTTGCTCACACTGAGCCCCGCCTCCATCCAGTCAGAGACCACCCATCCAAAACAAAACAAACAGCCCAAGAGATTCGTATGGAAGCAATGGCATGTCCTGAGCGGCACAGCCATCGGCGCAGGTATCGCAGCCGCCATCACCTTGCTGCTGGTCGCCAAGGCACCGCAGCTACCATCGGAGCCCGAAATTGCGGCCACACACGCACTTCTGCCCATGGCCTCCCTGGAAGCCAGTTACAACGCTGAGATCACCGGGAATGCAGCGATTGATGATACCAACTTCGACAAAGGAAAACTCTCCCTCAACAAGGGCATCGCCGAAATCTCCTTCCGCAATGGAGCCCAAATCGTACTCGACGGCCACTGCGGGTTTGAAATTCTCAACGAGAAACACGTCATCCTCACTCAGGGGAAAATGTGGGCGCACTGCCCTCCAGAAGCACACGGTTTCAAAGTCTCCACCCCGGGAGGCAAGGACATCATCGACCTGGGCACGGAATTCGGCGTGCAGGTCAACCCTGCCGGTGAAACCAACGTGCACGTCTTTGACGGCCTGGTCGAAGTCGCGAGCTTGAACAAACCAACCCAGCAAGTGACCCGTGGAACGTCGATGCAGTGGAGCGTGGACGCCCCCCCCCGCTCTGCCACATTCGTAGGAGCCGAAACATTCACCACCGCCGAAACTCTGCGCCAGAGACGTGTCGACTCCTACAAACGTGATATGCTGGAACGCAGCGACCTCTTGCTTTACTACGATTTCAATAACCTAGAGCAAGGAAAGGTTCCGAACCTGGCCAGCGGTGCCATGCCCAACACGCATGGGGAAGCGCCATATGCGATAGCGGTCACCGGGAGAAGCAAAACTTCCCAAGCCTTGTTTTTTGACAAGCCCAAGAACTCAGTCAGCCTCCACTTTGAAAGACCCCCGGAAACGCTCACCTATACCACGGCGGCCTGGATCAAGGCCTCAAACCTCAACTCATCCCTCATGGCCATTCTCAATACCGATGCCTGGCCGGTGGGAGCGACGCACTTTCAGGTAACGCGTAAGGGAGGACTTCGGAGCGGTATCCGCGGCGGAAAATCCTTCGAAACTTCCTCCGGAATCATCCGCAAAGGTCAATGGCACTTGGTTGCCGTCAGCCGTGACCTCCGTGATCAAAGCACCACCTTCTATTGTGACGGCAAGCGCATCGGATCTCGCCTTTGTGCCCATAACTCTCCATCCTCACCTTCCTCCCAGTCACAATTCGGACAGTGTACCATTGGCAGTTGGAGTGATCCCATTTATCCCAACAGCCAACGTACATTCAAAGGATTCATCGATGAAGTGATGATCTTCGACCACGCCTTGAGTGAAAAGAAAATTCAGGCCCTCTACGAGGCCGGCAAACCTTGATCCTGCCGGCTCTGATAAGCTTGCGAAAAAAATTGGGTTCATTTCGTAACCGTTCCAAGAACACTGGTATTAAGCTGTGAGGCACAGCCACTTCGCTATGCAATTTTGACATCAAACTATGAAACAGCACATGATCAAACACTTAACTATTTTAACAGCTCTTGCAGCCGGAACAACGCTAGCTCCTGCCGCCGTTATTTCTTGGGGAACAGCAACCGCTGTTGATGCCTCCGCTACAGGCGGTCTTCAAGTCAGCACCGCTGGCACGTTCGTGGAAGCCTTTAACGCAGGCGGCGGAACAACAGGGACCACTACAGTCAATGGTGTCGTCTTCACCAACACTGATACCGACCTTCTTAATAATCAGTGGAATGGTCCCGGAAGTCCGGTTATTGACGATGCATGGGAAGCGGGTGGCGCTGATGCTCATTACGACGCTCTTCTTTCAACCGCCGAATACGGTGGAGGTGGCGGATTTTTCACGATTGATCTTGGGGGAGGTAAGCTCTCGGACGGTCAGAAGTATGAGCTTCAAGTCTGGTTTGTAGAGGATCGTAGTGGTTTGGATGGTCGAGTGATGCATTTTAGCGACGCGAGTGCTGCGAACTTTGCAGATGTAAATGATCAATTTGTGATCGGCACCTTCACTGCCGATGGAACCAGCCAGACACTCGGTCTCGATGCCCAGGGCTTCGGCAATGCACACATCAGTGCTTATCAGCTTCGTGCGGTGCCTGAAGCATCCAGCGCCGCGCTGATCGGCCTCGGGGGACTCAGCCTGATTCTACGCCGCAAGAGGTAACACGCGTGGAACCACGCTGCACCATTCGTTTTAAAAATATACATCCCGTGCGTTTCCTAGGCACTTTAAAAACCAACAATCATGAAAAATCTACTCATCGCAACATCTTTCGGCTTACTCGCCTTATCGAATGAAACTGAAGCCGCTGTGATCACATGGGGCTCTGCCCAGAATACCACCGCGACCACAGACATCAGCACCAACGGATCTCTGGTCTTTGCCCGTGCAGAGGGAAATAGCGGGGGAGCCTCCGCAACAGTCAATGGAGTAACCTTTGCAGGAACCAATACACTGGGGGGTGCAACCGGTGGGATGCTGAGTGGAGCGACCACAGGCAATCCTGATTTTGATTTGCTACTCACTAACATCACCAGTGGAGGTGGAGCCGGTCTCATCAACTATGACCTGGGAGATCTGGCTATAGGGAAAACCTATGAAATTCAGGTCTTTTTTACCGACCAACGAACGAGTTTCAACAACCGGGTGATGCAGTTTGCCAGCACCGACGGAACCCATACCGGAGCAACCGTCAATGTTGCGGGTGATCCCAACCAGGACACATCATCACCGTGGGGACAATATGCCATTGGGACCTTTACGGTTGATGCAGATGGCACTCCTGATCTCACATTGGATCCTGATGGGTTCGGTAACTCCCACCTTACAGCCATCCAAGTTCGCTCGATCCCCGAACCATCCAGCGCCGCGCTGATCGGCCTCGGGGGACTCAGCCTGATCCTGCGCCGCAGGAAGTAAAATCACGCTTCAATCCACCCTTTTTTTTCACAGGCAGTAAGCATCCCTTACTGCCTGTTTTCGCCTCCAGCCTGAAGTCCACAATCCATCCCTATGAAACTCAACACCCTTTTCTCGGCTTCCACCATCCTGCTCGGACTAGTGACAGCGGCCACCGCAGCCCCGATCATCTGGCAGGCCGCTCAACATGCCACAGGTAAAAGCGACCTCATTGAAGGGAGCATCATCCTTTCCGCCAGCGGAGGCAGCGGAGCAAGCATCACTGGCGGAGGCAGCAGCGGCACCTCCACTTACGCCTTCACCAAGGCAAACTATGCGGATCTTACATTTACCCCGGTAGTCACCAGCAACGATGCCACCGCTTCCAGCACCACCAATAGCACCGGTGATACCAACTTTGACCAGATCATTGACAGCTTTTCCTACACCACCTCGGGAACAGCCGCTGGCGCCCAAACCATCAGCGGCCTGACCCCCGGACAACGCTACCGCCTCCAAATTTTCTTCAACGATCAACGCTCTGCCACCAGCTCACGTGTGATGAGCTATGGTGACGGCGAATCCAGCCCGAACACGGTCAACTTGACTGCGGGTGCTGGAAATTGGGGGCAATACGCGATCGGCACGTTCACTGCTGACGGCAACAGCCAACAGCTAACACACAAAGCAAACGGGTTTGCCAACCTTCACTACACCGCTCTGCTGGTAGTGGAGGATGAATCCGTCCCCTTGGCCACACTTAGCACCACAACCACCAGCGTATCCGCCCCCTTCACCGTCACCCTCACCTTTTCGGAGGCCATCACCGGTCTGGCCGAAAACGACTTCTCAGTGAGCAACGGATCGATCCAGCCCGGTAGCCTCAGCGGATCTGGCACAGACTGGTCCATGCTTGTGACACCCACGTCCAATGGTGACGTGACCATTCAACTTCCTGCAAACTCAGTGACCGATACCGATGGTGAAAACAACCAGAACCCGGCATCCGATATCTTGAGCATCACGTATGTCGCTCCCGGTAGCGAACAACCGACCCCCACGCTCTCCACAGCTGGCAATTCAGTTACCTCAGCCTTCACGGTGAACCTCACCTTCAATGAAGCCGTAACAGGGCTCGAACTTTCAGACTTCGATGTTCAGAACGCTTCTCTCTCCAATCTATCGGGAAACGGCAGCAACTACACTCTGCTCGTCACCCCTGAAGAAGCCGGTGATGTCACCTTGACTCTGCCTGCAAAACGCGTCACCGACACCGACGGCGACAAGCTAACAAACACCCACTCCAACACCCTGGTCGTCAACTACGCGCCCCCTGTCCCGGTTGCGATCTATGGACCGCTTACCTCTCCTACTCCGGAATTTGAAGTGCATCTGAGCTTCCCGGAAGCCGTCACCGGCTTGGATGCCAATGATTTCATTGTTCAAAACGGCAAGATCACCCAACTCAATTCCGGCGGCAAACGCAACTTCGCCAAGCGCTTTTTCTGTGCAACGGTCCAAGCGAACGCACCCGGAGCCGTTCAAATTTCCCTGCCAGCCGGAGTGGTAGCCAGCATCAGCCAAGCCGCCAGGGGAAATGCCGCATCCAACACCTTCACCACCAACTGCAGCGCCGATTTTGGTGAAACCTGGACGATTGACACCCAAGAGGAATGGTCCGCGAGCCAGCACAGCGCATCCAACCTGACTCTGGCGAACGGCATGCTCGAACCCACAGCCGATAACGCCTCGTTCAGCAGCACCGTCAAATCTTTCACCCGCAAACAGAAAGCCCTCACCATCAGCTTCGGGCAATCCCCCGTCTGGGACAATTGGACCGGCGTTCCCAATGTCGGAGCCTCAGGTGCCGGAGACGCCACCATCTTACTTCCACTGAGTGACAAGGATTACTACCACCTCGGGCGAGGCAGCACCGGTGGCTACCACGCTTGGCACAGCACCGACATGGTCAATTGGACCCACCACGGTCCGATCACCGCCCCTGTCCACCGCTGGGTTACCTCCGCCGAATACAAAGACGGCAAGTTTTACATCTACGTGGACCACCCGAACGACCACACCCCTCACCTCTACATCGATGACAACCTGAAAGACGGCATCATTGGCACCTTCATGGGCATGGCATTTAATGATCCCACCCACGGTTCCGACTGCAGTGTCTTCCGGGACAATGCCGACGGCCTGTTCCACATCATCCACGAAGACTGGACCCCGATCAAGGCATCCACCCACTCCTGGGACTCACCTCTGGCGGGGCACACCAGCAGTGAAGACGGCTTCACCGGCTTCCAGCCCGCCGAGCACCTGCCACCCATCGACCATCGAACTACCCCCACCGGCGAAATTGGCACCTACACCCACCCCCATGTTGCAGGCTCCCACATCAGTAACCCCTGCGAATACGAGATTCATAGCCCGGGACAAGATGCCTTCGGCGACTGGACCTCCATCAAGGTGGGTTCCCAGTATTACTTGTTCGCCGACTACGACGTCCATGGGGCCGGCATCAAATGCGCCCGCTTTACCAGCAGTTCAATCTACAAAGAGTTCACACTCGCCGGATCACTCGGAGGAGGACACCCCGACCCGACCGTCGGGTTTGCCGAAGGACAATTTTACCTCATCACCCAGCAATCGACCGATTACATCAGCCCCGGCCCTTGGGTCGACGGAGTCGAGGCCCGCGCCGGAGTAGACACCGATGGCGACGGAACCGTGGATCAGTGGACCACCTGGCAAAACGTTCAGGAATCCTACGATCACACCCCCGGCTACGCACGCGTGGTCAGCACCACCCCGGCCCAAATCGATCTCTCGGCCCTTCCCGAAGGCTTTGGGTTCCAATTTGAATTCCGGATCGATAACACCGTGGTCAGCGGCGTCTCCCCCATCATCGATAAAGTCAGCATGCAATTCAAACCCAGCCGCTTCCAACAATGGGCGAACGATGAGGAAACTACCGCCATTCCCGCTGCCGACCACAACAACAATGGTCTGGCCAATGTCATCGAATTTGCCCTCGGCATCACCCAACTCCCCGATCTCCACCCCGATGCCGATGGTAAGCTCGCCCTTACGGTCACCGAAGCGGGGCTTCAAGACGGCTACAGCCTCGACCTTGAATACAGCGCAGACATGCAAACCTGGCACCGGGCAACCGCCAACAGCTCACCCATCAAACAGGTCAGCGCGACCACTCAAACCAACGGCGATCTCACCCTCTCGTTTCAGTTTGTAGAAACCGTCAGCCATCACCTGTTTTGGCGCTTAAGGGTCCACTAATCATCAAACCAACCACAAGACATCCGCTCGCCCTCCGTCACTGAACCAAAGCGGGCATCTACTTTACCCAAAGAAAAAATAACATGAAAAGCTCATCGCACTCCATCCTGTTCAAAATATTCACAAGCGCACTGTTACTCGGTAGTCCGATGATTGCCACGACCAGCCATGCAGAAACAAACACGGCAAAATCAGCGGAACGCCCGAATATTCTTTTTCTCTATACCGACGACCAATCCTGGCAAACCATCGGGGCCTGGAACAATCCGGATATTCAGACACCCAACATTGATCGGCTCTACAGCCAGGGAACCACCTTCAGCCACGCCTTCAACATGGGTGCTTGGAATGGCGCCGTTTGCGTCGCGGCCAGGGCACAACTGGTCACTGGGCGAACGGTTTGGAACTGCGGTGGCAAAACAGCCGGCAACGGTCAATACCCGCTCTGGGGCCAACAATTCCGCAAAGCCGGCTATGATACCTTTATGACGGGCAAATGGCACAATGGTAACAAAACCCGAAGTATCAGCTATAGCCACCTGGGCAAGGCCGGAGGCGGCATGTATGGATCCACCGGCCTCAACGGCGAAGCCTACTGGCGTGACGGCTCACCCGATGAAAAATGGAGCCCCAGCGACCCAAAATGGGGAGGGCAATGGCGCAAAGTCAAAGATGAAAATGGCAAATCAACACCGATTCACTCCTCCGATCTCTGGGCAGATGAAGCCATTCAATTCCTAAAAAACACTGCCGAAAAATCAGACCGACCGTTTTTTATGTTTGTCGCATTCCATGCCCCGCATGACCCACGGCAGAGCCCCCAGAAATATGTCGATATGTATCCACTCGATAAAATCAAGGTGCCGGCAAACCACCTGCCGGAGCATCCGTTTTGCATCGGCGACCACCGGATTCGCGACGAAGTGCTCGCCCCATTCCCAAGAACCGAACAAGCCGTCAAACTTCACCTCCAGGAATACTATGCCATCATTTCTCACTGCGATGCCGCTATCGGCCGCATTCTTGAGCAACTGGAGAAAAGCGGCAAAGCAGACAACACCATCATCGTTTTCACCGGCGATCACGGACTCGCCGTTGGCCAGCACGGCCTGATCGGAAAGCAAAACCTCTACGATCACTCGATGCGCGTCCCCTTGATTTTTTCCGGGCCCGGTATCCCCAAAGGAAAAATCATACCTAAGCAAGTCTATTACCAGTCACTGGCTCCGACCACACTGGAAATGAGTGGCATCCCCATCCCGCAAACCTTTGAATTCAAATCATTACATCCCATGATCCAAGGTACAGAAGGATACCAGGGAGAAGATCGTATCATCGGGATGTACCGCGACTATCAACGAGCCATCCGCACGGAGCGCTACAAACTCATCTATTACCCTTATGCCGGAAATAAAATCACCCTGAAAGGAAAGGAATTCAAAGTTCAGAAACCCTATCAAGCACGCATCCAGTTGTTTGATCTGCAAAAGGACCCTCTGGAAATGAACAACCTCGCTGACAATCCTGAATGGACATCCATCAAAGACACACTCTTGTCCCAGCTAAAATCGGGAATGAAAAAACTCAACGATCAACAGAATCTGGATTCCCCTGTCGACATCCCCAATTACGGAAAAGTCTGGCGAACAAAAAAATGAAATACCTGTTCATTCACACAGACCACCTTGAATCCGATACGGGCAAGCTCTCCGCTAACAACACCGCAATAGAAGTTAGATCGTCTGTCGTTCTATCACAATGATTAGACGCGTTTTCGCAAACGCAGCATCTGGCCAATCGATCCCACATCCGAATATAACTCATACATAATCGCTCGCTATGTAAGCTGCAAGATCACAAGACAAAATCAACCATCAAAAGCAATATGAAAACAACCATCATCCTTGGCAGTCTGCTTGTAAGCTCCGGCTTGGCGAACGCTGCACTAACAAACCTAGTATTCAATGGCGGATTCGAATCTCCGGCACATACTCGAAATGACGGAACCAATCCCGAAGGCTGGACCGTGGTTGAAACAACGATCGGATCCAACACAGATCGTCAGGTAAGAACAAAAAACGAAAACGTTCATTCTGGCTCAATGGCATTGAACATGAACGGTGGAGGCTCCAGACCCGATGGCGAGCTTTATCAAACGGTGAACACTGAAATCGGCCAAATCTACAGGCTCAGCATCTGGGGGAGAACGGCATCAAATGCTTACGCACCGGGCAATATAAACTTCCAGCTCAGCCTACTAGACGGCGAGGGATTAGGAGGATCAACATTAGGCAGTTTGACAAGCACTGCGGATATGAACACCACTTACCAAGAGTACTCACTCAAATTCTCCGCAGCCTCTACAAAGACAACGATTTGGATCCAGGACATGTCGACTCTGACCGCCAACCTGGCCAGCAACGATATGCACCTCGATGATGTAAGCATCACGGCTGTTCCTGAGCCCAGTTCCACTACGTTACTCAGCCTCGGCGGACTGTCCCTCATTCTGCGCCGTCGCAAATAAAGAACCACTTTCCGTTCTGTTTTTCTAAACAACAAGGGCAGCGAGGTCACTCTTCACTGCCCGTTTTTTTCCAACACGAGAGACCACCACCCCATCAAATGCACGGCACTTTCACCATCATCAACTCGGCCCTCGTTTCCCTGTTCCTCCTTGGCCTGAGCCTCACCGCAGGTGCGGCAACCACACTAGACCTCACCACCAAACAAGAAGGCGTAAGCATTTATCAATCTTATACCGGTACTCCAGACGAACATGGGGTCTTGGAACAGATCCACCTCAAACTGCCTGCTTTCAAACAAGCGGTCTACTACCGTGGGCAATGGTGGCCGTATGGAGGCAACCGCGTCTACGGCGAGCTGCTTTCCGAAAAGTCCAAGGAAGGAGGACTCTTCGCCATTATCCAGCTCAACAAGCAGGATTACCTCGCAGTTCTCCCCTTGTGTGGAGATCACGCATGGGCATGGCTGGCTCCTCAACAGGACGAACTATACCTCAAGCTCGGCACCAAAGGCCAGGCCAGCGTGACCGGCAACATCCCGGTTGTCACTTGGGCCCGCGCCGCATCACCTTATGATGCCGCCCAACGCGCTTGGAAACAGGCCTCCGAGACCATTCAAATTCGTGGCAACATGAAATTGCGCGAAAACAAAACCTATCCTGAAATGTTCCAGTATCTCGGCTGGTGCTCATGGGAACATTTTCGAAAAAACATCAACGAGAAAAAACTTGTCGAGGCATTCCATACACTGGAAGCCAATGCCTTGCCTATACGTTACATGCTGGTTGACGACGGACATTTTGCCAGAGACACCTTGCTGCCGAATACCGCTTTTCCCAATGGCTACAAACCCCTCACCGACTTGCGCAATGATGAGGGCATCAAGTGGGTAGGTATGTGGCATGCGCTATTGGGCAATGCCGGAGGCATGCAAAAGGCCAAAGCGCCCGTTCCGGTGGATCATCTGGTCTCAACCCCAGCGACAAAAATAGCCGTTCCCAAGCCCAATGCCGCATCCATCAGCAAGTTCATAACGCACCTGACTTCTATTTCCAAACGCGATGACATCGACTTTATAAAAGTTGATTTCTACGGCAGTCTGCTGCCTCTTTATGCTGGATCCAAAGGCGGCGTGCCAGCCAGCTTCCCTGCCGACAACCACCACGCGCTGGACAACCCGTCCGCAGGAACCGCACTCTACGCCAGGGTCTTTCAAAAGGAAATCGACAAACAGTTTGACGGCTTACTCAACTGCAACTGGCACATTCCTCACTTTATTTTTAACTCGGGAGAAAGCAATGTCGGCCGCTGTGGTCCGGATTACAAAGTCAACAGTCCACGTGCCCGTGATGTCATATTCACCAGCTTCAGTTCAATTGCTTGGCTGGGGCATACGGCATGGGGAGATCACGATATGTTTCACTCCTCCGACAAGAAAGCCGGGCGGATGATGGCCATTTCAAAGGCTCTTTCCGGCGGGCCGATCTACCTCTCCGATCACCCCAAACACTTGATTCCTAATAAAGTCTGGCCGCTTTGCTACCAAGACGGTCAACTGATCCGCCCAATCGCACCGGGAGCGCCCGTGCCTGAGGATCTCTTCATGAATAGCCAGGACCAGAGGATGTATCGAACGATGGCACCGCTTGCAAACCGCTCCGTCGCGATCGCTTTTTACAACCTGCATAGCTATGACAAAAGCTCCAAGCAAGTTGTGCTTGAAAGTGTTCTCAGCAAAGATCTGTATGCAGCGGCATCAGCCATGATCCAGCCCTATCCCGGACCATGGGCAGAGCCTGTTGGCGGCCTGCTTTATTACGACCATCAGTCCAAGCAAGCCACAAAGCTTCCCGAATCAGGAACCAATATCCGCATTGCCGGCTTCGGCGAGCATCTGGTACAGCTCAGCCCGATTCAGAAAGGCTGGTCCGTCATCGGGCGCACCGACAAACACCTCTCCGCCGCCACGGTGAACATTAACACGATCAGTCAAAATCAACTCAGCCTGACTCTGCATGAGTCCGGCCCCTTTGCCATCTGGCTTGCATCCGGCCAACCCTCGGCCAAGGGAATCGAGTTCAAAAACAAAGGTAATGGCCTTTTCCTGGCAGACCTCCCGGTCAAAGCTGAAAAGCAAACTGTGGTGATTACCAAATCCCGCTAAAACGATCATTTTTCATCAACTCTGGACGTATTCCTTTGTTTGACATAAGTGAACGTACTGCGCTCCAAGCTGAGCATAATCCTCCGAAAATAAGAGACCATCCCATGCAACACCATCCCATCAAAAAAATGATCAAATTACCGGTCTTGCTAGCTATACTGCTCATGCCAGCCACAGGCATGGCCAAAGGTTACTGGGACAGTCCGGTGCAGATTAACGAGGTTGAGCCGAAGGACCGTATCTGCTTTGCGATGTATACGGTTCAGGGCCGGACCATGAAGATGATGGTTCAGTTCTATCCGCTTAAAAAGAATGAGAGCCGCCAGGTCTATCTCGAAGTGGAAAAAAACGGTAAATGGCAGCCTATTGCGACAGGTGAAATCCGCGAGAATTACTACACCAAAGGCAGTGAGTTTGAAGCACAGGCATGGAACCTGCTCTTCCGTATTGATCACTGGGATCACAGCAAGGACTTCAATTACCGCGTCATGGCTCTTGACGGAGTGGCCAAATACAACGGCATTATCCGCAAGGACCCGGTCGACAAAGAAGAGATTGTAGTTGCCGCTTTCACCGGCAACTCGCGCCACGACAAAGCCACCAGGATGGAGATGGTGGATCTGGTGAAAAAGCAGAACCCGGACCTACTCTTCTTTTCCGGAGACCAAGTCTACCACCACCAGCATCACCTCCACGAATGGCTTATCTTCGGCTCCGAATTCGGTGAACTGACACGCAACACCCCAGCCGTTTCGATCACCGATGACCACGACGTCGGCCAGGGTAACCTCTGGGGAGCTAATGGCAAAAAGTCTAGCAGACATGGAGGTGCCGACGGTGGCTACCTGCAGACGGCTCAGTATGTGAACGAAGTTCAATTCGCCCAGACTGCCAACCTGCCAGACCCCTTCGACCCAACTCCTATAGAACAAGGCATCGGCGTCTACTACACCTCCCTGAACATCGGTGGAGTGGACTTCGCCATCATAGAAGACCGGAAGTTTAAAAGTGCTCCGCTGCAGATTTTCCCGGACAGCAAGGGTAGACGTCCTGACCACCCGCAGGGAGTTAAACCGGAAAAACTCAATTCTTCCAAAGCGGCAATGCTAGGCAAACGCCAGCTGAAATTCCTTGAAGTCTGGGGCAATGACTGGCGCGGAGTCGATATGAAATGCGTGCTTTCACAAAGCATCTTCTGTCACGGGCACACTTCACAAAAAATGGATCTCGATACAAACGGCTGGCCGCAACATGGTCGTAACAAGGCCATCAAAGCCATTCGCAAGAGTTTTTCTTTCATGCTAGCCGGTGACCAGCATCTGGCCACCGTCATCCAGCACGGGGTCGATGAGTTCGGTGACGCAGGGTACTCTTTCTCGGTCCCCTCAATCGTCAATCACTATCCACGTGTCTGGAAACCGAAAAAAAAGGCCCTGCGCAAGGTCGGCCCCCTGCCCCGTGGAGGAGACTTCCTAGACGGTTTCCATAACAAGATCACCATGCACCGTTACGCCAACCCCGACGAAAATGTCCCGCCGATTGTCACCCGTAAGAAACAGACCAAACAGGCCACAGGACACGGCATCGTCCGCTTCAACAAAAAGACACGCAAGATCACCATGGAGTGCTGGCCGCGCGGCGCCGACTTCAAGCGAGGCGACTCGGAACAGTATCCCGGGTGGCCCATGACCGTCAGCCAAATGGACAACTACGGCCGCAAAGCAAAGGCATACCTGCCGACCATCAAAGTTACCGGAATGGAAAATCCAATTGTCCAGTTGATCGCAGAGGCTAGTGGTGAAACAGTCTATACCCTACGCATCAAAGGCGACACCTTCCGCCCGAAAGTTTTTGCCGATGGCAAGTATACCCTGATCGTCGGAGACCAAGGTAAAAACGAAAAGAAACTGCAGGGAATTGTCCCATCCAAGACAACAAGTGAAATCAAAGTGAATTTTTAAGAGATTGGAGATGATGTCGAGGTAGAAGAACGAGAAGAACGAATGCCAGTCTGGAGAAATCGCTTTATCCACCGACATCCCGTAGCACATCGCCCTCACCAATAGAGACGCCGATGATGTATTCAAGGTTTCAACGGCAAGCCTGCTTTGTTCCACGCTTTGATACCACCTTCAAGATGATAGAGATGAGTGAAACCCGCCTCTTGAAAGACAGTCAGGGCCCGGGAGCTGCGGTTACCACTGCGACAATAGATTAAATACGGTTTCTCCCGATCCAATGCCTCTACTTGCTGTTTAAACGAAGCCGATTGCACATCTAGATTACGTGCGCCCTCAATGGCACCCGAAACAAACTCATCAGGAGTACGCACATCAATCACGGTAATCTCCTTCGATGGATCGATTAACTTCGCTGCTTCCAACACATCCACATGTTGCACTTCAGCCCCCCTACCAGCGCCCTTGAGATCACGCTTCACACCACAGGCGGACAACAAGATCAGGGACAATAAACAAGCCATACCGTATTGAACCTTCATACCCAAGACCGTTCATCCGGCATTCCTTTTGTGCAACTCAAATAATCAATAAAAATCAGTAACAAGCTCCACGCCAACAACGTATTTGCCAAGGTCTCGTCTTGCGATCGGCTTGCCGACGCACCACCAACTTTTTCAATCTAGATTCACCCAAATCGAATGAAACCCATCAAACTCCTCACTCTCGCTCTCACTCTCACGCTCGGCACTGCGCACGCCGATGACTCATCCTTTGCCGATCACTTGGAATGGGTAGGTGTCGCCGTGCAGCAAAACGGCTACCACGTCTGGGGGTCTTCTCCCATCATCGGGGAAGACGGCAAAACCCACCTCTTCTGCGCCCGTTGGCCCATCAGCTCAAAGTTTGATCCCGGCTGGCGAGACACCTCGGAAATTGCCCACTACACCGCAGACAGTCCCGAAGGACCTTTCACCTTCTCGGACCTCGCGATCAAAGGCACCGGCAAAGCCACTTGGGATAAACGCGGCTACCACAACCCGGTGATCAAAAAGGTTGGCGAGCGCTATGTTCTGCTTTTCATCGCCAACGACGGATCCAACCCCCACCCCGCCAGCCAACGCATCGGTATGGCCACCTCCAAATCCCTCAACGGCCCATGGAAAAAAGTTGGCAAAGATGGCATGATCCTCGCCCCGTCCACCGATCCGAACCACTGGACCCACAAAGCGCGCAACGGCGTCAACAACCCCGCCTTCATTGCCCACCCGGATGGCAAATTTTATCTCTTTTACAAATCGAACAAATCAAAGATGGGGCTTGCCATCGCCGACAAACTGGAAGGCCCCTATCTCCACAACCCAAAACCTGTCACTGATAACAAGGTAGGTATCGAAGATGGTTACGCCTTCCTCATGGACGGCAAAGTCCGTCTGCTCACCACCGACAACCACGGAATCCTACGCAAAGGTGGTGGTATCCTCTGGACATCCGATGACGGCCAAACATTCAACCAAAAAGAAAAAGGCTTTCACCTGCCCCGCCACTACTGGCCCGCAGACTTCCAATATTCCCCGAAACGATACTATGGACCGGCCGAGCCCAAATTCGAACGCCCACAAGTGCTGGTGATCGACGGAAAACCCGCCTACGTTTATCTACCATCCGGCTCCAGCTTTATCGGAAGCGATGGAACCTGCTCATATGTGCTCAAGGTCAAACCATCACCATGAGACGGTTCTATCGATAGCATCGGCCACTCCCCGGTTCCCGAACCATCGTCGGCAGCTCTTCTGGGGCTCGGAGCCCTGGGGCTGAGTTTGTGTCGCCGTCGATAACTCCAATGCCACACTTTTTTCATTCGCCCGCTGGAAGTACTTCCCGCGGGCGTCTATCGTCTGCCCGCCTTGAATTCTCAGGCATTCTGAAGAAATTGATACAGCGCAAGGTCGCTGAATCTCGACAATCTATCAGCTTGTCTCGCGAGGATACTTGAAAAAAACCGTGACCAAGGACAGTTTAATGGCTGTCTATGAGCACAGATTGGCACCCCCCCTTGCCAACGCTAATTTTTACAGCACCGTTTCACGACACTTTCACACACAGAACCCATGATCTTCAACAATCGACATAAACTGGCAAACCTTCTGGGCCTGGCCACCTTGAGCATGAGTAGCCCCTTCGCTTTTGCAGCCGCCCCGGATGCCCCGGACTGGGAAAATGCAGAAATTTTCCAAATCAACAAAGAACCCGGGCGGGTCTTCTCCCTCCCTTTCGCCTCGAAAGAAGGAGCTCTCAAGAAAGACTGGCTGAAATCCGACTACGTACTTTCCCTCAATGGCACCTGGAAATTCAACTACGTCAAAAAACCAGAAGACCGGCCGGTCGACTTTTACAAAGAGAGTTTCGACGTTTCCAAGTGGGCCGATATCAAGGTGCCCAGCAACTGGCAACTTCAGGGCTTCGGTATACCGATCTACGAAAACGTGCGCTACCCCTTCATCAAGGACCAACCACGCGTCACCACCGAGCCTCCGAAGAACTGGACGGCCTACGAATACCGGAACCCGGTCGGCTCTTACAAACGCAGCTTCACTCTACCGGAAAACTTTAAAGATCGTGAGATCTTCGCCCATTTTGGCGGCGTGGAATCCGCCTTTTACCTCTGGATCAACGGCCAGAAAGTCGGCTACAGCCAGGGCAGTTACCTGCCGGCTGAGTTCAACATCACCAAGTTCCTCAAACCCGGCAAAAACACCATCTCCACTGAGGTTTACCGCTGGTCGGACGGTTCCTACCTCGAATGTCAGGACTTCTGGAGACTCTCCGGCATGTTCCGCGATGTCTTGCTCTATTCCACCCCATCCGTCGAACTGCGCGATTTTTCCTTCAAAACCGAGCTCGATGATCAGTATGAAAATGCCACGATCTCACTGACCGGCTATGTTCACAACTACGGCAAGACCTCCACAACAGGAGGGCTGACCGCCGAACTGCTCGACCCCGCCGGTCAAACCGTCTGGTCGGACAAAGAAGCCAATATCCACACCACCCCCGGCAAAGACAGCAAAGTGACCTTCCATGCCAAGCTCGACCAACCTGCCAAGTGGACAGCAGAGACTCCCAACCTCTACACCCTGGTGCTCAGCACCATGGATACTGCTGGAAAAACCACCTCCGTGCACCGCCACCAGGTCGGCTTCCGCAATATCAGCTTCAGCGACAAAGGTGAATTCCTGATCAATGGCAAGATGGTCATCGCCCGTGGGGTGAACCGCCACGAAACCGACCCCGACGACGGTCGGGCCGTCAGCCGCAAATCCATGGAGCGCGACATCGAACTCTTCAAGCAGTTCAACGTCAACTTCGTCCGCATGTCCCATTACCCGAACCACCCGTATTTTTACGAGCTTTGCAACAAGTATGGTATTTACGTGATGGACGAAGCCAACATCGAATCCCACGGCTACGGCTACGGTGCCGATTCCGTCTCTCACAAACCCAACTTCCGGGCCGCCCACATCGAGCGCGGCAAGCGTATGGCACTGCGCGACCGCAATCACCCGTCCGTGGTTTTCTGGTCACTCGGTAACGAAGGGGGCGCCGGCGACAACTACGCCGTCACCGGTGCAGCGATCCGCGAGCTCAATACCGGCATCCCGATCCACTACGAACGCTTCGGCCACGGATCCAAACACGACGACGTCGACTCCGTGATGTATCCGGGAGTCGGAAACCTCAACCACGAAGGGGCTAAAAAGACATCCCGCCCGTTCTTTGTCTGTGAGTATGCCCACGCCATGGGCAATGCCATCGGCCACCTCGATGAATATGTCGAAGCCTTTGAAAAGCATCCACGCCTGATCGGTGGCTGCATCTGGGACTGGGTTGACCAAGGCCTGCGGGTCAAAAACCGCAGTGGCAAACCGGCCCCCGACGGCAAGGAGTTTTTCTACGCCTACGGCGGAGACTTCGGTGACACCCCGAATTTCGGGGACTTCTGCCTTAATGGCGTGATCGACTCCGACCACAACCCGGTCGCCAAGTCCTATCAGGTCAAGTACTGCTACCAGCCTGCCGACTTCAGCTTCGAAAATGGCACACTCAAACTCCGCAACGAGTTCTTCCACATCGATATCGCCGAGGGTCATGAAATCCTCTGGCGGGTTGAAGCCAATGGAAGCGAACAAGCCAAAGGAAGCATCGAAGTGCCATCCACCCAGCCATGGCAGTGGAGTGATCTCAACCTGAAGCTGCCGAAGATCAATGCTCCGGCCGGCGCCGAGGTCTTCCTCAACGTGGCCCTCGTGCGTAAAGAGGATGCTCCCTACCTGGAAAAAGGGCACGTCGTTGCCTACGAGCAATTCGAACTGACATCCCCCGCGGCCAAACCGGTCAGCAATCTTGCCTCGCTGGGTAATGTCACTCTGGACAAGACCAGCGATAAAACCGTGCTTAAAGCACCCGGCGCCAAAGTCGCCTTCAGCATCGACAATCAGTCCGGCCTACCGGTCTCGTATTTCGCCAACGGCAAAGAATACCTCAGCTCCGGCACCTCCGTCCAGCCATGGTTCTTCCGCGCTCCGGGCAGCAACGACAAAGGCTTCAAAAACCGCTGGTATGGCAACGGCCTAAACCAACTCGAGCACGAACTCGTCAACCTGCAGGAAGTGAAAGTCGACGGAGCCAAGCAGCTGATCGTGAATGTCAAATCCACAGGTAATGGTGGTTTTTATATCGAAACCTCCACCGCTTACACCCTACTCGGTGACGGCACCCTGATCGTCGACAGTGTGTTCTCGCCATCGGATGAAAATGCCGAACTCCCTTACCGAGGTCATCGTTTCTACCTGAGCAAGGAGCTTGAAAACGTGCAGTACTTCGGACGCGGACCGGAAGAAAACTACTACGACCGCCGCAACAGCCAGAAAATCGGCCGCTACGAAACCACAGTCACGGACCTCTACGAGTCCTACGCCAAACCTCAGTTCAACGGCAACCGCGACCAGACACGCTGGCTCAGCCTGACTGATGACTCCGGCAAAGGCCTGCTCGTCAATGCCGCCACCGAAATGAGCTTCACCGCCCTGCACATGGACGACAACGGAATGGTCGACATCCGTCACCCGGAGGACATCAAGGTGCTCGACGACGTCGTGCTCACCCTGAGCGATAAGAGCTTCGGCCTCGGCGGAAACTCCTGCGGGCCCGGCACCATGGGCCAGTACCAGCTCAAGGGTAGCGCCACCTTGCGCTTCAGCCTGACCCCGGTCAGCAGCACCAAAGAGGCTGCCGACAAAGCTCTGCGCAGCCTTCCGGTCGGACCGTCCGTCATCCTGAAACGCGCCGGAGGATCCGAGGCAAACTTCAGCATCTCCGATGGCTCGGAGGCGGCGATCAACTACGCCCAAAACGGCAAAAACATGGGTAAGGTCACTCACGGCCAGCCAATCAAACTCGGCAAAGGCGGCACTTTCATCGTTAAGGCGGAGACCACCCGCGCCATCCCCGGCGTGCGCACCCAGCGTGAGTTTGAAAAACTCGTCGGTCGCGAAGGATGGACTGCCAAAGCCTCCAGCGAAGAAGCCGGTGGTGAAGATGCCAGCAAGGTGCTCGACGGCAAACTCAACACCCACTGGCACACCCAGTGGCGCAACAACGTGCCAAACCATCCGCACACACTGAGTATCAACTTCGGGGAAGCCCTGACATTCAAAGGAGTCAAACTCACTGGCCGCAGCGACGAACCGAACGGACGATTCAAACAAATTGATATCGAAACCAGCAGCGATGGAAAAAACTGGAAAAAGGTGAAATCCGCCAGTCTGCCGAACACCAGTAAACCACAGAATGTGACCTTTGGCAAAACCGTCAAAGCATCCCACATTCGGATCATTTCCCGTTCCAGCTACGGTCCTCAGAAGGAGTTCGCTTCACTCGCCGAGTTCACCATTATTGAGTAGGTTTAATCCGAAGCGACTTTATTCGATCACTCACTTATACCAATGTTGAGTTGGTATGACAATCCCCTGCCAAATGGCGGGGGATTTTTTTGCTCATGAAACATGGCTGATTTCGTTCGTCGGTATCCAGACCGCGGAAGACTCAAACGACCTACCCTCCAACATCACAAGGGTAGGGCGGATTGGCCTCAATCCTCCGTCGTTACCAAAGCAATCCCACCTCCAGCCCCGATTGCACCCGTTAAAGCGAGTTCATCGACGGCGGATTGAGGCCAATCCGCCCTACCGAATACCGTGCACGAGTCACTAAAACATGAAGGGATAAAAGGCATCACCGGGCAAGGCCCTCCGCGGCTTTGGCGATCCAAGAGGGGTCACCGTAAACACCCGCTTTTGTAAAATCAAATCGCACAAATCCGATTTGCTTTAACAGCTCTTCATTCTGTGGAAAATAATCACCCTCCTCCGCATTTCTGAATTGTGGATCTCCAATCACACTTTTTGTTCCCCGGCCACTCTTGCGCCACGCCTCAAGGGAGGTGCCACCAAACATCTTGGATGCTTTAGCCAGCAGAGTAGCCTTTCTCGGGAACCAAATCAGATTGTGGTTCATCTTGTTCTGTATCTTGAGAAACGGTCCGCGATAAAGCGTGCCGCGGTCAAAGGCAATGATGTTACGGCTGAACTCAAACGAAAGGTGTTTCTCAGGCCGTGTCGCCTGCACCTGATAGAGTTTCGCATCGGCAAAGATATTGTTTCGTATCACATTCTTCTTTCCATAATGCTGGTGAAAGCCACCACACTTGGTCCGGTAAACCAGATTGTTTTCCATCCGGATGCCGGTGCTTCCTTCGTCGGTATACAATCCCCAGCCACCGTAACTGTAGCTTTCGATATCATGCACCACATTACCCGACACTTCGGTGCCAGGGCTAACACCCAGCGTGTACACCGCCCCCATGTCACTGAGCAAGCCATGCCCCAGATGATGGATGTGATTGTTTAGAATCTTGTTATGATGGGTATGGCTTTTCCCATATCCCCAAGTCCAGCCAACAGATACTCCGGTATAATAAAAGTCATTGATCTCATTGTGGGTGACCCGATTGTGCGAACTCTGCCCAATCCACACCCCCACGGCACAGGGCAGCAGACGCCCACCCCGGCGAATAATGCAGTTATCCACCACCACCTCGGATGTTGGCGACTGACTGCGGGTATGCATTTCCCCAATCCGCACGCCCCCACCACCGAGATCCTCAATCAAACAATGCTCGATACGACACGACTGACAATTTTCACGAAACCAAATCGCATGCCTACCCATCTGGGAAATGCCACCATTCCTAAACACAAGCTGTTTCGCATGATCCACCATAATCGCAGCGTCCACTTTGGCTGCAGCCTGGTTCGGCGGCATGCCATTCGGCAAATTCAAGCGGGAGTGCATCCAGCGGAAGCCGTCAAATTGCACATGGCTAACCGGATTATCTTTTTCCCCCTGAATGACGAGCAACTTTTCCAACTGAGGAGCCACCACCTCCGTCTTTCCCGGCATCTCACCCTCCCGGGGAGCATAACTCAAGGTTCTTCCCTGCAGCATCCACTGCCCTGCTTGTAAACGCTCTCCCTCAACATTCTGAAAAAAGAAGCGTGTCCCCTTTTTCCACGGATTCCAGGATTTCATCCCTTCGCCACTGGTAGTGATCGAGCTTTGGCCCCGATCAAAATGCAACTTCGAACGCAGCGTGCAATCCCACTTGTGCAAAACCACCATCCGCGCCTGATCCAAATTCACTCCGGCCAGTTGCTTCAACGTCTGAGGATCCAACGCGACCGTCTGGGTCGCCTTCTCCGGATACCGCTTATTAGTCCCCACCTTGTCCACTTTCTGCTGCACCCCCTGCATGACAAAAAAACCATTGCGCGGAAACCGTGCAGGCTCCGCCCGTTTGCCATCGACAAACAACTGATCGACATGAAAACCCTTCGGCAATTCACACACCCACTTCCCCGAAGCGTCCGGCTTCATTTCCGGCAGGAACTTGGCTGAGCTAAAGGACGTCCGTTCCGGGTCTTCGACCTTGAAAATGACGGGGCGCTTCTCCGTCCCACTATCTGCGGGGGTGATCAGCACCGGACGATCCAGCACCCAGCGCCCGGGAGGGATGCTCACGACCACCGGTCCGGATCCTTCTTTTGCCTTCAGAGCACGCGCCTGTTGCAGCCATTGATCCATCGCTTCCGACCCGTTTTTTACGGCAGCCTGCTCCGCCGGACACACACCCGTCAAAACCGCAGCTATCAACACCCAAGACAAGCGCTTGCCACACCTCTGCTCGGACCTCCGGTCAAATGATACCCATTGCATATCAGACCTACGCCCACAAGGCTCCGGCTTTATCAAATCAGAAACAAGCATTCCCAGTTCTTCAATAGTGGACAAAACTAATCAGCCTCTACCCGGTAAAGTCCCACGACTGCGGAACGGTCGATATCCAGGTCAACGGTAAGCGCGTCGTGCAGGACTGGGACGGCTATGCACAAGCACCCAAATCCGCCCCCCTCAAACTCGGTAAACACCAGCCCGACGGCAACCTAATCAAAATCCAGTTTGTCGTCACCGGTAAAAATAAGAAGTCGAGCAACACCTTCCTTGGCATGGATTGCATCGTGTTAGAATAGATAAATTCAATCAATTGCCATCCTATCACTTCATGAGCCCTTGACCAGATCTCCTGCCAAGGGCTCATTGCGTCTGAGTAAACAATTCAAAAGATCGCTACAAACAACATATCCCGTATCCGCCTTAACGTCTACGGCGTAACACAAGCGAGATCGCTCCGAGACCGATCAAGGCAAAGGACGATGGCTCAGGAACAACTTCGATGGACACATTATCAATCATCAAATCGCCGGATTGAAATGCGGCGTCACGGGTTTCGCCAATTCGCAACCAAACTTCATCACCTTCTGACAGGCCACTGATATCAAAACTTCCTACGCTCACACCATTCTGCCGTGAAGTATTCCCCCTCTCATAGGTGAGACCCATCGCCACGGCATCAAGCACGATCGTATGCTGGCTGGGAAGGCTTGCATCAATGTCGGACCCATTGGCTGCCGAGCCAAAGGAACCAACGTAAAAGTCCCACTGCGAGCTATTGCTCTCACCATCACTTTTTTCAGCAAAGTCTGCGGTAAGCTGAAGTTGACCCAAAGCGATATCGGCAGCACTCACCGTTCCAAGACTTTGATAGATATAACCCATGGTCGTGGAGCCTCCATCCATCAACAACAAAATCGCATCTCCTCCATCATCAGGATTCGATGTGGAGGCGCTGCTCCAGCTTCCTTCGACCCAATTCGCCGTCCCGCTTTCAAACCAGCCACCGCCATCGACGACACCACCATTGCGATTGGATGAGCCGAACCCTCCATTTGTTAGTGAGATCGCCGCTTGTGAAACGGCCAGGCTTCCGGCCATGGTGGCAAGAACCGTCCATTGTTTGTTCATTTTCATCATTGGATATTGAGTTGTATAGTGAGTTGTATAGTGATTCAAAGGGCTCGTTACCGTTCAGCACAACAAGCCATTATTCTCACATTTCTCTCGCCTACCCAATCTGACATTCTTTTTGAAAAAAATGAACATCGATTGCGGAGGGGCTATTTCACCAAGTGGATGCTCAAATCATCCACAAACACCTCCGAACTCCCTTTCCGGTTTTCAAGAGTGAAGGTCACTGCCTTTCCCGTGACATCCAGCTTAGCTCCTCGGGTCTGTCCGGGGTCCACATCACTCGGAAAAAACTCCAGAGAATCCTCCGGCAACTGAAGCTCCACGGTGAGCCGTTGCCAGCCACCCGTTTGGATCATTATATTCTGATGCCATAATTCATACTGCTTCATCTCCGGTTTGATATTTTTAACAAAACGTAAGGCGGCACGCAACGGAACCGGACGCTCGCCATCCACAAGCGCCCAGCCTTCCAAACGCATCCGCATTCCCTTTTCTGCGGTAAGCGCCTTGCCATCACTCATCATCAGTAGTTGGGTCAGATAGCCCTTGGGTTGAATCAGAGCCACATGGTCACCGGACTTTGCCTGGTACCGTCCATCGGAAAACCGCTCTAAATCACAAAGTTTCGTATCCCTCGATAAAAAGTGATCCTGCCAACCTAGCAAGGTGTAACTCAAGGCATCGTCGTCATCAGCCAAACTGGTCTGCTCAAAATCCTGATTTTTCACTAGGAGAACCGGGGCATCCATGACATGCAAATCTGACCCTGCGTTCATCTCGCGCAGCAAGCCATAGAGCAAGAGTGCCAGCAACAACACAATGATACCCGCGGCCCACAACAAACGCTTGCGCAAGATCGAAGCCTCCAATAAGTCCGGCGGAATCTCCAACATCTTTCCTGTGGCCGCGTTGCCAATCCGCACGACTCGACCAACACGTGAAACAAAGCGAGGCAAGCCCCTCACCCGCTGAAACACCATATGACGTTTCTCAAGCACCTCCACCCGCACCGGTGTCACCACCTCTTGGATTTCTGCATGGAAGCGCAAGCGATCTGCGCAATACCTCTGGGCTTGCACATCAGCTAGCAGCCATTGTTCAAGTTGGGCGGTTTCAGCCTCGGAAAGCTGACCGTCCAACATGCCATCCACCAGAGTGATCAGAGCGTCACTCGGTTCAAATGCAGACACCACTGTGATTTCATCCTTCATACACGATCTTTCTCCGCTCGCCGTTCCACACACTGCCGCAAGGCCGTTCTGATACGTTCAAGCTGCTTGTAGATAGCAGCCATCGTCCTGTTCTGCTGCTTTGACAGTTTCTGCAAAGCATTCTCTTGATTCGCGTCGTAGCGAGCTTCAATCAGTGCGCGTTGTCGCTCGGGCAGACCGTCCATGCAGACTCTCAGGGCTTCCGTGCGGTCGCTTCGATGATCATCTCCAGAATCATCAGCCTGAGCCGCCAGCACCGCAAGGCGCTCGGACAACTCCGGGGATAAACTCAAATGCTTGGCAGGCTTGTTTTTTTTCAGCCAACTCAATGCCTTGAAGCGAGCACTGGTAAAGGCCACCTTCCGAAAATCTTCCTCGCTCCAGTGCGGCTGCCGTTTGTTCCATAGCACCAGACATGTTTCCTGCAAACAATCCTCAACCGCAGCATGATCACGCAAAAAAGAACCAAGGTATGCTCGTAGAGATGTCATCGTCGCAAGATAATGCTTGGTAAATGATAGCGCGTCGTCCTCCACGGCGTGCTGAAGCAAGCCAGACTCCGGGGCATGCAGAGGCAACTCCCTCCCATCACGGGACATGTCAGCGTCATCAACATCCTGCTCAGCCATACGCAGTCAAACTACGAGCACCCGTCATTATTTCAATTCAATTGATCTGGACGGCACGTGCCTCTTCCTCTCGGGCATCCATGTAGGAACCTCCTTGCGTCCGTCTTCGATCCGATTCTGCTCCAGCTTCAGTCCGGCACTGTTATGCAGCGAGATCATCTGCTTCACTTCCTTGGGAAGCGGACCTCGCATCCAGAACCGATTTCCACGAAGCTCAATCCCCTCCGTCGACTTCGCTTGCAAAGCCCGCTTGCCGCGCATCACAAACATGTTCTCCAACACCTTGATGCCCCGATGCACCGGACCTGCATGTTTTCGGTTCTCAGGATGTATCCTGATCACAGGCTCGCCACATTCATCAAAAAGGTTCCCTTTGATGGTTAAATCTTTCACCCCACCCGACTCAAACCACGACCCCGCGTCACAGGCGACCAACACAGCCGACATTTTCGTTCGGAAAAATCGATTCCCTTCGATTCGAATCGGTTTCGGCGTGCTCAAGAGAATTCCCCGTGTCGGTATCCCCCGAATATCGCAACCTTCTAACACCACCTCCGGCGTCCAGGTCAGATTCTCAAGCGTATCCTTCCCCAGCTGCACCTCGTCGGGCACTTCACGATCCATGGTTAAAATCAGCTCCCGATCATTCAACCTCTGAACCTTTTTCACCTTCGATGCTCCGATAGGTAACATCGAGTCTCGATGGATGTATTGTACCTCATCGCCCGGGTAGAACGGCTGAAACCCCCAACTCTGGGCATGCATAAAGCGCACCTTGACTCGTTTACTCCCTTCTTTGGATAAAACCCGCAAATACGTTCCATGCACATTCAAGGCATCGTCATGGGCATGGGTCAGCACACTATCGGAAATCCGAATGGTTCCCTTGCAACCTGAAAAATGGGTGATGTCCGCCGACGACGCATTCGTCCGACCTCGGTTCGGGTCCGGAGCGACCACCAGACGACCAAAGCTGATGTTCTCACTGAACTGCCCCAAAATGCCAAATCCATGCATCGCCCGCACCGTGACATCCTCGAATGCCACATCCTTGCAGCGGTGAATCCACATTCCCACCGCATCACGGCGGGTATTGCGGAGCTGATACGTGCGGCCAAGCACCACATGCTTAAGTCCATTTTTCTCCGACTTCATTTCAAAGCGGAGCTTTCTGCCCCCAAGATCCACAATCGCACTGGCACCGGATGTCGGATCGCCCGCCCTCCAGGTCGTTTCGCTGCTGTGGTCGTAGTGCTGCACCATGTTGTGCCGGGTTTCCCAGCCCTCGCCAACCCAGATCAGCTGCCTGCCTTCAATCCGATACCACGAATCCTCGTGCACTTCAGCAAGCCAGTAATCCTCGCCTTTTTCGACCGCCGTCATCTCTGACATCGTCGGGCGTTTGAAATCGAACTCCACCCCCCGGATCTTCAGATTCTCACATTGCTCCGCCACCAGCATCGTCATCTTGCCCCGCATCATCAGCTTGGCTCCTGCACCCTCAATCGTCAGATGATCGATACCTTGCAAATCGAGCGCCACGGTCTTGGTGCCATCGCTATTCGACTCCGTACTATTACTGGTGAAACATTTACGCCGGTGGGCCTTATCCGGGAAAAAATCATACACCCCGGCTGGAACCCGCAAGGTCACGGCACCGTTCTGTTTTTTGGCTGCAGCAAAAGCACGCTGAAATGCCGGGCATGCATCCTCACCCGAGTCCGCTAACGCGCCAAAATCCCGCACATTCAATTCCACGGCCATCGCACAAGATGAGACAGCTGTCAAGACAGCGACCACACGGCACAAACTCCACCTCAATCCTTGAATTCCTTTGTTCATCATTCTGCCATTTCACAATTCGTGTTCCATCACCTCCGTCATGCTTCGGCGACACTCCACCCTGACATTTCCCGAGAATGGCTCATCTGACAAAAAACAGTAATTCTTATCAAAAGCATCATCCCTCTTACTCGTTCAAGGGGCCTCCGTGTTAGGTATCAATTTTAACAACAACGACGGAGTCGGAGGCTCAAGAACCGGGTGCCGGCTCCTTTGGAGCAACATGGACTGACATCAAAGCCTGATTTGGAAGGCCACGGTAAGGGATGCCATGCCGAGCCTCTCTGTATCGCAAAACACCATTGACATCATACTCCTGCTTGCTCTAGTATGCGAGTCAGCTCATTTTTTTAATATGACGCATTTGTTGTCATAAACATCATGAGCCATCAAAAACATACAACAACGTAGAAACCCAAATATACATGAAAACGAAATATTCACTGCTGACGGCCACCCTGGCGGCCGGGCTTTGCGCGACGGCATCCGCCGCAGCCATTGCCGTCAACTTCAGCGAGAACAGCTCAAACCAAAGCTGGACCTCATCTGAAAACATCGGCATCCTCTCCATCCTCACAGATAATTTCAACAGCACCAACAACCCGACGGGAGGACCAGCTAATACCCACACCGGGAACTTGGGAACCGGCACGTTGACAAATCTGGTCGACAGCAATGGCGTCGCCGTTGTAGGCAGCACACTGACCTGGTCATCCAGCGGACCATATTACAACGGAGCAGGCACAGGGTCCAACGAAGCTCGACTCAATGTCGGCTACCTCGATGATGGCGGCGGCGGAATCAACATCGAACTCACCAATGTCCCCTACACCCAGTACAACGTCTACATCCAACTATCATCCGACCAAGGCCAGCCCGGAGGATACACTTCCATGGGATTCGACGTCAACGGCAACGGATTCGGCCCGGATGTTCTCGGATACAACTACCTCGGGTCCGATGGAGCCAACACCTCTTACACCGAGGCCACACCAAGCGTCCGTGGCAACTACATCCTGGTGACCGGGCAAACCGCCAGCACGCTGACCATCCAGGGGCAGCAACGTGACAGTGCCCGGCGTGGATCGATTGGGGCCATCTACATCGAACAGGTTCCCGAGCCATCCGCCGCCGCCCTCCTCGGGCTTGGCGGCCTCGCCTTGATTCTTCGGCGCCGGAAGTAAACTCAAGCCCGGATGAGCTTTACCTCTCTTCAAGCCGCAGTGGTTCCGCCACTGCGGCTTTTTTTTTAGCCCGCCCATCCTGGCATTCACCCTATGCTTCAGCGACAAGGCACATTGGTCCCACGTCGGTTGAGAAAAAAGTGATTCCTAAATCCCTGCCATCTTACAATCGCCACGCCATCAAGCATCTGGTATGACTCCTTCCGTGGACGCTACCACCCTCGTTATTCTGGCTGTGATTGCCACTCCGCCTATGCTCGTCGCCGTCATGTATAACGGTCACGTCAATCGCCGCAACGCCGTCAACTACGCCTACGCATCCATCGACGTTCAACTAAAAAAGCGCTGGGACTTGATCCCCAACCTGGTCGAAACCGTCAAAGGATACACACGGCACGAAAAAGAGCTGCTCGAAACCCTTACCCGGGCACGCCGACAGGCCAAGGACTTGCACGATGATTCACACGACCGCTTCTCCGGTGAAAGCCAGATCAATCAGGCTGTGCCCCAACTCCTCGCCCTTGCAGAATCCTATCCGGAACTGAAAGCCGACAAACAATTTCTCAACTTGCAACGCAACCTGACCGAGGTGGAAGCACAAATTGCCGCCGCCCGCCGCGCCTACAACGCCGCCGTCATGGACTACAATAATGGGGTTGATATGTTCCCCTCAAGCATCATCGCCAGCCTGTTTGGTTTTGCCCGACGCCATCACTTTGCCACTAAGCCCAGCGAACGAGATACACCCAACGTCGCTATCTGATCATACGCTCATGCCATCCCTACCCACCGACGCCTCAACCCTGGCCGTAGAACTCGCCCCCACCATCAACGCGCTGGAAGAAGGGAGGATGGTAACGCTTAACAAAATTCGATCAGCCTGGAAAAAAATCGGGATTGCGACAGCGCTAGCCCTTGGTATTGCCCTGATCGTCTTCATCACCAGCCAGGGACAATCAGACAGCAGCAACGCACTTGTCATCATCATCCCCATCGCCGCCATCGCCCTGATTTACTCGATGGTCATCTATTCGCAATCGATCGGGGGCCCCACCGCATCTTACCGATCCTATTATAAAAGCCAGATTATCGGGGGCATGACCAGGCTGATTCAACCGGATATCGACTACATGCCGAGCCGGGGGCTTTCCGAGTCGAACTTCCGCTCCATGAACCTCTACAACGGCGACATCGACCGCTTCCACGGTGAGGATCTCTTCACCGGCAAGATCGGAAAAACCGCCATCACGTTCTCCGAAGTCCACGCGGAAGACAAACGAACCCGCAGAAACTCCAAGGGAAAATCCGAGACCTACTGGGTGACCATCTTCAAAGGGCTGGCCGTCATTGTTGACTTCAATAAACACTTCCGTTCGTGGGTCACTCTTCACCCGGACACCGCCGAAAGTTCCTTCGGCTGGCTCGGACGCAAACTCCAGCAGCTCGGAGGCGATCTCGTCCGACTCGAAAACCCCGATTTCGAACAAGCCTTCGTGGTCCGTGGTGGTGACCAGGTCGAAGCCCGCTACCTGCTCACCCCGGAAATGCAAGAGCGACTGCTCAACCTGCGGCAGCACTTTGGCGACGGTATCCGACTCGCCATGCACAACTCCCAACTTCACCTCACCATCCCCAATTCAAACAATTGGTTCGAGCCCGACATCCGCCGCCCCGCAGGCGACCCATCACAGATGCAACTCTTCATTCAGCAAATGACATCGATCTTCCACATCGTTGAGCTACTCGATCTCAACACCCGCATCTGGACCAAAAAATAAAAAACATCCTTTTTTGACGATTCTTCGTTAACCTTTTCCCCCGATGACGGATATATTAGCGTATCCATGCATCCGTCACAGCAACCCAGCACTGAATTCATCAAACTTCTGACTAACCATCAGACAGCGCTACGTGGGTATATCATCTCCCTGTTACCGGGGTGTCAGGATGTCAATGATGTCCTCCAAGACACCAATGTTGTTCTCTGGGAAAAAATGCACAGTTTCGAGGCTGGTAGCAATTTTCAAGCCTGGGCATTCACCATCGCCCGCAACAAGGTGATGCAGTACTGGGGCCAACAAAAGAAACTCAAGCGGATCAGCCTGAGTGAATCCATCCTCGATGCTATCGCAGAAGCTCGAAAGGAAAGTCGTCCCGAACTGCTTGAAAATAAGCTTCAGGCACTGCAAAGCTGCCTGAAAATTCTCAAGCAAGACGAACGAAACCTCCTCCACGCCCGCTACGAGCAAACGGAAAGTTTACAATCCTACGCAAATAAGATCGGACGCAGCTCGGCATCCACCCGGGTCAGCCTGCACCGGATTCGGCAAAAACTCCGCAGCTGTGTTGATCTGCGCCTCCAATGGAAGGGAGATACCGCATGAATCCGGAAGATCTTAATGCCCACATTCAGGATCTGCTCGACGGCGATATCGAACCCGATGCTCTCGCGCAGCTCGAACAAGAATTAGCTACAAACCCGGAGGCCATGCAACAATACATCGCCTACACCGACCTCAACAATCTGCTTGATCTGGAACATGAAGTTCGCGCAAAGCAATCAAGCGGGGTGGTCCCGATTGAGCGTATCATGCATCGCCAAAAGCTTCGCAACCTACGCTCCGCAACCTTATCTGCCGCAGCCATCCTCGTCATCGTAGTGGTTGCCATGAGCCTCTTTTTCAGCAAAGAAAAAGCCCCAATACTCACCTTCCAGTCAGCACCTGGCACGCTGTTCACCCTCAGCCACGACAAGCATGGAGAACAACCCGCAGGTCAGTTGCTCGAACCCGGATCCCGACTCCAAATCTCTCAAGGAACCGTCGAGCTCACCTTCCGCTCAGGTGTCAGATCCATTATCCAAGCACCCGCTGACCTCACCCTTCACGACGACAACCACCTCTACCTTGCAAAAGGAATCGCTTGGTTCCACGTCGCGAAGGGGGCCGAAGGGTTCACGGTGGATACTGCGGATCTCCAGGTTGTCGACCTCGGCACCGAGTTCGGAGTTCACGCTCACCCGAATCAACACGATGAAGTTCACGTTTTTCAAGGTAAAGTCCGAGTCTCAACCAAACGAATCCGACAAGAGTCTACAACGCTCATCTCTGGTGAAGCTCGACGGGCCACCCCCATTGGGCAACTCAATTCCATTCCCTCAAAACCCGACGAGTTCCTATCATCACTTCCAAGCTCGCTACCTCACCTCCATTGGTCTTTTGACAATGCTCAAGAACTAAAACCAGCCAGAGTCAACTACGCAGGCCCAGAGATTCAAACCTCCATCATCGAACCGGAGAATCAACATCATACCACCATTTCCCCCACCCAAGGTGTGCGGAATTCAGCTCTCCATTCTCTAGGGCAGGGAGGCAAAATCATCTCAGACTGGTCAGGCATACGTGCCAACCAAGCACGGACGATCTCTTTCTGGATCAAAATCGATTCCAAGGCTCCTCGTCAAGAAGGCAATATTCTCGGCTGGGGTGACCGCCAGATTGACCATGAAACCACACCCTGGCGAGCCAGCACCGCAAGCTTCTACTCCTTCCTCAGTATTGAAGAAAATAGAACGAGAGTTGGACTATCGGCCGGACGATTTTGGATCACCGGCACACAATCAATCGCTGACTCCCAGTGGCATCACATCGTTTGCATCTACGACGGAACTGCTGATTCTAAAGGAAACCCTAACCTCCAGCTCTACATCGACGGCCAACCCGAGCAGGTCACCAAACATCGCAATACTGGTCTCAAAGTGGACGACAAACGAGGAATTAAACTCAACACCCGAGTGGACAGCCTCGATTCCGTGCCTCTCAGCATCTTCGCTGATCTTTGGGGGAAAGATGAATCCGGAAACAATGTCAACGCGGCTATCGATGAGCTCTTTATCATCCGGGGGGCGGTGTCGGAGGATCAAATTTTCCAACTCTACCGCAACAATCAGTTAGAAAATACTTCCAGCCAATAACTTTCCCATATTTTTAAACATCATACGCATCCCAAGTGGAATGCATCCATCCTTATGATGTTAAAAAACCAAAAAGAAACCACAATACAACTAAGATGAAATTGAACACGACATTATTCGCATTAACCGCTGCGAGCACGCTAACACTACAAGCGGCAACCACACAGCTTCCTGACACCCTCGACTACCTTCAGACTATTGATAGTGGCCAGCTAAAAACAGATGGTGAAACCTGCACTATTACAACAGGGGGCACCCTTACATTTACGACCCCAAACTGGGAAACCATTCTTCAAGCTGGTGATATCAGTGCAACTGGTACCACAACCATCAACATTGAAACAGGTGGAACAATGACTTGGGAAAACGCTACTTCAGCAAACAGCACACGCTTGTTCCTTGGTAACCAAACAGCGGGCAGCACTGGTATCATTAACCTCAACGGTGGAGACTTCCTCGGAGCTAACCTCACTGAGTTTATCCTCGGTCGTAACGACGCCACAGGTCTCTTCAATATCTCGGCAGGAACCGCAGAGTTTGGAAATCTCCAATTTGGCAGCGGAACCGGCACCATCGACTTCACTGCTGGTAGCACCGGATCACTCACCGTAACTGGCTACACGCAGACCGACTATGAAACCCTTTGGACAGATGGAAACCTCACCTACGGAGGAGCTCAATCGGGGACTTTTGCCGATAACTTCTCGGTCTCCGGCTCTACTCTGACCGCTGTTCCAGAACCATCCTCCGCAGCCCTGCTCGGACTCGGCGGCATTGCTCTTGTCTTGCGTCGCCGAATGTAACAAAAGCTTTCAATCCTACCTATCTAAGCCGCAGGGGAATACCACCCTTGCGGCTTTTTCATTTTCCATCCCGGACCAGCAATGTTATGGGACAACATGCATACTGCTCGATCCCATCCATTCAAACGACAGAGAACCCATAAGAAATCGATATGATAAAAACCATAACAAGCCAGTGGTTCGTAATTCTCATCACCGGGGTCTCATGCTGGCTTGAGCTGGCCGCTTCCCTACAAGCCGCGGGCAATCCATCCATTGCCATCAACCCGGACTTTACCAAGGGGGCGTCCATCCCTGCAGGAGCAAGCCACGATTGGAATCTCGGCCCAACAGGCATCCGGGGCTGGATGTATAGCCACAAAATGGAAACCTCTGAAGCCAGGCAGATCGCTGTGACCCAAGTTGCAAAAGGATCACCAGCTGACCCGACCTTCCAATTGGGGGATGTCATTCTTGGGCTTGTAGGAAAACCATTTAACCATGACCCACGCACGGAATTCGGCAAAGCCATCAGCGCCGCCGAAGCGACAAATGGTGAGCTTCAACTCATTCGTTGGCGCCAAGGGAAAACCTCAAATGTCACTGTCAAACTTCCGATTCTGGGAGCTTACAGCGCGACAGCCCCCTTCGACTGTGCCAAATCCAAACGCATCTTCGAACAAGGATGCAAGGCACTGGCAATAAAAATGAAGGCCAAGCCCGAAGCCGGCAATGGCATTACTCGATCACTCAATGCGCTGGCATTGTTAGCGAGCGGCAATCCAGAATACTTGCCGATCATCCGTGAACAAGTCAAGTGGGCTGCGAACTATCGTGACCCTGAAAGCCGGTCATTGCATTCGTGGTTCTATGGACCAGTGAATATCTTGTTGGCGGAATACACCATCGCCACAGGGGATCAACGTTTTATGCCCGATCTGAAACGCATCACCATGGAAATCGTCCATGGGCAGAGCCAGGTCGGCTCATGGGGGCATCGTTTCATCAGAGAGGACGGTCGACTTGGCGGCTACGGCATGATGAATGCCCCCGGATTACCACTCACCGTTTCTTTAATACTCGCCCGCAAAGCCGGAGTGAAGGACCCTGCACTGGATCGGGCCATTGAGAAAAGTGCGCGACTCATCCGGTTTTATGTAGGTAAAGGAAGTGTGCCCTATGGTGACCATCATCCGTGGATTCAAACGCACGATGACAACGGTAAAAATGGAATCGCGGCTGTCATGTTTAACCTCTTGGATGATGCTGAGGCGGCGGGGTATTTTTCTTCCATGAGCATAGCATCCTACGGTGGCGAACGCGACAACGGACATACCGGAAATTTTCTAAACATGCTCTGGGCAATGCCCGGAGTCGCTATCTCAGGCCCCCATGCCAGCGGAGCATGGATGAAGGAGTTCGGCTGGTATTACGATCTCGCGCGCTGCTCGGATGGCAGCTATCGGCATCAAGGTCCGCCAGCCACCAAACCTGACAGCTATCGCAACTGGGATTGCACAGGTGCCTATTTATTAGCCTACGCTCAGCCACTCAGAAAAATCTTCCTAACAGGAAAAAAGCAAGGTGTTGCCACACAAATTTCCAAACAAAGCGCTGCACAATTCATTGAGGACGGAAAGGGCTGGAGTTCGAAAAATAAAAACTCACTTTATGCGGACCTCACCGACGAAGAGCTCTACGAGAAGCTCAAAAGCTGGTCTCCTGTGGTGCGTGAACGAGCAGCCCTTGCTCTCGCAAAACGTGACACCACTTCCGTAGATCGATTCATCCCATTACTAAAAGTGTCCGACCTGCCTACCCAACTGGGTGCATGCCAAGCATTGGCGAAGTTAAAAGCTCAATCGGCCCCCGCGGTGCCGGCACTCATAAACACATTGAAGTCCCGTGACCTCTGGTTGCGCGTCAAAGCGGCGGAAGCGCTAGCGGCAATTGGACCTGCTGCCAAGCCAGCTCTACCAGAACTGCTAACGATACTCGCAAACAATGATCTACAAAACGATCCGAGAGCAATGGAACAACGCTATCTTTGTTTTGCTCTCTTTGCTCAGCGGGATGGCTTACTTCGGGGCTCGCTGGATGGAGTGAACCGTGAGGCATTGTACGCCGCTGTGCGCAACGGACTAAAAAATGAGGATGGCCGCGCCCGCAGCTCCCTTGCAAGCGTCTTCAAAAAGCTAACATTCGAAGAAATAGAACCGTTGCTCCCCGCCATTCACGCTGCTGTTGTTGAGCCAGCCCCAAGCGGCATCATGTTTGCCAGTGGCATTCTATTGAGCGGTTTGGAAATACTCGCCAAATACCATATCAGAGAAGGTTTACCTCTCTGCTTCGAGGTAATGGAAATCGAAAAATGGGGCAAAAAGAATCGGATTACCGGATGTCTGAAAGCCTTACAGCTCTACGAAGGATCAGCCAAACCGATGCTTCCACGGCTCAAGCAGTTGGAAAGGCAACTACGGAACCACCGCGAAGCGAAATCGCTAGAGTCGACGATCGAGCTGATTCAAACAACCACCAAACTCATCGAATCCTCAAGTCGGACTCCCACATTGCGCTCGATTGGCCATTGATGGGAACGGAGCCCCAGACACAAATTCAGCAAGGTTGCCCATTTCCTCGCTTTTTTCATTTTCCATCCTGTAACCGCAATGTTAAGCGCAGCTATGCAAAAGCTGCCATGCCACCGCTACCTTCACCGAGTGCCCCCCACCCCGCTGGTGCCCATTCAAATCAATGCCGATTCTCCTGCAATCTGGTGTAAACTCGAATACCTCAACCCGTCCGGCTCCACCAAAGACAGGATCGCCCGGCACATCCTCGAAAAAGCCTGGCGACAGGGGAAACTCGAAGCCGGAAATCTGGTGGTTGAGGCCTCGTCCGGCTCCACCTCCATCGCACTGGCCATGAACTGTGCCCAGATGGGCCTACGCTTTCTCGCCTTCATCCCGGACACCGCCACCAACGAACGGGCACTCATGATCCAGGCCTACGGCGGAGAAGTCCGCAAGGTCAGCGGCGGTATGCCCGAAGTGATCCGCACCGCTGCCACCTTCTGTGCAGATGAAGGCGCCTTTCTCGCCAGACAATTTGAAAATCCCGACAATGCCGAAGCCCACCAGCTGTTCACCGCCCATGAAATCATGGTCCAACTGCCCGACGTCAATATCGATGCCGTCGTTTCCGGAATCGGCACCGGTGGCACGCTGGTCGGACTGCATCAAGGATTCACCCACGCCGGATGCCAGACCCGACCCGTGGCTGCCATCCCACGCTGCGCCGACGGATCCATGACTTCCAACGTCGAATGCTGCTCACTTCGCTTTTCCAAAGATGTTCCCGGTGTCATCGACGGCTGCTCAAAACTCTACTCCGATTGGAAACAGGAACCATCAGCCAGTGATTTGGTGGAAATCGCCATCGATGATGATCGCTGCATGAAGCTGACCCACCAGCTCTGGAAAATGGGCTTCCCGGTTGGTCCCTCGTCCGGGCTGAACCTCGCAGCCGCCATGGATGCCGCACAGGATCTACCGACCGATGCCACCATCGTCACCGTCTTTCCAGACCGCATGGAGCGCTACTTCTCCCACAAGGTGTTCGAAACCTTGCGGCCTTAACAAGGCTACACCGTCATCACCTCAATGCGGCGTCTCAGAGCAGAGTTCGCCGCATTTCTTTTGACATGAATGAAAAAATATTTGCATTGGTGCGTATCCTTGGGCTCATTCACAAAGTGACTCAATCCCCCGATAGCCATCGGAAAACCACAACACACAAGATGAAAATCCTCCGACTCAGTCTGTCCACGCTCCTCGCCTGCCCCCTCGCCAACGCCGCTATCCACGTAGCCCCCGATGGAAGCGACGGTGCAGACGGATCGAAAAACGCCCCTGTAGCCAGCATCCAACGTGCGATGGATCTCAGCGTGCAACAGAAGGATCCGTTGATCCTACTCGCAGATGGAGTCTATTTTTCCTCTGCCCCGCTGAGCCTCACGGCCGAGCATTCAGGCAAAGAGGGCCGGGCTCGCACCATTAAGGCGATGACGCCCGGCAAAGCCATCATCTCCGCAGGGCAAAACGTTGAAGTGCAATGGACAAGTTACCGAGACGGCATCTATCAAACAAAAATACCCAAAGATCTGGATCTCACCGTAGGATGCGACGGACTGTTCATTGACCAGCAATCCCCACGGATGGCTCGGTTCCCTAACTATGACCGCTCGGCCCGCTGGCTGAAAGGCTCCTCCGCGAAAGCCTACTCACCCAAGCGCATCCAATCGTGGAGCGATCCAAGAGGTGGATTTTTACATGCCATGCACCGGGCACACTGGGGTGGAAGTCACTGGAAAATCACAGGTAAAAAGTCAGCGACCGAATGCACCCTCGAAGGAGGATGGATGAACAACCGTGGAGACACCATTCACCCGAATGACCGCTTCGTGGAAAACATCTTCGAAGAGCTCGATGATGCAAACGAGTGGTTCCTCAACCACAAAACACGCACCCTCTATTTCAAACCATCCAAGCCACTCCCCAAGGGGAAGTCTGCTGTCATTTTCTCCCGGCATGAGTCCTGCGTCCGAATCGAAGGCTCAGAACAAAAAGCAGCCAAACACATCCGCTTCGAGGGCGTTTCTTTCCGCCACACCAGTCGGACATTCATGAAAACCAAGGAGCCGCTGCTGCGATCCGATTGGAAAATCTATCGTCAAGGTGCGGTGTTCCTCACAGGAGCAGAGCACATCCACATAGCCAATGCCGAGTTCACCCAACTCGGAGGCAATGCCTATTTCGCCAGTGGATACAACCGTCACCACAAAGTCACGGGATCCCATTTCCACCACGTCGGAGCCGGCGCCATCAACTTTGTCGGTGATACCAAAGCCGTGCACAACCCGATGTATGTCCCCTACGGAAAACCCATCACATTTGACCAAATCAATAAAAAGGACCGGGGGCCTAAAACCAATGATTACCCGGCAAACTGCCTTGCCGAAGACAACTTGATTCACGACATCGGACTGGTGGAAAAACAGGTGGCCGGCCTGCAAATCTCGGTTGCCCACAAAATCACCGCCCGTCACCTCAGTATCTACGATGTGCCACGAGCCGGAATCAACGTCGGTGAAAATGCCTTTGGCGGTCACCTGATTGAATTCTGTGATGTCTTCGACACCGTCCAGGAGTCCTCCGACCACGGGTCCTTCAACTCCTGGGGCCGCGACCGCTACTGGCATACCAACTACCGCTTGGTCGACAAGCAGGTGGCTGAATTCCCGGATCTCCCGAAAATCGACATGCTCGACCGCAATGTGATCCGCAACTCCCGCTGGCGCTGTGATCACGGCTGGGACATCGACCTCGATGACGGATCCTCCTGGTACCTCATCGAGAACAACCTCTGCCTCGGTGGAGGCATCAAACTCCGCGAAGGCTACCACCGCGAAGTCCGCAATAATCTGGTCGTCGCCAATGGCTTCCACCCGCATGTCTGGTTCAAACAATCCGAGGATGTCATCGAGCACAATATCTGGGCAGCAGCCATCGCCGACGTCAGGCTCACAGGCAAGGGGAAAACATGGGATCACAATATCTATCTTCGCCAGGCCGATCTCAAAAAAGCCAAGGCCTATGGCGTCGATGCCCATGGGGTGTATGCCCCGCTCCAATTCACCGACCCCCAATCGCTCGACTACCGCTTCAAGCCGAATGCCGCCGTCACCCAAGCTGGGTTCCGCCCCTTTGACCTCAGTCAATTCGGGGTCCAAAAACCCAATCTCAAATCCATGGCTCGCACACCGGAGCCTCCGGCGGAAAGAGCCAGCAACGAAAAATCTGACATGCGTGAGTATCCGGTTCTCGGGGCTCGATTTAAAAATGTCACCACTCTCGGTGAGGTTTCCGCCACGGGTCTTCCGGATCAACATGGAGCCCTGATCATCGATCTTAAAAAAGGAGGTATGGCCGACAACATGGGTCTAGAGGCCCGGGATGTCATCCGCTCGGTCAATGATACTCCCGTCGCCTCATGCATCGAATTTTTCCACGCCTGGGCCGAGGCGTCCCAACCCATCAAAGTAAGCCTCTGGCGAACCCAAAAAGAGCAAGAACACACGCTCCCCGCATTTCCCGGTGTCAGCCTCACCGCCGCGGATGCCCACATTCAGGGTGGTCCCGTCTACGATCAGACAAAAAACTACATCGGTCGCTGGAGCAACCCCAAGGCGAGCTTACAATGGAAACCTACCGTCAAGTCAGATACCACCTACCGGGTTCTGATCACCCAGGCCGCCACAAACAAGCAGCCGAATCAATGGATCCTCAAGGGAATGCGCAAGCCCCTGCACGGCAAAACCATAGCCACCGGAGACTGGGAGGTCTTTCAAAGCATCCTTCTGCCGGATAGCCTACAATCAGGTACAAACGCCAATCCAACACTCACCCTGAGCCCGGACAAAACCAAGGGCGCGTTAATGAACTTCCGGAAAATCCTGCTCATCGAGAGCGGAAAGTAGCAACGGTAATGAAACCGTCCCGAGTCAAACACCTCGGGGCTAGCGCATCTCAAGCTTGGTCTTCGCCCACATCCACTTCACCACCGCGCCGTTCTCAATCAGGGCAATCGCATCGTGCTCCTGCATTCCCAGGATGGTCTCCGCCTTGAACGTTACCTGCCCGGTCTGATAAACCTTGCCGTCAAATTCCATCGACTCTCCAGCCTTCCAGGAAACCACCTGATCGGCTTCAAACTCGGTCACCTTGTCCGCAGCCACACTGGCCTTCATTAATTCAACAAGTGCTGCAGCATCAAGCGACGACCCATTGTCAGCAACAGGCTCGGCTTTGGGCTCAACAACGGGCTCGGGGTCCGGAACAGGATCGGGTACAGGGTCGGGGGTCGGGTCGGGATCCGGATCAGGCACTGGGGTAACCACCACCTTGTCGGCCTCCTCCTGCTGGGCTAAGGCATTTTGCAAGCGCTGCAGCATCAAGGGCACGGCCAGCTCTTTAAAGTCCGTATTGGCAACGTCGGTCTTGCCTTCAATTGGAAAACCCACCGGCTGGAACACCAATAAACCCTCCTCAATACGCAAGGGTTTCACTTTGACGCCAGTCTTCAGCTGCATCGTCACCCCACTTGCCTCATCCGACAAGGTGTAGGGGGTCTTCAAGGTCACCTTGGGTGGAAAATCCTCGGGAAGCAGCTTGCTCAAGTCGACTTGAATGCCACCGTCCGCAGGTTCGGTCGCAGGGTCTACAACGGGGTCGGGGTCCGGCGTAACGGTCTCATCTCCTGGTTTGTTTGCCTCATCGGCATCGGGCTCGGAAGCCTCTTCAGGGGCTGGCTTCAAGGGTGACTGGTTAGAACCGGAAAAGAAGATGGGTTCGAGAATATAACCAACACCAACGCAAACGAAAATCAGGACAATCGAACCAATGTTATTCATACCGCCTCCGATCTATCATGATTCCCATGCAGCGGCAAGCGAGGAATCCAGAGATCTCCTGGGCAACCAGGGCGACTTCAACGTGGAAACGTGAAAAAATCCCCCCTTATGGGCGCTTGGATGCTCTATTTGCATCGTGTCCCATGCTCACCACCATCACTAGGGGATGGTCAGGACCATTTTGATCGTCCTGCCTTGGGCTGGAAGAATATCGGCATTCACCGAATGGATCATGTCGTTGGTATGATCTTTTCTTAATCCGTTGATCAGTGCAGCTCCATCACCGATAATTGAGATCAACGAGCCCTCCGCCTGAGCGGCAAAAACACCACCTCTAAAATGCGACCCGCTGTAAAGCCAATGACCCGTTGCCAATTTGTTCCCCTTGTTTGCCTCATTACTCATGTCTTTCTTCAACACACAATCTGCTAGAGGATAGCGTTTTACCGGGCCGTTCGTGGGCCATGTGACCTCAACACTTACAGCCTGCTTTTTGGTAATGCCACGGTGGCTCTTGGGCCAATCCATGCCGGGAACCTCGGCCTTCCCTAACAATAAACATGCCAGATGCACGTGGCTAGGGCTGGCACTGGTCGTAAAAACAGACTCGTGCACCTTACCATTTTCAGTCACCAAGGCGTATTCGATCACGCCCTTGCGCATATTCACTTTAACCGGGATGGTCACCGTCCGCTTCTTTTTATCAAGTAACACTTTCCCCAGCCGGTAACGATCACCACCCAAGGGTTCCAGTTTCAGGGCCTTTTGCAGTTCAGCCTTGGATTCTTCTACCGAGAGTTTCTTTCCTGAACCTTTGGGATGTGACGCATGAGGGGTGAATTTCCCCGAGCTATCGACCTCTCCTTTTCCTTTATGAAGTCCCTCCCCCTGATTCGGCTGTGGTTCAGCTTCGCTGATTCCGATCATCAGGCAAGCCAGCAAGGCTCCCGCAGCAAGACGACTCTGTAAAAGTTTCATTAACAGAATATAGAAAAAGGACAAACCCTCGGCGAGTATAGAATTCAAGATTAGCAACGTGGATAATGGATGGTTGAAATCACCCTGCCACGTGCAAGAAAACAGGGTGATGAACGGGTCGTTGTTGCTGACACTCAAGCATCTATTCAAACACAATATAGCCAACCTGGGTCGTCGTATGGCTCAGCTCAGAATCATTCAGCTGATCCTCCAGAGCATGTAAGCCGATGCTGGTCGTCGTCAGAGCCGGAGAACCGGACAGCACTGCCCAGGCTCCATTTCCTCCGTCCATACCGGAAATGCTGGCTGCAGCCGAACTCACAGTACTCAAACCGCCACTCAGAGTGTAAGTGTAGGGGCTTGATGAGTTACCAAAGCCTCGCACGCTGTCACCACCGAGGGCGGCTTCATAGGCCACCCCATTGATGGTGCCACTTCCACTTTCGATTACGATGTAACCAATAGTCTCATTCGCCCGGGTTGTGTTCGGGTCCTCACCTACGTGTTTACCAACGTTTAATGCCGACGCGCTGGCGGGAACTGTTCGCGAATTACCCATGCTCCAGAATACCGACCAATTGGCATCATTCGCACTCATCACCTGACCGACCACCACCGGAGCTGTGTAAGTATTTTGGTAGGTCTGGGCTTCACCCACCCAGCTGTTGTTGTCAGCCGTTACCGTCGAGGTGTATTTCACGGCTTCCATCGTCACTCCGTCGGTTGCCTGAGTATAAACCCCCTCTTCAACTGCGATGATCGATACATCAATCGTCATGGCATCACTCAGTCCGTCGGCGCGGTCCACCTTAAGATCAAAGCTGCTGCCGCTGACGTTGGTAATCCGGGTCACCACTGGAGCTGTCGTAGTATCCGGATAAATGGGAGTCGCAATAATCACTGCCGAGTTATAGCTCTGGCCAAGGTTAACCGTCGTCCAGCTACCATTGGTGACACCGCTGATTGTGGTCCTGACCAATTTTGGCGAGGTATCGGCCTCCGTAGTGAAGCTACCGCTGCTGCCCCATACCTCACCTGCGCTGTTGCTGGCGTGCACCGTGAAGTAGTAGGTGGTGCCCTCGGTCAAGCCACTCAATGACGCGGTGTGACCGCCAATTGCTCTCACCCCTTGACCCGCGCTGCTTGCCCAGTTCCCCGGAGTCGTCCCCCCGTCGGTTTCCCCATAGTAGAGCGTCACGGTTGGGGCCTCGCCACCATCGTCACTGACCGTATAGGAAAGGTCTGCACTCGTCTGCGTAAAGTTGCCGGCTGATCCGGTGGAGACAACAGGAGCGGTGGTTTCCACCACATCAGTGACCGTCACGTCAACCGTTGCTGTATCGGTAAGTAATCCGGTATCGGTTACGGTCACAGTCAAGGTGTAGCTTGATTGCGTTTCGTAATCAAGTGGTGTCGTGGTGGTAATGTTACCACTGCTATCAATGGCAAAAGCGTTCCCTGTATTACCAGCCGTAATGGCGAAGCTGAGGGAATCCCCGGCATCCACATCACTGGCTGCAACCGTTGCCACAGCAGCTCCGATCATGGAGTCTTCGGTGAGGCTGCCACTGCTGTCGGCAGCTACTGGGGCTTCGTTCACATCGGAAACATTCACCGTGATGTCTGCGGTGTCAGCGACTCCGCCACCGTCCGTTACCGTAACGGTGAGAGCATAGCTCCCAGTCATTTCATAATCGAGAGGGCTAGTCGTTGTCATCGCTCCACTCTGAGCGTCGATTGTAAATTCGCCACCGGCATTACCTGCAGTGATAGAGTAAACCAAAGTATCATTTACGTTAGGGTCACTTGCACTCACGGTGCCAACGGCAATTCCCGGGCCAGCGTTTTCAGCCACAGTGAAGGTGTCATCATTGACGGTCGGAGCGCTATTCCGTCCGTCAAGCGTGAGCTGAACATCATCCACGCCGAACCACCCCCCTGAGGAAAGGGTTCCCACACGCTCGTAACGCAGGAACACCTTGTCGCCTGGATTAAGCGTTCCAGTCTGAAAACTGTGCGTAAAGACGTGATCCGATTTCGAATCCGGTGTCTGCCAATCATCACCCTCGGTGACCACTGCTTGTGGCCCGCCGACAATACTGACAGCCGAAGCTGCGTCCTGCCCCACTAAAATATCGTAGTTGGCATTCAGGGTGCGTCCAGCGGTAGCCGTTTCGGTTAGCATCACCACGGACATGGTGTAGTGGGCGTCAGCTCCAACCTCGATACCATCACTGGTGATACGGGTCCCATCCACATTACTAATCCACAAACGCGAGCCACCGTAATTACTGGTATTAAACGTCCGTGTCGCATTGGAGGCCGTATTACTGGCTGTCCAATTTCCGGAGGCTGTCCCTCCCACCGAGAAGTCCGATGGGTTTTCCACATCGTAACTCTCGAAGTCGTCGAAATAAACAACACCCGCTTCAGCCACAGTAATGGTCAACACCGCTTGGGCACTTCCCCCGTTGCCATCACTGACTTCGACCGTAAAGGTATTCAAGCCACCGTCCGTTGAAGTAGGTGTCCCGGTGAGAGTTCCATCGGCAGCAATACTGAGCCAAGCCGGGCCACTGATTTTGCTGTATGTCAGATTGTCTCCTGCGTCCGCATCGCTTGCAGATCCTGCAAGCGTTCCGGTGTAGGCAACAAAGAGCATACCCTCACCTCCTATGATCGGATCGCTGACAAAAACCGGATCGTTATTTGCAGCAGTCACCGCAATGGAAACCGTAGCAATGTCAGTTAGATTGCCGCTGTCGGTGACTGTCACAGTCAACGTATAACTCGAAGTCGTAGCCGCATCCAATGTCGTGGTGGTTGTAATGATTCCGCTCGAATCAATGGCAAAAGCACCACCCGTATTTCCAGCCGTAATCGCATAACTCAAGCTATCACCGGTATCGGGGTCACTTGCTACAACGGTTACAACAGAAGCCCCAATCGTAAGATCATCCTGCACGCTTGCACTGTTGTCCACAGCGCTAGGAGCCTCATTTTCATTGGTGACCGTTACCGTCACAGTGGCTTCATCAGTGGCACTGCTGCTATCAGTGACAGTCACAGTCAGCGAGTAGCTGCTCACGGATTCATAATCGATTGCAGCGGCAGTTGTTATGCTTCCGTTCGTATCGATGGCGAAAGCCCCGCCGATATTGCCTGCAGTAATCGCATAAGTGAGACTATCCCCTACGTCGGGGTCACTGGCAGCCACGGTCACGACAGCTGTACCATTGGCTACATTTTCTGTAATGCTTGCAGAGTGATCATTCACCAGCGGAGGGTCGTTAGAGTTAATTACTGTGATGTTCAGAGTTGCTTGAACCGGGGATGCCGTGCCATCGCTGACTTCAATAATCCAACTGTTGTTTCCAACATCGCTGTTGGCAGGGACTCCACTCAATGTGCCATCAGAGTTAATGGCTAACCATGCAGGGCCTGAAACCTTGGAAAAGCTCAGCGGGTCAGAGTCGGCATCGGATACATCGTCAGAGAGTGTTGCACTAAAGGCCGCATCCTCCATTGCCGCAATCTCATTCACTGGATGGGTGTTCCAAGCCGGAGCACTGTTATTTACAGGGGGTGAGTAAACCCCGCTCTGATCATAGGCAATGTAATCGATATCAATGTGATGACTATTTCCGAATGTTCCGCTGGTGGTATCACCAATGATCATACGGTCATCGTCAGATGTACTATCATAGCCAACACCTCCAACAGGTGTCAGAAGCACTCCATCACGCCAGACATGGTATTTACTGGCTGCGGAGTCATTGGCAACACGCCAGACGTGGTAAGCCCCATCGTTATTCGTATGAGCGACGTTGAATGTCTGATTACCACTATCCTGGGTGCGGTCGTTGTAGATCTCCACAATGGCAACGCCCAGGCCGGTTCCGAGCCAGAGGGCAAAGCCGTTCGGGCTGTCATGGACACGAATCCGCGCCTCCCAAGTCCAGTCCCCATGATTGGCGGTATTCCAGGTTGTGGTCGCTGCGTCTGTACTTGAGGAAACCCCCTCCAACCATGTGGCACCATTCCCACTATCTTGGTTGCGATTGAGTTCGGTACCGTTCAGAGATTCTGAAACATGGCCACCGGTCACCTCGCTCCAACCGTTCACATAACTGACGCCATCATAGATTTCGTTACCATAAAAGATATCCACAAGACCAATGAGGTTGGGATCAACGTTGATCGTCACAGTCGCCGTATCACTGAGCCCCAGGGTATCCGTCACAGAAACGCTGAGTTGATATTGACTCTGCACATCATAATCCAGACTACTCACCAAGGTGATTTCACCTGTTGTTGCATGAATCGCAAACGCGTTGCCGGTATTTCCTCCGGTGATTGCATAGCTCAGAGGGTCACCTGCGTTCGGGTCACTGCCATCCACGATGCCTACAGAGGTGCCTATATCAACGGTTTCAAAAATCGACAAGCTACTATCATTCGCCACCGGCGGTAAGTTCGGCCGATTATCTTTTACGCGTATGGTATCAATGAGAATCCCCTTGGTCCCAGTCGTTTCAAATTTAAGATCCACATCACCGGCTTGGTTGATATCAACCGTCACCCATGGCCACGGCTTGACCTGCCAATCAGGAACCATCCCATTCATCGTGACACTCCACGCCTCTACCCAGGCACCACCGTCAACACGGTAATAAAGTTTGGTGGTTGCGTTGGTGCTACTGGAAAAGGCGGCATAGTCAAAGGTCACGCTGCTGACTCCATGATCTGTTCCGGGAATCTCAAGTTCCACGCTGTTCGATGTGTTCACAACGCCGAGCACCAGGCATTGCTCACCTGATGGGGCGAGACCACTCATATTCCAGATACGGGCATCATCAGCTGTACTCCACTGAGCTCCCAGGTTATCGGTGTTGGTCGTCAATGTTCCATGACCGGAATATCCAGTGAAGCCATCCGCATCTTCGAAGTTGGTATTCACGATCAGCTGAGCATCATAAATATCATTCACTGCAACTGTAGCTGTCACCTGGCCAATCAGGCTGATCGAATTGGTTGCCTGAATGGTGAGTGAATAACTTGGCGTAACTTCAAAATCCAGAGCATTCACCAACGAAATCTCGCCCGTGCTACTATTAATCGTAAACGCTCCATTGGTATTTCCTGAAGTGATCGCATATGTCAGCGGAGTGCTCGAATCCGTAGCACTTACGGTGCCGACTACGGAGCCGGTGTTCGCTGTCTCATCGAGCGTCCAGACGTAGCTTGTGCGATCAAATACCGGGGGAAGCACAATGGACGTATCGTGCACACCTCCGGTGAAACACGAAAGATACTGTCCGGGAATAGGCTCGGATCCATCGACAGGAACATCCTCGCCAGGCTTTTGCCATGCAACGCCACAATAATCTGATCCAGTATTCTCCTTGTGAAGAACTTCAATGTAATAACTCTGACCCGCCGTTAGGGTGATCGCCACTGATTGGCCAGCGGCATCCCAGTCACGCGACAGGGTGTTGACTTGACTATGAATCAGCACCTTATTCGCCGGTTGCGCATCAGTGGAGAGCCATAACTCTGAAGAATAATCAGCGGCTAAATAGAAAATATAGTCTCCTGTCACATCCGGAGTCAGCCAACCAGTCCAACGGGAACCATAGTTATCACCGATTTCACGAGCACTTTCAGCTGCCGTTAAAAACTCAGCGAATGTGGAGAACCTAGGAAAACTCGAATGATTCGTAAGATCGGCAACCGTTGTTCCTGAAATGCCATCAAATTGATCACGCCATAATCCACCCTGCGCCAAAATGCCGGCATCCGTCACAGTAAGGCTCGCGGTGGCACTGGTCAAGGTACCCGCTGGGTGGGTGACCACGCATTGGTAATTGCCCACATAGCCTCCGCTCACATTCGAAAGATTGAGTGTAGAGGAGCTGTTAACCCCTAGAGATTTCCCTTCAAGAAACCACTCATAGAGAAATGGACCATCACCGTCCACGACCACAGACATGGTGGCCGAACCTCCTAGCGTTGTCGATTGAGGCGTTGGCTCTGTTACAATGCTAGGTGGGGTCAGAACCGGACCACCGCTGGTATCCACCACAATATCGACGGGCTCAGTAAGTGTATAACCACCGCTGACCACTTCCAGTTGAATGCGGTAGGTTCCGTCTTGGGGAAAGTTCACTGTTGTGTCCGCTGTATTGGCAGACGTGAAGGTCGCTGTTGCCGGGCCGGAAATATGAGTCCAGCTTGCGCTATAATCCGCAGGTAGAATCGACACTCCTTGGTAATCCGTGATATCCACGCTAAACGCTTGAGCAAGAGCATCGATCTCCACATGACGTGCATCGATCGTCGGCCAGGTCAAAAATGGTGACTGAAAATCAGCGTGAATCCGTGAACGATCCACACTGGAAATGGTAGTGAGATTACCACTAGCCACAGCCTGAGCCATGGCAACACCTGCGTATGCCACTCGACCTGTGTTCACATAGCCGTCTCCTCCATTGTTTTCGCGCCCACCAAAATACCGGAGAGCATCCGTTGTTGTCCGATGAAAATGATAAAACATTTTTTGGTTCTCCATAATAAACCGCTGATCACGATCCGTAAGATATGGAAGAACAAACTGATAGAACTGCGTCCCCCCCACCGTGTATGCATGCGTATGCTGCATGCGCTGCCACTCACGCGAAATATAGTCCTTCATTGTGGTTAACACCGCCTCATCGGCCGCATCCAAGCCACCATATGATGACATGGCAAACGCAACACCTGCCGTGCGCCCACTGGAATCATACCCCCCTTGCTTCCAAGCATATCCAACATTGCCGTCAGTGTTCGTCGTTGATTTCACCCAGTTCCAAGACGCCTGCATCTTGACATCATCAATGGTGGCCCCTGCTGTCTTGAGCATCGCCATGGCTGTCATCGCATGCGCATTAATAATATTAATCCCGGAATAACCAATATGCGGGTAGTCACCACCAACGCCTCCGTGCCCCATCAAGCCAACCTTGGTAGGACCGTTGGAGCCACCATAGGGAGGCTGCTGCCACGTCTGAATCCGACCAGCCAAAAGATCGGCCGCGCGCTGGACGCTTGTATCCACGGAAGTATCGCCAGTCTTCGCCCGATACTCGGCCAAAAACATCGCCCAAGTCGATAAGCCCCAGTTTTCAAGCCCAACACTTACGTAACTTTGGTCATTCGGGTTACTATCATTCTCCGAACCATCATTAGGAGTTCCATCCAAGTTCGTTGCTTCAACAGGATTGACGACCGCAGCATCCAATACAGCGACAGCCCTATCTCGTAGCTTATCAATCGATAAGCGATATGGCTTGTCACCCGTCGTATCATTCCAATGAGGGTCGGCCAAAAGCACAATACCGTAAAAGCCACTCATGTAACCAACATCACCATTTGATGTCCCTTCGATGTTTTCATGAATTTTCAAAGTTGCCTGCTGATAAATTCCATCAAACTTGGCACTCCCCAGCGGATAGGCCGGCCCAAATGAGCCAAGTACAGGTAAATTGACGGTCACTTCCACACTGCCAACCCCCGGGCGTAGTAATGTCAAAGGCATCGCACCATCACTCGACTCCGCTCGCTCAATGGCATTAGCAAATCCTTGCGGTGCCCCTTTATATCCTGAAGTAGAACTTCCGGTAGTTAGGAAAGCCTTACCGTAGCCCCCCATAATGAAGTCTCCGACTTGCACCCCGGCCAAGTCCGCCGGTCCTCCCGACTCCACCTCTCGCACCGCGATATATGAGGTTCCCGACTGCACTTGGAACGAGCCACCAACAGGCCCCATCGACCACCAGTCGTTATCATCACTGGCGTGAGCGGGAAATACCGCCATGAACATCAACGGTAAAACCAATGACAGTATGCTTTTGAATAGGTATTTTATTTTCATTGTGTGTGTTTGGTTAAAATAACTGATACTGCACGATACCTCTTCCCATTATGGATGAGACTAACATGCATTATTAGATTATTAATCCAGATTAAGACCCCAAATCTAATAATAGGACTACACAAAAGCAAAGGTTTCAGAATGACACCTTTGAAAACAAACCGTTTAGAACCAATACGATACGTCCTAAAACAACCGTCCCAGCCATCTCAAACGGCTGGAAGGATTTTCTATCAATCGGTGGATATCAGGAGCACCAGAGCACAGCTCTTGCCCACAAAAATTCAAACAGAGCCAACCCGCCTACAAGGTTTGCCCAACAAGAAATGATACTCGTGTTCACTCCTGCAGTGCCCGGCAGGATAACCAAAATTACTCAAAATAAGATCTACGATCATCCGGATTGACACCAAGACAATCTAACAGAAATGTGATTTCTAGGCATCTCTCCCAGTCTGGTATGACCGCAGTCTCACAGCGACTGCGGCCTCACCTCGAGCAGCCCCCGCTTTAACGGCGTTTTTTACGAAGGAATGGAGGGATATCCAGATCCTCACCATCCAACACATTGGGGATCTCCCCTTCGAATTTACCCTTCGGCCCACCGTCAAGTTCCAGCTCCCCTTGAGGATTTTTGGCATGGGTGCGCACCGGCATCGTCAAGCTGCTCGCCTCTTCTTCCGCCTCGTCGGATCCATGATCTTCATCGATCTCTTCGACTACTTCCTCAAGCAACGAATCATCCAGCGCTTCATCAGCAATCAAATCAACTTCATCGGCGCCCTGATCCATGGCTTCCTCATCAGTGGAATCCAGCTCTGCGGCTGGATCTCCGGACTCAAGCAAGTCCTCCAGAACTTCCTCATCTGTCTCTACCTGCTCGGGTTCTTCTTCCGCCACCTGCTCGTGCGCAGGCTCGGAATCAACGATAAACAAACTTTCTTCCTCGGCCGACTCCGACTCGGCAAGCTCAGCTTCCTCGACGACCAATTCTTCTCCCATGGGCACCAGCATATCCTCGGCCTCCGGCCCGTCCTCCTCGACTGCCTGCTCGATGGCTTCCCCCATCACCGGGGCTTCAGCCTCCTGCTGTTCCGTGCTTGCGATCAGCTTGTTTTCTGGCAAGGCACTGATCAAGGTCATACTCAGGCCATCCTTCATCGCCGGGTCAACCGCGGCACCAAACAGGATATGAGCCGACTCCGGAACGTGCTTCGACAGCCCTTGCATCAGCAACTCCACCTCATACAAAGTCAGGGACTCCCCACCGCAGATATGCACCAACACCGTGGTGGCATCCTTAAGCAAACTTCCCTGATCGAGCAAGGGGCTCGCCAGAGTGTTTTCCAAGGCCCGCTGGGGCCGATCCTCACCCTTGGCCAATCCTGAACCAAACAAACAACGTGAGCGGTTGGTCCGCAGAGCTGCCATCAAATCATCCAGGCCGACATTCACCAGACCCGGACGCATCACCAGACGGGTCACCGCCTGAACCGACTCGGAAATCATCCGGTCCGCAGCGGCAAAAGCCTCGTGGATTCCTTTTTTCGCAACGACCAGCTCACCCATCCGATCATTGTCGAAGGTCACCAAGGCATTGGCCAATACCGCCAGCTCGTTGAGTGTTGTGTCTGCCTGATTCCGGCGACGGGAGCCTTCAAAACCAAATGGAACGGTGGCAAACACCACAACAAAGGCGCCCTCTTCACGGGCCAAACGACAAATCAAGGGTGCCGCACCCGATCCGGTGCCTCCTCCCAGGCCAACACAGAGAAAAATCATCTTCCGGTCACGGAATGCGTCACGAATTTCCTGTTCGCACTCCTGAGCCGCTTTCAGCCCCAACTCAGGGTCACCTCCGGCCCCCAAGCCCATGGTCAAATTTCTACCAATCTGGATCTTTTCACTGGCCACGGAACTACCCAGCGTCCGCATGTCAGTGTTGATACACAACATCTCCGCGCCACTCAGGCCATCGAGCGCAGCCCGGTCGAGCATATTGGCTCCGGCACCACCAAGGCCAACGATTTTTACGGAAGATTCGGGAATGGTCTGCTGTGGGTCACGCTGGTAAGAAATCATAGTCGACCAAGAAGTATGGTCTGCACAAAAAGAGTCAAGAATGGAGAGGGGAAATTACACACTTGTGCGTGTTCCTTCCGGTCGTTTGCTCCAAAACCAAGATCGAGCTCTCCCAAGTCCCTCCCGCTCAGGTCAATCTCGCTAAAATCCCCGGCAACACCCTGAACCACGACCAACCACGCAAGGCATCACTGACCGCCTCCTCGTCACTCAGCCTCGGGTAAATTCTCTTTTTCTCCAAAACCACCGTGGCAAGCTCAGCCGCCCGACGCTCAACCATAAATGTCGCCACCTGCACACAGGCCGCCATGGCCAGCGAACTCATCACAATCGTAATCGACCAGGATGCCCTGCCGGTCAGCATCACAAATGCCGCCACCATCGTCGCAAAGATCGGAAACACATGACCAAAACGAATCGCCCATCGGCGGCGGGCAATCAGTCGGGGTTCTCTCAGCGATAATAAATACAAACCCACCCGCAGAGCAGTCAATCCGTGCACATAGGCATTTTCCTGGCCCTCTTTCTCTACCGGAATCCGAATCCAGTGCTCCCCCACCACATCCATCCCCGCCCAAATCCGGTTCGCCCGGGCTGTCATCTCAAGTTTCACATCACCATGCCCCATCGAGGCCAACATCTTTTCCGCCATGTCGCGGGATGATCCATGCAGCCGGATCATCTTGGCCCGCCGAAGCAGGCGGTCCGCGTTCACGCGCCGTAACACCAGGGCCACTAACATGACCAATAGGGATACGATTAAAAATAAACGATGCATGACTATCTTCCGGTCAAAAAATCATGCCACAGCCCAGCAAACATGACGAGACTAGTTTTGCGACATCTGCCCCACACCTGGGTCGATTCGTAGCTCGCTCCCAATGCCCAGCTTAGCGCACCTAGCCAAACGCCTCAGGCCTAGCGCTTCTTCACCTTCGGCATCTTGCCATGTTTGAAGCGCTCACGCTGTTTGGTCAGCTCATAATAATTATTCAGCACCATCGACTCAGCCCTGGGCGCCCCCTGGGCGTGGGAAATACTGACTGCGACCGCTTTATCGGACCACTCAATCGCCTTCTTACGGTTTCCTCGGGCAAACCAAACTTCCGCCATGGTATCCAGATAAGCACCTTGGTTGGGTCGCAGGGACACCGCAGCCTCCGCATGACGTAGCGCATCATCCAAACGCCGCAAGGACCTCGATGCCAACCAAGCCGCTGTATTGTGTGAGTTATGCGCACGAGGAAAACGTTCACAAGCAGCCGCAACATGCTGATAGGTTTCATCAAACCACTGATCGTATTCACGCTGCACTCCCACTCCCCTCAATGCCGGAAAAAACTCATCCGCCAAAACCCCGCTCCCCGGATTCAGACGACAACTCGATCCTAACAATTTAACCCCCTCTTTCTTTTTCCCCACAGTCAGGTAATCCATTCCCCGGTAGAAATCCGCTTTAAAACGCGCATTCAGTATCCCGCCCGTCGACCCCATCCCACGCCCCCGCATTGTAAATCCGGCGTATACCTCGGCAATGGAGGCATGAATCTTCCAGGAGGCTCCTGATTTTTCAGGAGAACTGTAATTCGCCATATACAAAATACTCCGGTCGTAATCCGCTTCTCCAGCTTCCGACATCATGGCCACTCGCTTCCACAGCGACCAAGCTTCATCCGAATAACCAGCATTGGATAGATTCAAAGCGATGGTATTCAATGCTCCCAGATCCCCCATGGTGAGAACCAGGGCCCGATCCAGAACCTCGCGAGCTTTCTGAGCTTGGCCCAGTTTCCTCAGCACCATTGCCCATTTGACCAGGTTATTGTAATTTCCTGGATCTTGTGCCTCGAGCGCCTCATAGGCAGGTTCGACTTTTTGCCACCTCAATAAGGCCGTATCCAAAAACAACTTCGTCTGCTGCCACCTCTCATTCCCCTGGGCAATCTGATCCACCAAGGTAGAAGCGGTTGCCAATTCATGACGCTTGATCGCAAAAGTAAAAAGCGCAAGGTATCGCGCATCCTGGAGCTCTCCCTCGCCCTTGCCAGCCTCATCTACAAGCTCCTGGTGCAAAGCCGCGGTTGCACCATCCTGATCCTTAAGTAACCCGGCCAACAAAGCAATCTGCCGCAGCGATTTATCAGCATCACCGTCGTTGCGTTTTTTGAGCCACGCCCACATCGTGTCCGACTGCTTGGAGGTATCAACCAAATGCCGCACCCCGAGGTCGATCTCACCATCCTCATTGCCACGTGCGATTAACAAGTCCACCGCCTGAGTTCCCAATTCAAAAAGGGGCATATCTTCGATCAAGTCGAACCAAATATCCGCACCGTCATCTTCCAACCCTTTCATCAAAGGTTCCAACACAGCTGATGCATGTTCCGCTTCACCATGCCGGACCAGAAAACCAGCCAACAATAACATATCCAGGTAGCCTTCTTTATCCTCATCCTCAAGTAACTGCTCGCTGTGAGCCTTCACCCAGTCGGTATAAGGGGGAACAGAATCCTTCGGGATCCCCAAGGCCGCGAGTGCCTTTTCCGGTGACTCCGTGCTGTCGTAGTATTCAAAGACCGAGGCCTTGTCAAAACGCTCCATCAACTTCAGAGCCGCATCCCGATAACCATTGGCCGCCAAGCCAGAAACCACGCTTCCCGCAACATCTTCGTTTACCGCCATCCGCTCCAAATCACGGGCCAGCATGTCTGCCTTGTTGCGATCACTTTGAAGCCGGGCTTGCTGAATCTGACAGGCACGCGCCAGCACAGCATCTTGCAGGGCATCATCCATCCCGATTAATAACAACGGTCCCGGATTGCCTACCAGGACCTGAAGCTGGGCTCCCAACCCATCGCTCCCCCCCGACTTGACCTCCTTCAAGGCGCCATCCAGATTACCATGGGCCCGGTGCAGGGCCAAACGCCACTGGCTTCCCTTTTTGCCGGAAAGCTCCCGGGCCTTGGCCAGCTCTTCCTCATACTTCCCTTGTAAGGAGTAAAACCAAGCACGGACAACCAGCGCCTGATCCCCATCCCCACTCAACTGCAAAATCTCAGACGCAAGCTCCAGATCCCCATCAATCACCGCCTCGCGCGCCGCCCGGCTCGCGGTCTTCCTCACCACCCCGGACAGCCTCTCCTGCACCTCGGGGTCTTTTTCCATCCCCGCCAAATGAAGCACCTGCTTCCATTGACCTAGCTCCGTCAACTTCCCCAGAATCTCCACCTTGGTTTTCGTATTACCCCGCGAAAACTTCAATACCAAGGCCTTCACCTCGTCCGAACTGTCAAACAAAACTCCCGCTGAAATATACAACATCAATTCCGACGCCCGGGCTGCGACTTCAGGGTCCTTCCCTCCGGCCACCTTTTTCAAGGCCGGCAACACCTCCTCACCCAATTGCCACAACTCCACCGTTGCCCGCTGACGTTTCTCAAAAGACACATCCGACAGGGCGTTCAGCATCGCACGCACCTCCTCCTCAGTCGGCGGATCCAAGACCCCGGTCGACTCCAGATCAATCGGCTCACCCGATGGCGTATCCGCAAGCACCTCTTGAAACATCGTCGGCGTCAACCACAGAGCAGCACCAGCCATCGCTCCGGCAAAGAACCGGCACCGCCGCTGATCCATCAACGACATGACTCCAGCTGCCCATTTTGCCCCCCGGCACCCAGGCAAGCCATTCACGCCCCGCTCATGCTTACCGCTGATTTTCATGTCTTTCACGTTCGTTTCTACGATTGATTTTGCAATGATATTAGGAAAAAATCACCTAGCTCGATCACCTCTCCCACTTACAGAGAATCAGCGACACCGACGGACATGCTTATTTGACCTTCCTCAGCCAATCCGAGACATCCCCGAAAATGGTTTCCCTCTCATGGTCATACATCAGCAGGTGATAGGAGTCCGGGTAGAGTTTTCGCGTCGCATCCGCATCCGCAGGAAAACGGCCAAACCATTGTTTTACCCGCTCCTCGGAAGTAAAAATATCCTCGCCACCGTGCAGCACCAACACCGGACAATCCGTATCAGCCGCCAGATCACCAAGGGTCTCGGACATTCTACTGAGATGCAAAAGCAAGCGCAGCGTGTACTGCTTGATATACCACGGGTTCTGCACCGCTTGCTGCTCATGGATATCGTCCTTGGTCACCACCGGTCGCTGCCCATCCGAAAGAGTCTCCAGAGAAACCCGAAGCCTGGGCATCAGCATGGCTGACACCTTGGCGGTCCAGTATTTCCACCGGGTAAGCTGCTCATCCACCCCAATAATCGGGGAAGCCATCACCAGCGCATCCGGTTTGCTCTCGCCGTGCGGAGGATGGTGATACGCGTGCAAGACGATCAGCGACCCCATACTTTCACCAAACCAAACAACCTTGGCCTTCGGGTGAAGTTTACGCACCAATCCCGTAAAGGTGTACAAGTCACGATACCAGTCTTTCGGTGAGCGGATGTCGCCACGCCTCTCGACCACAGGATCCATTCCCTGCCCCCGGGTGTCCGCCGCATACAAGGCCGTATCCGTATGCTGTTTCAAAAAATGCTTCCCCAGGTTGTCGTAATCCCCCGCATAGCCGGAAATACCATGCACGCCGATCACGATCATCTTAGGGTTCCGCTGCTTGGGCTCCCACTTACGGTACCCCAGAAAATCACCATCAAATGAAGCATATTGCTTCTCTGCCAAATACGGCTTGGCTGGTTTGGTTTGGTTGGAAGCATTCACATCAAGTTGCGCGGCACAGGATGACAACAGTGCCAGCACCGATACCCACACGAGTTGCCAACACTGCCCTCTCACAGCACTTAGCATACCTTGGAATGTAATGGAAAGCTGCATCTGTTTCACCAGACTCTGCCCCCGATCCCCCAAAATGGCAAGTCCACATCCCGCCCCAGACAGCCAGCGCCCCTAGATTAGGGAAATTATCTCGGTGACGCCTGCGGCGCTGACAGGATGGTCAGGATTTTTAATTTTCAAAGATCAAGTTCTGCCCAAAACCTATCGCTTCCTTCTAAAAAAATCCTGTCCCCCCCCCTCTGGGCACCTTCCATCATGTGAATCCTGTCAGCGCCGCAGGCTGTTAGCCCCTAGCCCGCCCCAGACAGCCAGCGTGGAGAGTCGCAATTTGGGATTGGCATTCCGACAGCATCGCCGCATCATCGTCCGCCGTCCACCACCATGTCCACCGAGCACCTCTCCACCGCCCTGTTCCGCGAAACCCGGGGCCCTGGATTTTTTCGCGTTCTATCCGGAAAAAACGCAGCCTTCTACGTCGATGTGCTCGATGAATTGGAACAGCTCACCGCTGAAAAACCGGACGGACTGGCAAGGGAAGAGGTCATCGCCGTCATCACCGACACCCTGGAGCGCCACCCCGGATTCGAATTCATCGAACTGGAGGACGAATCCCAGGACCCCTCCGAAGCCAGCTCGCCGCGCGACAAAGCCCGACTTCTGCTGCACTACCTCCTGAAATGCCACTGGCTCGATGAACCACCCCAGCGCGATTGGCGGAAAATCATCTACTTCGACGCCCACGGAGCCACCCTGATCCAAGCCCTGCGTAAAATCGCCTGGCCAGACGCCGCCGTCTTCACCGACAAACTCATCGGCGTCTGCTCAATGCTCGCCGATGAATCCAGCCTCTCGGACACTCCATGGCAAACCGTCGAAAACTGCATCGCCAACGTCAAAGACGGGCTCTCGGAACTGCAGTCGATGCAAAAATCCATCCAGCGCTTCACTCGGCGCCAGCTCGAAGAAGAAACCCTCAAAGGCAATCTCAGCGTCGTCTTCGATGATTACACCGAACAGATGTCACACGCCTGTTACGCCGAGATGGTCCGCTCCCGGCTCCCACTCCGGCTTCCCGCCGCAGTCAACCGCATCACCAAACGCCTGATGTCGGACGCGTCCGCCTTCTCCGATATGCAAACCGAGGTTCTGAGGCGCCACCCCGACATGAGCGCCGAGACCGCCCGGGCCATGGTCGGCAACACCCTCGACGAACTCATCACTTTGATCGAACGCGTCATGCCGATGGCCGATGAAATCGACCGCCGCACCGCCGACTTCATTCGCCGATCACTCGCCCGATTCCGCTACCTCCAGGACGTCACCGGTGAGCGTCGCGGAGAGGTCAAAGCCTTTTTCGACACCCTGAATAACAGGCACGCTGGAAAAAAAATCACCCAAGTCACCCAGATAGACGAATCCTTTCCCGCCTTCCGACTCCCCTCAGCCTCCATTCCCGCCGGTCTCGACTCCCTCTATAAACCGCCAATCAAACGACCCGACCTCAAACAGGACTCCTTCGACGAGGCCATCGAAGAAGGCGACCGCGAGGGAGCCCTCAGCGATATGGGCCGCGCTCTCAAGGAGTCCCTCTCGGCCCACCGGGCCAATAGCTACGTCAAATCTCTCCCCGGCGGCAAAGGGATCTGTATCGCCAGCGCCGATCTCCCACTCGAAGGAGAAGCCGGATTCTCAGACCTCATCTCCCTGCTACTACATGCCGAATCCAATGGCGTCCGCTACCGATTGGAAGTCGACCGTGTGGAACAAGAATCCATCCCCCCCGAAACCGACCCTCTCCCCGGCTGCAGCGTAGAGCGCTTCACCCTGATCAAAAAATAGTCTTCAGAACTTCCGTCCTTCATCTAACTACGCCAAATACAAACACCCACAGCTTGTCCAGCACCCATTCACCAAACACCTACTTCCCTACTTCCCTACTTCCCAACTTCCCAACTTCCCACCTTCCCACCTTCCCACCTTCCCATGGCCGACGCACCACCACAAGCACCCACCCAGGATGCCTTTGAATCCGAGCAAGCAGAACCTCTGATCAACCTGCCGGAACACGACCGAGAACGACTCGGTGAAGCCATCCAACAATTGCTGGCAAGCGGATCCATCTCAGGCCATCGCTCGGACACCCTCTACCACTGGTGCCGACAACATCTCGAGCCCCTCAAGGAATACGCCACCGTCGCAGGGCTGGACATCGCCATGTTTCATGATGAGCGCCTGATCCAGGCGATTCCTCACGTCAGCTCGCTGCGCCTACGACTACGCAAGGACGAAACCATTGTCTGGCTCGCCCTCTGGTACGCCGGTGACATCCGCTGGCGCGACGAAGGAAACGACCAGGCATTTCTCTCGGTTTCCGAACTCAACGCTCTGATTCAGGACCAATTACTCCCCGACCTCAGCGGCCAGATCGCTCAAGGAAGACTCCGTGAAATTCTCCGCAAAGCCGTCCGCTTCAACCTGATCAAGATGGAATCCTCCGACCCCTTCGAGGAATCCGGCATCGAGGTCCTACCCGCCATCCGCCGCGCCGTTCCCTTCCACGACCTCACCGAGTGGTGCGAGCTCGCCCGGGATTTTAACCCGCAGGATGCCAAACATCCGGACGAACTCCCGGAAAATCCCCTGGATGAAGAACCGATGGAAACCATCGAAGATGAACCAAGCGACGAAGCCGCAACAAACGAAACATCAAGCGCCGATCCACAGCCATGAGCCGGGCCATCAACCTATCCAAAATCCACGCACTCAACTGGTACGGCTACCGAGACAGCCTACCCGTCAAAGGCAACCTCGTCCTCGCCGGCGTCACCGGCTCAGGGAAATCTATCCTCATGGATTTGCTGATGCTTGTCCTCGTCGGCCCCGAACGCGCACGCCATCACTTCAACCGTAGCGCCACCGGCGGAAAAAGTGACCGGACCATCAAAAGTTACTGCCTGCTCGATACCAAACGGGAGGAAAACGGCCAACCCCAATACTTCCACCACAAAGGAATCACCACCTACATCGCAGCCGAGTTCACTTGGCCCGATGGCCAGCGTGTCGAAACCTGGGGACTCCGACTCGAATACCGCGGCGTCTCCGAACACGAAGGAAACATCACCCCGTTCTTCTGTCCCGCATCCCTCGAACGGGACGATTTTCTCCGCCGCTCCGAACACGACGGCAAACAGTACCCGGCCACCATGGCCGAGTTCAAACAACTCATCGATTCCCACCAGGGACGGCTATTCAGTTCCTCGCGCGAATACCTGCGCGATATGTCCAACCCCAGCCACCTCAACTTCAACCAGGATGTCATCCAACGGCTACTGCCCTCCGCGATGTCATTCACCAACCTCAAAAGCTTCGACGACTTCTGCCGTCAGTTTGTCCTGCCCAGCGAGGGCATCCCGGTCGAGGATGTCATCTCCAGCTTTCGCGATTTCGAAACCTATGAACGCGAACTTCACGACCTGCGCGGCCAACTCGAGCGGCTGCTCGCCATCCGCACCCATGCCACCACCCTGAAGCAAGCGCAGCAAGACCAGGAGGTGGCACGCTACCTCACATCGGAAACCGCCTTTGCCTTCGCCAAGGACCTCTTCGACCACGGCCAACAACACCTCGACCAACTCCGTAAAGAAAATGAGGAGGATGAACAGCGCCTCGCTGAAATCGGCGAATTATTAACAGAGGTCCAGAGACGACGTGACACCTGCACCGCCCTGCTCAACGAATCCGAGGAAGGACGCTTCTACAAACGGCTCTGCGATGAGCTCGAGGAAATGGAAAAACGGCTCGAGCAACTGCGCAACATTTCCGCCAAAGTCGATAGAGACATCGGAAACCGACTCCAACAAGCGAAGCAGTGGGCTCAGGAAATCGCCCAGGCCCCTTGTGACCCACCGGTCAACACCGCCGAGTTCCTCACTGAAATCAAACTCCTCGATGGCTGCAAACAGGAAGAAAATGCCAACCACCTCTCACTCTTGGCCGCGGCCGCCGACAAACTGTGTAAAAAAATCCGCGATAGCTTCCGCAAAGAAGACGAACAACTGCGCCAATTTCGCCGGGAACAGGAAGAGCTCCAACGCCACATTTCCCTCCTCCAGCAAGGGCTCCCTCCACACCCCCAGCCACTCCTAACAGCCCTGCAAAGCCAGCTCCCCGTCCTGCCCGGAGAAACACCACCCCAGGCAGCACGCGAACTCTACGAGATCACCGACGAATCATGGCGTGCCGCCGCCGAAATGGCCTTCAGCCAAAAATTCTCCGTCTTTGTCAGCTCCGATCACTTCGAAGCCGCAAGCAACATCCTGAAATCCCTCCCGGAGTCCGAGATCCAACAGAGCCAAGGGCAGGAGTTGATCGACCGCGGGGCCATCACATCCAAACCCGGCAAGTCAGGGAAAATCAAAAAGAACGCCCTCGCCGGATTGTTCTCCTGCGATGACCCCGCCGCTCGTAGCTACATCGACCAACACTTTGGCAAGCTGATCCGCGTTCAGTCTTCCGACGAACTTCACCAACACGACTCCGCCATCTCCATCGATGGCATCATCAAATGCGGCGCCACCATCAGCCGCCCTCCCGGATACGACGGCACCCCCTTCATCGGTGAGTCCGGACTGCAGCGCCAACTTGAATCGAAACAAAGCCGACTGCGCGAAATCGAGGCCGAACTGCGCCGACTCGAACCCATCGAAACCGAAGTCCAACGACTGATCACCGAGCGCAATAACAAGATCCCGCACCACACCGAGCTCACCCGGCAATTGATCCGGATCGAAGAGCTCCCCGGACTGGAAAGCAAGCACGCCGAAGGTATGGCTCAGCTTCAGGCGGTCTCCACCGATCAGCTCGAACAACTCGAGCAGGAAATCCACGACCTCGAAGCCCAGGCACAGGCGCTGCAATCTGAAAACACCAGCATCCTGCGCAAAGGAGGTATCGGCGAAATCCGCCGCACCGAAAAAGAACTCGCCAACTACAAGGAAGAATACCTACGCCGTGAGCAGGAGTTTTTGAAAATCCAGCAGGCAATCAATATCTACCCGCACCAGGCACGCTACGACGAGTGGAAACAGGACATGGCGGAGCGCTTCCCCGCCCTCGATGTCCAGCGCAGAGAGTTCTCCAAAGCCGCCCAGGCTGCCGAACAATCCTCCAGCCAAAGCAGCGCCGAAATCACCATTGCCATGGCCGATTTCAAACGGGAATACCACCCGAAGTTCGACGACCTGCCGGATACACCCCATGAAACCGATGCCTACGAACGCATCCTGCAAAGCATCGAAAATGCAGATATTCCATCCTACGAAAAAAAATCCAAGCAGGAGCGTCGCCGATGGGAGTCCCTGTTCCGCACCCAGGTGCTCAGCCGGATGCAACAGGCACTCAACAACGTCGAAAACATCATCTCGCTGCTCAACGTCCAACTCAAACAGCCGATCGGCCACGACCGCTACAAGATTGCCAAAAAAGCCAACCCGGATTTCAAAGTCTACCGCGAACTCATCGACCGCAACGCCCTGCACCACGAAGACGAATTGTTTTTCGCCAGTATGGGTGAGGAACTCAAACAAGCACTCGAAGACTTCCTCCAGATCCTCACCCGCAAGGGGAGCAACAGCCCGGAAGCCGCCCGCTTGCTCGACTACCGGCAATACTTCGATTACGATCTTCTGGTCACCGACATCCGCGACCCGAAACTCAAACCGGTCAGTGTCGACAAACAAAGTGGCAAGATGAGTGGAGGCGAAAACCAAAGCCCGTACTTTGTCGCCATCCTCGCCAGTTACCTGCACGCCTACAAACGTCACGAAACCCGGCGCAAGGAGCCATCCCTCGCCCTCGTTCCCATCGATGAGGCGTTCTCCAAACTCTCAGGCGAACGAATCCAGAACTGCATCCTCGCCATGGCCCAACTCGACCTCCAAGGTATGTTCTCGATGTCCAGCGGCAACATCCCCTACGCCTTCAGCCAGTGCGACGAACTCATCGTCATCTCCCGAAAAGAAGAACGCCGCGGCAAACGCATCGGCGTGCGCAACGTTCCCGTCGTCCTCTTCCGCGACAGCAAAGACGGCAAGGACTGGATGAAAGCCAACGGCCTGGAGAAATAGACCTCACTCCTTCCGCTGATCTCCCATCTCCCATCTCCCATCTCCCATCTCCCATCTCCCATCTCCCATCTCCCATCTCCCATCTCCCATCTCCCATCTCCCATCTCCCATCTCCCATCTCCCATCTTCCATCTTCCATCTTCCATCTTCCATCTTCAACCTCCCATGCCACTCCAGCATCTTGCCAAAATCTATCAAAAATCCGCAGCTGGAATGGGGCGTGCTCAAAGTTCGACGTTTCGAATCGACTACGAAAAATTCCTCCGCTCAGCCGGGCTCGCCGATGGTGATGAGAGAGAGATCGCCGAACAAAAACTCCGCTCAGCCGAGGCTCGATCAGGCAAACTGCTTCGTATCGATCGAAATCCTAAAAGCCACGAACCCGAACGCATTCGACTAACGCTGCCCGATGGAGAACTCTGGCTGTTCGAACAAATCGGCACGCCATCTCCAACACAATTACGAGAAGATCTCGCCCGTGTATTTGAGCAAGAATTATAGGGTTTTGTAAAAAACTGATCTCCTGTAACCTGAATAGACAGTGAGGAAAACAAGACTGGTGAAAGAAATAGTGGCGAGTGAAAAAAGGGTGCGGTGCAATCCGTTATATGGATCAATGACTTCCATGGAACACGTGTATTTGGTACCGGTTTTGGGCCTTCTGATACGTTTAGCGACCCTGTGTTCCTTGATCTATTGATCCCGAGGTATCCTCTGGTCAGCCGGAAATCTGGAATATAAATAATTGATTTTTCTATTTTATTATCTATAACTTGCGGGAGGAATTGGGAGTTGTTCCATTCCATAGACAGTTTATTTAAATCTTAAACGATACCAATGCGAAAAAAATCTATTCTTTTAGCCTTACTTCTTTTCGGCAACGCCAATGCATCCACGCAGGTATACTGGGATATGCCCAATATAGTGGATGAAGTTTTTAAAATCGATAATGTGACTCCACTGTCTGCCAATTCCGTCTGGCAGTTAATTTGGACTCCAGACGGAGTTATTTCTTCTTTTAATTCAACCAATCCTTTTGAGGTGGATTCCTCCGAAGTGGTTATGTTTGAATTTAATAATCCCAATGGATCCTATGTTGTAGGGGAAACTGTGGATGAGGCGTCTGATATCTATGTGGGCGGCTATGTATATACTCGTGTTTTTGATTATACCGGCGCCACTTCGGGGTTTAATCTGCTTGACCTCGATGGCATGATGTATGCGGAATCTGGTGTGTCGGGGCAACTTGAAAAAATCGATGCGGTCCCTGCAGGAAGTAGTACAACTCATAATCCATTTGCTGGACCTACTGTGGTTGATCAGACTTTTAATGTTGTCCCCGAACCCGCTAGCATTGCCTTTCTGTTGATGGGGTTTGGCGGGTTGGTTGGATTCCGGAAGCGCATGCGTTAGGACGTATTTTGGCTGACTCTATAGGTCTTGAAAGTGTGGATTTTTCAGCTTTAATATTCCTCTCCCTGCAAGTCCTTTAGCGCCTCTCTGAAAGAAAATCACAATCTATCAATTCAGTTCAGCTGTAATTAAAAGCAATTGAAGGGTCATGGAAGGGGACATGCGTGTGGAAGGGGAAGAGATTCGGTGCATTTCCTACTTTTTACCCGCTTCGCCAGGTGGTGGTCAGGCCGAGGATTGTGGTTAACGAATGTTAGTAAATTGTTATAAAGGGGACAGTGCATTGATTGTAAGGTTTTTTCTATCTCTTTATACATTATAGGTCGTCCTTCGTTTTGGAACCATTGTTGAATTACTTCCAATCGATTTTTTTGATCGCCGGAGGCATAGAAGGCGGCTTGATCAAAGAGATCGCGTGATTTCCAATCCATGGTTCCTGCAAGTCGATCTTTGACGTAGGGTGTGGGTGATCACATTTTGAGAAGTGGTCCTTCGTGTTCGATGGTGAGAAATGATCTCACGCCAAGCCGCTAAGACGCAAAGCCAGCAACATGCTCTTCCCTTGGCGACTTATACCATTTGATCAGTTAAATTGGCTGAATGGCACTGAAGGTTTTCGATTTTAACTAGGCGCAAGGAAGGCGCATAGCAGGCTATGCAACTGACGCGCAACAACGGTAAAATCTAAAAGACTCAGTGCCCTCTTGCCATTCAGCTTGCTGACTGACTCATCATCTTAAACTCAAACCATTCTGCCAATTTAACTGGGAGAATGGTATTAGCGCCTTTGCGTGAGCCTAAAATACAGCTTTGCATCCAGGGCTCGCACCTTAAGGGTAAGGTTTTACTCGATACCGGCTGGCTCCTCTTTTTTTTTAACCTTTGAATGAATGGCATAGGGAGATATAAGGGGCGGTTGTTCGGAATTCACCCCCAAATACATCATGAACATAAACAATCTTCTATCACTCGTTACCTCTTTACTTTGTGCGCTGCTTCTCAGCCAGTGCGCTACAAATCGTGTTCCCCCATTGAATCCCGGTGAGGCCTATTTCAAAGCCAAGCCCGAAAAAGAACACCGAGGTGGACTATCAGGTATACGTATCGTTTCTGTGAACGGCAAAAAAGTCAGCGGTAGTGCCGCGCGCGTGCCGAGTGGTCCGGTGAAGGCCGTCGTGGCCTTTGATTGGCCAAAAGTTGGTAAAAAAACGGTCCCAATGAGCTTCCATGCCAAGGATGGCCATAGCTACTTTGTTAAATACGACGTCTATCCTGATCAGACATTATCGGGGGGAGGTTTCAATTCCTCGTTTGACGTTTCAAAATCCCTTATAGGCGGTTCGCCGGAGGCGGCATTGTTGCTTCCTTTGACAGCTGCTGCCGATGTTACGATTGCAGGGGTAACGCATGTTAACAACATGTCAGGCTCAACGTCGTTAGCGACCCATTACATCGATTTGTTTGTCATTTCCAACCTGTCGTCCGAAGGTGTTGTTAGCCGAGTCCGTTCTTTGCCCCCAGAAAAAGTCCGATAGAATGAAAAGACCTGTCTCTTTGTGCGTCCTTTTTGGGTTTTGACCAAGCGATTAAGCTCAGGGAAAACAAGACAGCATGCATGGGAACAGACCTTGCGAACACATCCCTCCAAAAAAATGCCCATTTCTAGCAGTCAGTTAATCATTCATCGTTCTGCGAAAATGGCTGCTATCATGAATGAAGACTAGTTAGTAAAAATCACGACAACACATTACCTCCACCCCATGAAAAATACGAAAATACCACACGACAGCTGCGCAAAAACAAAGTCCCGTATGAAGCGAACAGCTCCCGCCCTCACCGTCATTCTTTTGGCCGTTTTGGGCGCATCGGCCATCAATGCGCAGGAACTTCCTGATTTAACCAGCATATCAAAGAAAGCGCCGGATGGATTACGGGAGAAGACTCAGACAAAGCGATCAGCACTCTTCTACATCGCCAGACCCACCCAAAATGGAGTCGCCGTCGAGGTCGGATTTTTCTTTGGTGAGAAGGGGCTGGCTGTGTGTCACCTGCGGCCATTCTGCAGGAAAGAGGAGCTCAAGTTTCACTTGGCAGACAAGCATAAAACCCCGCTCAAGGCTCCCACTGTGGTAGCAACATTCCCCAAGGAGGAACTGGCCCTGATCAAGTTCGCCGACAAGCCAAAGGGCGCGACCTCGCTCAGCATCTCAACGGAAGCGACTCCGGTCGGATCCTGGATAGCGGTCCTTTCGCCTGAAGTCGCCTCGGATCTGGTTTTAGGACCCATCCTGTCCCACCGGACCACTGCAATCAACTATGAAATGAAGAACCCAGAGGCGCCGGCAAAGCAGTTCAGTTTTGCGACGGGTCGCGGTCCGCGCCAAAATGCGGCACTTTTCAGAGGGGCACCTCTTCTCAACCTACGCGGTGAAGTTGTAGCGCTGTACCACAGTCCTCTGCCACTTCCGATCCAGACCTTCAGACTGGCTACTCCCACTCAGGGACTCTCTGACCGTATCGCCGGGGCGGTGAAAAAAGGCGAACGCTTGGATACCCCTCTACGGGCAGAAGACCATGGATTCGATCCCGTGGAATTCACCGACGAATGGCAGGAGTTGCAAATCCCTCTCCATAAAAGAAATATAGATTTTGCCAAGGCCGACCAACTTGTCAGAGACTTGGTCGAAAAATTCCCGAATAGTTTCCTAGTGCAACAGAAGCAATTCACTATTGAGAACATGAAACTAAGATCTAGCTCAGCGAATCCGACTAAGTTCGTCGAACTTGCGAAGGGTCTCAAACATTTGGCCAAAGATCACGCGGCTGCAGAAGCCTTCTATCTGGTCTGTCTAGGGGACGCCTTGTTTGCTGCGGGCAAGATCGAAGAAGCCACGGCGGCTCTCAAAAAGGCCGACAAACTCTATCCAGCTGGAGGGTCTGCTGGGACTCTCGCTCACATGTACGCGAAAAAGGGCAATTGGGAACAAGCCGAGTACTACTATCGGCGCATCATACTCTTAACCCCTGAGAGAATCGCTTTCTGGGATGATCTCCAGACAGTCCTTATTTCTCGCGGCAAAATGAAGGAGGCCGATGAGGTTTCTGATAGGGTTTTTCTTTTGGAGGACTTTTATCGCAGTCGCTGATGAGAAATCATCTCACGCCAAGCCGCTAAACATACAGCCTTGGAAGAATGTGCAACGTCACATGCAGGCAGTTGGTTCCTTTCAATCGATCAGGGTTTTAGCCAGAGTCTGCAAAGGCTTGAGATCTGAGTCTTTCAATTGATGGATGTGACGATAGAAGATCTTGTTTCCTCAGAATTCAATGTGAGGTAGCTCTGGACGAGATCAAGGAGGGCTTTTCTACTTGTGGCAATATCAGTAAATTGTAACCTCTGAACATTCCTGTTATGCGCTCTCTATTTTCACTCATTGCTTTATATTTTTTTACTTTAACAGTTTCTCACGCAGCTCCACCGAATATCATTCTTATTATATCAGATGACGCTGGTTATGTGGATTATGGATTTATGGGGAGCAAGGAGATGATCACACCGAACATTGATAAACTTGCATCCTCAGGCACTATTTTTTCTCAAGCGTATGTGCAATCCACGTGTAGTCCTTCACGGGCAAGCCTAATGACAGGGTTGATCCAACAGCGGCTTGGTTTTGATCGCAATAATGGAAACTCGACCACGGTTAAAAATGACGGGCTTGAGCCTGATAACGTGCTTATTTTTGAACGTTTGAAGAAGCTTGGCTATACAACAGGAGTCATTGGAAAGTGGCATGTTGGGGCGGTGAAAGGCTATAACCGCCCAGAAGACCAGGGGGTTGATGATTTTTATGGTTTTTTAGGAGGGGGGCGCCAGTATTTTGGAATAGCCAAGGCAGAAAACCAGCGCGTGATGCGTAACCAAAAAGATATCAGTGCTCTCTGGCAAAACGAAGGAAACGCCAAGGATAATGACCCTAAAAAAGGACGATATCTTACCGATGCCTTAGGTGATGAAGCGGCTGCTTTTATCGACAGGCATCATAAGGAAACAAAACCGTTTTTCCTCTACGTCGCCTTCAACAGTCCTCATACGCCATTGCAGGCAAAAAGTCAGGATTTAGCTCGTTTTCCAAAGCTGGAAGGGAAGCGTAAGATTGTAGCAGCCATGAACTTAGCTATGGATCGCTCTGTGGGCAAAATTGTGAACCAGCTGGATAAACATCAGATTCGTAAAAACACCCTGATTGTGTTTATCAATGATAATGGAGGGCAAATTGCATATGGAAATTATAATGGTGAACTGCGTGGAGGAAAAGGGAGCACCTATGAAGGAGGTATTCGTACGCCCATGATTTTTGCCGGACCTCATATAAAAGAAGGGGCGCATTACCCTCACCCTGTGAGTTCACTCGATTTCATGTCTACATTTGTAAATTTAGCCGGAGGCAAAGTTCATTTTCCAACAGATGGTGTCAATTTACTCCCCTACCTGAACGGAAAAATTTCCGAACGACCTCACCAAACCCTCTTTTTCCGTCATATAGGCAATCAATCCTTACGCCATGGTGATTGGAAAATTCAGACAGTGAACGCCCCGTCTGGTTATGAGACTCATAAAGCAAAAGGAGATAAACCACAAAAAGTGAGCTATGAACTTTATAATCTGACGGACGACCCTTACGAAAAAAATGATCTCGCCAGCAAGCATCCCAAAAAAGTGAAAGAATTACTGAGGCTTTTTGTTGATTATGAAACTAGTTTTCCGAAACCTCGCTGGGGCAGGTTTGGTAAACAGGACCGGAACCTCGCCAATACATTTACCTATCAGGGGCATGACCAAAATAAGAGCATCTCCAAGTGGAACGACCTAAAGGGGTGGAAAGAATTAAATAGCTCTGTAAAGAGCCCGCATATGAGCAATCAAGATGGCTGTCTCAACACAGTCTTAAAATTTCCAGTCAATTCAGGAAACAGTTATACTGCGGAAAATAACCTCACTAGCATGTCGGGGCATGCATTTATTGTAAACAGCCTTCGTTTTGAAGGAGACCAAGGGAAAATCACCCTTGCGGGGAATCCCGTCACCTTGGTGGCTAATGAGCAAGGCGGGCTACCAAGCATCTCTGTCTCAGGAACAGCATCTCAAGCATTTATCGATTTGCCATTAATTCCCCGTGTGGCAACCAATGTCACAGTAGCCTCTGGAAGCTCTCTTCACATTACGAAGCCCTTATTAGCCCCACTAAACACGGCAGCAGGTAAACTCACACTAAATGGCCAGCTTATTCTCAGTCAATCCATGGTATTTTCTGAGGCGACGATTCAAGGGAAGAGCTTAACTTCTGGTGTCTATTCGGCAAAACAATTGGCAGAACGCTTCCCTGAACAAATCTCCCCCAAAGGTGGCAGCATCACCATTCAAAAGAACAAATAATCGGGCAGATCCATCTATAAATGGGTCAGTCAAAGAAATGGTGCATCTATTGTCTGGCTTTTTCCAACTCATCTAACGACTTCGGGTCGTCCGTTGTTTTGGCACCACTGTTGAAGCGAGTCCCCATCGATTTTTAGATCGCCAAAGGCGTACCAAAACAAACTTTGACATAGGATGTGGGTGATCAAATGATCTCACGCTAAGCCGCTAAGCCGCTAAGCCGCTAAGCCGCTAAGCCGCTAAGCCGCTAAGCCTCCAAGCCGCAAAGCTGGCAACATGCTCTTCCCTTGGCGACCTAGCGCCTTTGCGTGAATCCCTGAAAATACAAACCTGGCAGAATGCTTGAGTACTCTCAGGGGCTCTGGCTTACCTTTAAGCGGATGAACTGCTTCGTTCCCCCGGTTGGAATCCGGACCTCACGGGTTTCGAAAAAGCCATCACTCGAAAGATAACGATCCGTTTCAGGTTTCCAAGTGATCAGGTCTGTCGAGCTGTAGACCTTGAAGTCGATCCCTTTGGCGGTTATCGAGCGGGTGTAGGTAAAGACCGAATCTGTTCCATCGACCTCTTGCGTTGGGAGGTAGAGGTGATCCGGCTGCAAGGGGTGCATACCCAGGGCATACTCCATCAGGTTAACCACTCCATCGGAGTCGAAATCATCACTTGGCCCACCCTTCTCTGGAGAGCCGTCGCCAAAGAACAATTCGCTCCAAGCCAAGTAGTCGATCGCCCATGTTCCGGGATTCGCCGTCGATGCCGACCAGCTTGAGGCAAAATTTCCAAAGCCGCCGTAAAGATGCACTCGATGTAATGAATCACCCGATCCGGCAGCCGTGACTGGCCATGGTGAGGCATTGGAATAACGCACTTCATCTTCGGTAACCTGAGGATAATACTCAGGGTCATCCTCCGGAGGGGAGTCCGGACGCCGCAAGCGAACGGCTCCGGAGACCTTGTCCAGCGGACCATCGAGAAATGGTCCAACCAATTGCACGGATGAATCAATACCAAATGCAGCCCGGAAGATAGCAGCCGCGGCAACATCCACCAGTGGATCAAACGATACCAACACAAGACAGCCACCTGGCTCGAGGCTGTGTGCGGAGGTGAAGTCGAAATCAGCCCCTCCCCTCACAGTCCAGTGGTCCAAGTGCTCGGTTGTGTCACCGGTATTATAGAGTTCCACAAACTCCAACAAATCCCCGGCGGATCCAGCGGGAGCATACATCAACTCGGAAATCACCACCGGTCCCATGACGGGTCCTGCATTGTTCCGACCGAAGGTATTTTCCGTCATCGTCACCAAGGTGCCCGTGCCGGCACCATTGGGCCAGCGACCGAGGGACTCCCCCGCAAAAGCGGCTTCAAAATCCACCTGATCGACAAATCCAACCAATCGATCATCGTTCGTTGTTTCCAGCAACCAAAGTTTGTCGCCATGGGAGCTGCTCAAGGAGAAGGGTCTACCCGGTGTCCAGGTTCCCTTGCTGGCATGGTTATCAAGAAACTCGGTGTTGATCGAAAAATGATTTTCGTTGAGGACGGTCACTTCAAATGTTCCGTTGTAGCCGCCAAATCCACCATAGCCAGAAAGGGTCACCACATCTCCGGTCGTAAGACCATGGGAGGGTGATGTCACTGCTGTGGGAGCCTGCCCGGCTACCCCCGAGTAAGTCGAAATGATGTTCGAATGATCGACATTAAAGTCACTCTCGTCAAAGGTCACGTACGCTCCGGCGGCAATCACTGTTCCGTTGGGAACCCTAAAAGATCGGTAGGTGCTGGACCGGTCCGACAATACCCAGCCTGAAATATCAAGGGACGCCTCCGTGGTATTGTGGAGTTCAATTTGATCCAAGGCTTGGAGTTCGCTATGGGTGAAGACTTCGTTGATCACCACCCGCTGGTCCAACCCCTTGCCAGCCACTCCCGGCGAGCCATGAAACTCACTGCTCGACCGCCAACTTTCTGAATATGCCACCTCTCCAGTCGGATGGATCAACTCCAAAGAAGATCCCTCCCCATCGGCGCGCCCCGGCCATTGCCCCTGGTCACTGTATATCAAACTCTGGGCAAGACCACCGTCATGCAAGATGAGACTGATCTGCTCCCCGCTATTGGAGAGTCCGCCCTCGTAGCTGCCAACGATAGGGACACCGGGGTATCTGATGGCAAAGGCCTCGGCATCACGCACAAGAACCGCCATCGCACCGGCATTCAAGACGGTATTTCCAAATGTAAAATCCAGTCCCTCTCCAAAATGAACACCAGCAAGATTCACCGGATAGCTTGAGATGTTCTTTATTTCTACAAACTCAAATACATCCGCATCGGACAAGTCCCGTGGGATAGCCAGAGCTCGTCCTGCGGCCAGTTCCACGGCGGTCGCTTCAGAGGGGTGATAGTGAATCTCGGTCAGCACCAAATCGTCAGCCAGCGCCAACGCTTCCAGGAAGAAAGTTGCCTCGTTGAGTGCCGACCACGTGTCGCCCTCCTTCAAGCGGGTTTTGACCGTTTGGCTGGAGGGTAAATTCACCGTTTGCCCTGAAAGGATAGCGATTGCCGAAGGGTTGACTGCACCACCTTCCAAGCGAGGATCGCTACCATCAAGGGTATAGTAAATTGTGCCGCTTCCCGCTGTGAGCGTTAAGATTCCACCAGCAGCTATTTCACCACCATGCTGTGGGGAGCCATTCACTAAAAACTCCGGAGCATTGATCTGTGGGAATAACCCCTCACTGACGTAAAGGCCCAGCACATTGCTTGTCCGCACTGGAAAATAGCTACCGATCAAACGGGACTGCTCTGTCAACCACTCACCATCGCGGGTATAGGCCGGCGTCCGTCGGTGGTTGCCCCATCTCGCCGATTCAGCGATGATTGCTCGGTCAAGGTTGTTTGCGTACTTCATCCAACGGTCGGCACAGGCTCCGGGGGTCAGTGACCCGTCGTTAAAGAAATGTTTCTGTACCCGGTCTGCAAAGCGCATCTTGTATTCGGCATGGGTCTCGAGTGTGCTGCGCACGCCCATCGGATCAACCGGCGCATTGGTCGCCGTTTCACTTTCCAAGGTCCGCTCCCCGTCCCAGGAATAAAGTTGCCACGGTTGCATCAACTCTGGCTGACCTTCCGGAAATGGACCGCCGCCAGCGGCTCGCCAGTTACCATTTGATTTTAAATCGTGATTGGCTCCATACCGGTTGATGATCTGGTAATCGATGTATTGATCCATATCAATCACCCCTTGGATCTTTGTCCAATCTCCATCAGCCACCACTTGAGAGACCTCATTCCACGCGGTTGCATTGCCATCGACAACCGACCCTCCGTTACGCGCATCAAGCAGATCGTCGTCGCCTCCGTTATAGGATGCGTAGTGCGAGGCTTCGGGACGCTCGCAGAGGTTGTGGACCCCCCAGTAGAGACCATTGACAAAGATATGGACCATCATGCCGTGACCTGCAGCCGGGCTCCCCATATCAAGCATGGACTGACGCATCCACTGGTCGCGAATCATGGAGCCGCGACCACGCTGTCCGGCGTCACGATGAATCCAGGAGTTGTTATACCCAGCGCGCAGGGCGAGTGAATTAAACTCCTCCACATTCGATCCTGGGAAGAGTGCCTGGTTTAACCTCCCCGTCCCGTATTCTTCCCTGAACCGAAAGTTCATCGAGTGTTTTGGACTGCTGCTTGGATTGCGACTCGCCCCCCCTTGAACTTTGATGCCGCAGTTGACCTGCCAGTCGTTGCGGGTGTCGCCTCGCGCCGGAATAAACTCCGCAGAACATTCGTGTTCCAAACTGCTATCGGTTGAGTTGGTATAAATGCCGTTGCTACCGCTGAAATCAGCATGGTTCATGGCGATGGAAAGGGTGGGAATATCACGCATGCCTAACAGCATGGTCTGGGCTGTTGAGGTGCTATGATGGGTAGCCGTTGCTGTCGATTGAGACACGGCGGTGTTCATATTGTAGTCGCCAGACGTCAGGCTGCCCCAACCGGCTGGCTGAGTCTGCTGAAGGAAAGCGGTATTCAAACCTGAGCTGTCCGTGCCGTCGGCATTGGCATGATCGATATCCAGCAGCAAGTAGGTTCGGGTATCAACCGTTGTCGGAGCGTAGCCGGCTTTGACGGCAGCCGCGCGAACCGCCGTCGTTTGGGTCACAGGAACGGGTGTCGTATAAATCGCAGCCGTGGCAGTCGGGTTCCCGCTACCGTCGATAGGTTTGCTGCCATCGGTGGTGTAATAGATGGTTGCCCCGGGTGTTGGGTTGGAGAGGGTGACCTCGATCGCGGTCTGGTAGTAGCCGCGGTCAGGGGAAAAAGCCATGGCTTCCACTCGGGTGATACCGGAAGAGTCGTTGGCAGCCCCTGGTGTCGGAGAAGAAAAATAGACGGAGGCTCCCAGGCTGGGATGTAAACCATAGGACACATCCTTGTCCTGCGGAGGATAGTCTGCTCCGCTGGGACCAAACTCGCTTGCAACCGTTCCGGAAGGACGCACAAGGGCGAGGTATTCTCCTTTGGCGGATAGCTTGAAGTTGGTATGCAAGTTGCCATTAGCATCGGGGCTATTGGCACCGGAAGCGTAAACAACCAAATAACCTCCGGCAACGATCGTGGTCGCCGATGGGAATGTCCATTGGTTGAGTTCATCGGCGCTATCGGTAAGTTTCCATCCGCCGAGGTCCAGTGTTGTGCTGCTGGTGTTGTGGATTTCAATCCAATCATCGGTGGACCCCGGCACCTGGTTGGCAATGGGGTACCACGTGTTCGTATTATGCGTGTCTCCTCCATCGTTCGACGCCATAAACTCGCTAATCAACAAGGCGCTCAGCTCAAGAGTGGTGAAACTGGCTGTCGAGTCTACCCAGACCGAGCCCGCTTCATTTTCCACGTAGACCCGAAAGTAGTAGGTCGTGAGAGGGTTTAAGCCCGTCACGATGGATGAAAAGTCCGAGCTCTGTTCGCCAAGGCTGACCGATGCGTCCCAATGCAGTGGATTTTCGCCGCCATCGTTGTCGCCCCAGTAAAGGGTGACCTCCGGCGGGGACCCGCCCGTGGAGACAATCGACCCTCCAATCTGAGCGGACGTCCCAGTGAGATGACCCGCCTCGCTATGGGCCACTGTGGGAAGGGAGAAAGCGGCAGTGGTAAACTGGCCACTTGCACTTGCCCAGGCTGAGCCGCCCGAGTTTTGCGCAAAAGCACGGTAGTAGTAAGTCGTGTTGTGGGTCAGACCAAAGAGATCGGTGGTAAACGCTCCTGACTGCGCACCGATACTGACGGAATGATCCCAGGATGTTGCGACTGTGCCGCCATCGTTGTCGCCATAGTAGATGGTGACATTTGGAGTTTCACCTCCGGTGCCGGTCACTGCTCCATTGAGATAAGCTTCAATGTATGAGACTTCACTAGCGGCGTGGTTGACCACCACCGGGGGATCCGGCAGTGCTCCCGTTGTAAACGAGGCTGTTGAGTCAGCCCAATCCTGACCTGCACTATTGCTCGCAAAACAACGGAAATAGTAGGTGGTTGATGGCGTTAAACCACTGACCCCGGTGGAGAACGTGGCATCTTGGTTTCCCAAGGTAATGAAGTGGTCCCACGCCTCCGCGGTGGTGCCGCCATCATGGTCACCCCAGTAGAGGGTGACCGTCGGGTTTGCGCCGCCGGTTTCCGTGACCTCACCTCCGAAGGTCGCAAAAGTAGGATTGATATCGACAGCATTCGCGTTGGTGACCGTGGGAGGATCGGATGCCGCCATACGCACATCACCGTGAACCACCGGAGTGTCAAAATCCTGATCCCCCGAACCCGAACCGCCTGCATACCAGGTGAAGGTCACGGTCGTATCGGTCAGCCCTTGATATGCCGCTCCTGTGAGATCTACGCTTACGGTATCGACATCGTAGCGGTGGCTTCCTACCTCGCTGTAGATGAGACCGGTATCGAGGCTGGTTTTAAATGCAATCCACCGGGCGTTGGACGTCGAGTCCGTGGCTTGTCGTGAAAGCCATGTGACCGAGCTCAGATCGACGATCGTATCGGCTGGGATATGGATTGAAAAGCTGACCGCATTGAGGTCGGCCGCTGGTAGGCTGCCTACGGTGGGTTGGCTGGCAGTGCCACCATCGATCTTGGTTGCAGGACCGCTGGGCATACCAATGGCGGCGCTGTCGCTGGTCAGAAACTTTCCTCCATTCACGAATACCCAATCACTCACGGTGACGTGATCATCTGGGGCAAGGTCGTCCGAGCTTCCCAGGGAAATGTCTAATTGACCACCCGCCGCATCGAATACCGTTGACGTTGAGAAGTCAGAACCAGCAATCGGAGCCGCCCCAAGAGATGATCCAGACAAAGCAACAAAACTCCATAGTGAAACAACGATGGCAATGAGTGATGGATGTTTCATTGGAGAAAGGGAAAACCTGCCCAAATAGATCAGAGTATGAGTCACCCGATTCATTGGTGCATGCGTAGGATGTGCTTCACGAGATCAAAAACGATCAACCGCAGTGAGATCAGCCTGCATCCAAACAAAACGTTCATATCCAAGCAGTCAAGGCAGGAAAACTTCGCTCGATTGAGGTTTTTGCGACATTCATTGGGGCATCCGTCTGATTTGACTGCCACAGGTGAACGTGAAATTTTGGTGATTTTTCAGGGCGAAAATTGACTCTACTCTGAATGAACACCACTTCTGAAAATGCATCCATGGCTTGGATGCTCTACCAGTTGCATCAACTGATGAGAACCTGATTTTGCTGCTGAACCCGCATAAATTCAGCCAATGCGTGGCTCTCCGCCTGAGAGTGGTTCTTCCGGAGCGAACCAAGAGGCTTGTCACCATTGGTCGTTATTTATCGGCAGCGAAGGACGATTGACGACTGAACGGTATTGTTACGGAAGCACCTGAAAACATCACACAAGAGTCTAAAAACGCTATGATCCATTGATAATATCTTATTCAAATATGAACAGTTCACCCCAATATGATTGATGCGAACTATGACCTCACCTATAGCTCAATTTGATTGAGTGATCACGCAAGCGATGGCTGCGTGATCACTCCTTACAAACACACACAAAAATGAAATCTTATAACATTCAAATAGGCGTGGCTGCCCTTGGCTTGGCGTCAACTCATGGAGCTGCCGTGATTGGTTCGGATTTTTCTGATGCCAGTACGTTTAATGCCACTGGTGGCAACTATGACGAACTGGTGGACGATTTAAACATTGCAGACGGCATCACAACGACAGCATGGGGAAATGCCAATCACATTAGCCAAGACACAAACGGAAATAGCCTTGGGACATCCGGGTTTGCAGCGAAGATTAATGGCAACAATAACTACGCTCTGCCCGTTATCGGCTCGCAGGCATCCCTGATTGATAATGGTGGTCGGAATACCTATTTTACAATTACCATTGATGCAAATACCGTCTTTGATCTCACTCGCGTCGATTTTAGTTGGAGAGCTGCCACCACAGCCGCTACAAATACGCGATGGCTTGCTTTTTCAACCAGCATCGAAGATAAAGTGATCTTTAGTGAGATAGCGACCGAAACATCCAATGGGACCGATGATGCCCAGGACCGCTCTGGTAACCGGTCCCCGAACGAAAGTATTATCTTTTCTGATCCTGCCTATCAAGGGCTCACCGACACGACAATAACCTTCACATGGCATGCCGGAGGCACGGCTGGCAACCCTGGCACAAGTGATTCAGACTTCGCCAATGTGGTCATTCATGGTGATGTTTCCTCTGTTCCTGAGCCAAGCTCAGTCGCATTGCTTGGTCTTGGTGGACTCGCTCTCCTCTTGCGCCGCCGCAAATAGGGGGAGCTTGTTGGTTCCAATGGCCACCTATACCTGTAAGGTCCATATTAAAAAATCGCCCACCGAAACATCAGTCCTATTCATTCGCCCTTTCAGGGCTTATGAACTTTTAATCTTGGTTCCTAGGGCGTTGCCCTAGGCCATGATCGTTCGCACCTTTGGTGCTTATGTCAACCAAGGCTCAGAGTCAATCAAGCGAATGCATTCTACTGCCGATGCTCAATCATACACTTGTGGATAAAGCTTAGGGCAAACCATCTCCAGCGCCCCCGTAGTTCAACGGATAGAACAGCGCGGGCTCGTGAGCATAGCGAGCATGCCTTTCCAAGGCTCCGCCTTCCGGAGGAGGAAGGCGCTTTTCACGCACAGACGGAGCGGAGTGCAGTCAACGGTTTCCGGTGGAAACCCAGCATGACGACTTGACCTTTGGGTCACTTCAAGGCAAACCATCTCCAACGCCCCCGTAGTTCAACGGATAGAACAGCGCGGGCACGTGAGCATAGCGAGCATGCCTTTCCAAGGCTCCGCCTTCCGGAGGAGGAAGGCGCTTTTCACGCACAGGCGGAGCGGAGTGCAGTCAACGGTTTCCGGTGGAAACCCAGCATGACGACTTGACCTTTGAGTCACTTCAAGGCAAACCATCTCCAACGCCCCCGTAGTTCAACGGATAGAACAAGGGTTTCCTAAACCTTAGATCCAGGTTCGATTCCTGGCGGGGGTACCACCTAAAAAACGGCATAAAGTCAATATATTCAATAGTTTATAGGCTACTTAGTAAGCCTGACTGAAAAATCAACATGCGGGTGTATTCGGGGTGATTCGGGCTAATTTGCGGAGATAAAGTGAGACAAATCGGAGACTGATAGGCCTCGATTGCATGATTAAACTTGTATTGTTAGTAGCTGGCCGGACCAGCCCGACAAGGATCGGTTTTATATCGCCGTAGAGTATTTATCTCTGTAATGTTGACTCTGATGTTTGATACAGTGTATTTCGATCAGAGGTTGGAGAGTCTTGGCGAGCATGATGATTGGTACGTGACCTTGAGGAAGCCCTTGAAAGCCGAGGACGGTGATGGAAGCCCGCAGTTCATATCTGCCAAGCACAAGGATACCAAAATCACCTTAAGCGGATCACTTGATGAAGGGTTCACAAAAGTAAAAGTCCCGAGCTTGGCATCGCTTTTGCATGGTCAAAATGGTCAGCCATTGGAAGGGCCTCAAGAGGTAGCGGCAGCCTTTGACGTCCTTGAGGGTTTGCTGGCTATGGTCTCAAAACCAGACGGTCCCAGAAGCTTCACAAGGGTGGATATAGCTCTCAACTTGAATATCAAATACAGAGATATTGAGTATGGGCTCTGGGGTTCTGCTTTAAAGCAGGGACGCAAGACACCGATGATTTACCCCAGGGAATCCATTACTTTCAGACGCGCCGCCACCGAGCTTAAATTTTATGACAAGGCAATCCGAACCCAAGCTAAGGACGTACCTGGGGCAGCGTCACTTCAATCCTTTGTAAGAGTTGAACTTTCCCTGAAAGGGGAGGACTTGAAGGATGCTTTCACTGGCGGCGCTCTACCAGTTACTGGGCTTGACTACATGAAGAGCTATGAGGTGCTAAGGGAGCACGTGCTTGAAGTAGCACCAGCAACAAAGGCCATTCAAGTCACCGATACCGATAGTTATCTGGCTTGGCTGTATAGGCAGGACCCCAGCTTGTTAATGCCTTACATTGAACGCGAGGGCAAAGGAAAGAGTCCATCAAGGCGAAAGAAAATGAGGGAGGTCGCAAGGATGGCCACTACCATTGGTGAAAATGAAATCCCGTGGTCCGATGTAATGCCAAAGGATCGACCGCCTGTGCAAATTCAACTGTTTTATCCCAATGAGATAAAGGATGTATTCCACCCTGGGATAGCAACTCATCCGGTCAGTGAGGGGCTGCTCATTAGCTCTGACGGTAATGAGACTGTGCTCCAGAGGTTGGTGAGAAATGCTCGATATCGATGTGGTTTAGGCAAAGATCGCTGGGGAAAAATCAAGCCTATCGAGGTGGATTCGCATCGGCTTGGCGCTTCTGATTATTCCGATTGATACACGGTTTACTATATAATTATATAGTTAAGGTGTTAATTCTGACTAACATTATCATGGTGTAGGGTGAATGCATGGATGCTTTCCACGGTGTCATGAGTGATCGCTGAGTGGCGAGCAGCCACTCAGCGTGAAGGACCCAGCCCCACGTGAGCCTAGCCATCCGGAGTCAAGTTGGCGGAGGGGATCGCCGTAGGCGAGCAACGCAGCCAATCTTGCGACGGGGGCCCCGCAGGGCGGTGCGAAGCACCGTAGGCATCAACTGGGGCATTGTCCGGAACCTGCCATCCGATGATAGGCTGGTGATTGATATAAGACATTGAAGGAGAAGATGGATTGGGTAGGTAAAAAACGGCACCCCGATTACCCATCAAGGGCAGTCAGGGTGTCGTCTTGTCTAATGTACCCGTAATTATGTTCAGATCGCTTCTGCCGTACGCTGAGCCCAGTATCGGATACTGGCCACCTCCTCGTCGTCCGACGCAGCAGCGGGCGTTTTACGTACAATGGCAGCCAATATATCCTTCTCTCCCGGACAATTGTCTTTTGCGCAGTGGACTGACCGGACAACGACCTCAATCTCCCCGGGGGTAAATAGGGCGCTGACCTCGGCCAGCTTTACGTTATCATAGCGGGTCGGATCACCTTCGAACCGTTCGATCAGACAGTCCCACAGAAACGCCCGCTCTTGGAGGTTGGGCAAGTCGATGTGGAAAATTCGGTCAAACCATGTTGAGTGGATGAGCGGTGCAGGCAATTTGTGCGGTATGCTTGTGGTGACCATGACGAATACCCGATTCTGGATATCCGGTTGCAGTGCCAGAAGTCTGAGTAGTTCAATGCAGCTTTCATCAGGTTCATCGATCCAAAGGACCGCCGGACCGTCCGGTAGCTCGGCGATAATGTCGGTAGCCTTACTCTCCCCGGGATGATATCGCAGGACTGCGCGGTTGAGGTGTTTTGCGGTTGCCTTCACACATGCGGCTTTTCCGGTACCGAGCATACCTGCAATTAGCACGCCACGTGGTGCCAGCGGGTCGCCCGACTTGAGCACAGGTACAAGTGGATCGACCCACAGGCGGTAATTCTCGAATCCCACAAGCTGGCCGAAGGTAATCCCGCTTTCAATTCTAGTTAGGTGTTTCATCTTGGTGTTGGAGTTATGGGAGACGCAGTACGCGACTACGCCTCCCAGACTAACTAGCTTGCGAGTGCTACGTGGCTATCGAATAGCCCGTGCAAGGCTTGTCCGCGCTTCACGGCGGTCTGAGGATTCACGGTCTTGTAGACCTCGGTGAACGCATTGAACAGCGACCAACCGTTGCGAAGCATAAACTCCTCATGCTGGGGTTTGCGCCACTCCTGAAGCACAGCAGGTACTTGACTGGCGGTGACAGCACCACAATCGACTGCGCGGATGACGAGGTCATGAGCGGACCTGTCAGGCAGGTAATGTTGCTTGTAACTGGCAACACGACGATCCAGATCCCGGAACTTATCACCAAGCTGTCCAACGGCACGTGCTGTCAGTTGGCGTAGATCACGCATGGCAAAACGCGTGTGCTTGCGGCTGAGTTTTACCTCGCCATTGAAGCACAAGTTGTCACAGACGAATACCTGGGTTCCGGCAACGAGTCCGGCGGGCAAGCTCTTGTCATGGCTGTTACGCAGTCCCACCACCCAGTTGAAATCCTGCTCATTACGAGTTGGTAGGCTCACTTGGATTACTCCAAAGTAGCGAGCCCCGTCATGGGTGATGGAATGCGTTTCCCCTTGAATGATGAACCCGGTTTCACTCAGTTGGTGCTCAATCTCGGCAAGCAAGTTTCGATGAGGGATCGGGTACCAACTTTTCGTGCCGTTCGGGGTGATGACCTCAAAAAGGTCCTGGCGATCTACCACCTGCGCTCCACAGTGTAGCAAAAGTCCTTTGGGACGTACTTCGGTGTTTAGCTCAGGTGGGTTTTCAACGACCTCAAACGGGATGGGCCGGGCTGCCACGTTCTGCGGCTGTTCTAGCGCAATGATGTTGTTCATGGTTTTGGTTTCTTTCTAATGTTATTGGTTGATATAAAAATGGCCGGAACCTCGGAATGAGGAATCGGCCACGGTTGGGGTTATTTGGGGGATGTCTTATCTCTTGCTGGTCATCAGGGCATAGACCCCGGTAATACAGAAGAGCACAAGTAAAACGACCCAGAGGTCGTGAATCAGCCACAGGCTGAGTGCTGTGATGGATAGTGCCGCGAAGGCATAGATGATGGTATTGCCGTGCTTCATAGCTGTAGGGGTTAGTTGTTTTTACCTCTGCTGATGAGAGCGACGGCAATGATCACAGCCACACCGATCAGGGCGTAGCTGTGCACCTTCATACCTTCACCGATGGGTTTGTAGTCCGGGGCCTGAACGATTACCGGTGGCGGCTCGGGTGGCTTTGGCTTTCCTCCACAACTGACAAGTGTCAGCGACAGGAGAATCATCATACAGCTAATGATGAGAGGCCCGATGAATCGAATCATTGAGTATCTCCCTTCACCATACTGTCCGGCCACTGCTTGCAGCGTTCCAGGTGTTCACACCCGGCACACATAAACGATGGCGATGCCGTGTAGTCTTCAGCCATCACCGCATTGACGTATCGATGCAGTAGCTCGATGACATTGACGATCTCCCGGTCACCCAGAGGATCGATCTCAGACACACAGACCTTGGGCTCCTTGGTCTTCACCAGATGGTGCAGCTCAAGTCCTCCTTCTCGCGCTCCGGTACAATGCCGGTAGAGCAGAGCGTAGATGGCGAGTTGGGTTCCGTGCACATGGGCAATGCTGCCCTCGGACGGTGACTTGGCGGCGGTCTTGAAGTCGACGATCCGCCCGCCTTCACGGACAAGATCGACGATGCCGATCACAGGGGGTAAGTCCGGAAGCTTGGCCTCCAGTCTAACCTCGACCCCGGCAATGTCTTCGTCTTCATCAATGACCTGCTCATCCAGATACGTTGAGACCAGACTCCAGGCCTTGTTACGTAGCTTGACCTCCTCCAGATCCGACTTCCATTTCACGGGGTTGTCCAGCTTCTCCTTTTGCCAGGCGCCGAGGAAGGTGCGTATCAGGTCGGAGCGGGTGTATTGGATCTGATCCCATCGCCATAGGTTCCATTGCTGGAGAGTGGCGTGGACCACCTTACCCAAGTGCATGGCCGGTGATGGTTTCGACGGAATGTCGGCAATGTAGCGGAAGTAATGCTTACGCCGACACTGCTGCCAGCAACTAAGCCGGGACGCCGAGATGTAATCCAATGCCCGTCCGTAATCAGGAATGGACTCTGGGTTATCAACGACAGTCTCCATGGCCACAGGATGATCGAGGACGGCACTGATCATCGTTGACCTCCTTTCCGGTAGGCCTTGGGTTTTGACTCGGGCGATTGATTCAGTTGCTCTTGGAAGATCATGTCGATTAATCCTGAAGCTTCGAGCTTGTTGAGTTGCTTGACTCCCTTGCGGAAGCGTTGGCGGCTCTGCTGCTCGATCTGGTTCTTATCCAATCCGTTCTCCGAGATCAGCTTCAGGATAAGTTCCTGTTGCTTCGGTGAGCATTGCCAGCCGGGTTCGGATGAAATCGGTGTGACGTTGCTAGGTTGCGTGGTGTCGGCCTGTGTTGGGGCCGGGGACTCCATACCGTAATCGGGGGACGGCACAAACCCGGTTTGCTGAATCTGACCGTCGACGTTGGACTGGAGTTGGATGTATAAGCGTTCTGCTTCAAAGGCAATATCATCGGTGGTGTTAAGTTCGGTCTCAACGGAGACACTGAACTGATGTGACGAATAGCCAGGGAGGCCCAGACGCTTGGAGTAGTTTGCAATTAGTTTAACTGCCATAATAGTTTGTTCCTTTCTAGGTTGGTGTTGATGGTCCAGACGAAAGGGCTCGTCGGGACGCAAAAACGGCCACCAGATATGCTGGGAGCCGTTCATCTTTATATAACCTGAAAGGTGGGAGGATTGCACGGGGGAGGAGTTTACTGTCAGAAAAAAGAGAGTCGGCTGTCTCGGAGGGCTCAGAGTTGTCCACTGACACCACTGACACCGCTGCATTCAGGCTGCACTGGGGTCGTGAGGCGAAGCTGTGTCAGTGTCAGCACAACAAGCTAAATGTTACTGACTCGTTGTTCGGCACCATATCTGCCCTTCCAACATACTTGTCCTTACTTCCCGGCCACAAAAAAGGCCGCCACGGACATGTGACGACCTTATGTATGTCTGGGTGTGGACTTAGTTACATCTCAAGCAACCTGCCGTGCAGTTTGCCGACAGTTGCCAGAAGTTGAGGACAAGGGACGAGATCGTCATGGTCCGCATCAACGGATCACTGAAGCACTTGCCGATGAATTCAGCCAGAACCTCATGTACAGGCTCCGTGAGTTGTTCGCATGCGATGTCGGCTTCAGTCATACTTCGATGGTTTGGGTGTGGATTGAGGTTGCGAGTCTTCCGGTCAGGCTCCATTCACCATTTGTGTTGTTTTGTACATAATCACCATCTTCCAGTTCGAATAACAGCTCCCGACATTGAGCCGTGCTCAGCCTGTTGAATCTTCGGGTTAGGTCGCGAACAGAATGTGGACCCCTGTCAAGTTTATGCAGTATGCTTTGTTTGAGCCTGTCGTTTCGGGCCTGTTGCTTGGAATATGTCATGAGGCTGCGGGCGTTGGCCATGCGCTGAACCAGAAGGCGTGCAAACACCTCTATGCCTTCCATTGGATTACCGGCGTCGGCTACCCTTAAACAAGAGGTAAGCTCAAGAACGCCGAAGACGAGAGAGGCCAGCAAGTTGCGTGCATGGCCGTTGATACCCGGAAGAGAGTCTTCGACGCCCTTGAGAAATTCGATCCACCTGTGCTGAGCCCCGATCATATCCAGTTCGTGGAGCACTGGATACTGTGACTCGTGGTTGAGACGTTGACCAAAGCCCCGGGACAATGCTTCCTTGAATCGATTGGTTGGATTACCGATCCAGGATATGTCATGAACATGGTTATGGGGTTCGGGTCCCGCGTTACCGTCAACCAACCAGACGCAGTGGTTGAGGTAAGCGGTATTATGGGTGGTGTTTTTGATCAGATCACTTAGCATGTCATCAGGATCAGTAATGATCAGATTCCCCTTAACCGTTTTGCCGTGTTCGGTGTCCGGGAGCAGGCCGTGCTGCAGAGCACTACAGAGTTCGGACATCCGATCGTAGCACGAGCTGTGGTTCAGACCCAGTAGGACAAGCGGTTTGCCAAGATGAGATCCCTGCACTTGCGTTTTTAGTTCACGGGCATTGGAAGCACTCACCACGATCTTGGCATCTTGGGTCAGTGTGTCGAAGTCAGGATTCGGAGGACTGTTTGCCGCCATGGCCCAGTTACCGGTTGCCGAATTCATGGCTCCTTGTGAATGATTAAGGGCTGCATGCAGTGAGCTTTCCGCCTGATTGGTTTTCTTTCGCTTCAGGAATGTCACTTGCTTGGGGCGGTTAGCTTCATCTTCCTTGGTCTGTATGGCTTTTGCATGTTTAAGCTGACTGACGATGTTATTTTGCCGTAGCCGCAGTTCGGTAAGTACGTCGTTCGTGATGATACTAGAACTTAATGCCCCAGTGACTAGCAGACTGGTTCCGACAGGGGAGCATTTTGCATCGGGGCTGATGATAGCGCTGCCGGGCCGTGCGATGTTGGCCAGGGTGCAGAGCATGGCAGCTAGTGTATTGATGCCAGCGTTAAGGTCGCCTTCACCCAAAGCATGGGCGTTGAAGGTATTGAGGAATGTATCGAGTTGGTCTTGCTCGTCCGGGTTCATGAGCGTTGTAATTAATTATCTACGATCATACCGGAGGGACTGGTGATGTACAGCGAAAATGTGTGATGGGGCTGAAAATAATTTGAGCGAGGCAGTGATATCAGCTTGTTAAGCCTGCACGGGATTGCCTAATGATAAGGCAGACAAAAAGAAGCCCCCATGGTTTTTGGGAGCTTCTTTGAAGGTCATAGGCGGACATTCGCTGTCCCCGGTTTAACTTCTTTCCTAGAGAATGATCTCTTCCTTTTCGACCGAATGTTTCGTGGCGGTGGAGGTTTTGCTCTGGGTTTCTCCTGTCCACCAGGAAAGAGGCTGCCATTGTTCCCCGTCACTAATGAGTGTGCTTTTTTCGATGACCCCGGCCTCAGCCAATTCTTTGATCTCGGTGAAGCTGATGGGGCCGAGAGTTTTGTGATCCCGTTTGTAATACATCTGCCGATCTCCCTCGGCCCGGGCATTCATCGTTTTCTCGTCAAGAACCGAAGAATCGCCCATTTCCATAGCCATCTTCATTGCCTTTACTTGTTTTACTCCGTGGGAGATCATCTTGCCTACGGCGGCCCAGGCAATGATCCCGAGAATACCTCTGGAAATGAAGTGCGCCACACCCGAGTCTCCTCCGACCGGAGAGTTCCACGTCATATGCAGAATGACAGCCAGCCCAAAGATGCTGTAGAAGCGTTGGTCCTGGAAGGTTTCCATCGTGACCTTAGAGGATGCTGTGACTCGGCAAAACGCTGCAGCTGTTAAAGCCGTCCAGATGACGTGTCCGAATGGGCTCAGGATGGCCCTCAACCGGATATTGTCGTTCATAGCTTCGCTGGCTAGAGGGTAAGCCGTAGAAACCATTGAGAAGAATTCTTCTTCGGAGTTAAACTTTTGTTCAAGTACGTTCATATATGCACCTTCAACGATCATGTTATATTTAGACAGGAAGATGTTGAAGGCGTATCCCGCCGATTCAAATGCGGCAAATCCGGCGCCTACAGCTCCACCGACAAGTAAGCCTGTAAAGATGGTTTTGCGTGGAACCATTTTCAGTAGCAGGATGGCAATGACGAGTTTGGCTGTTTCCTCGACGGGTCCGGCAACTGACGCGTTCAGCCATGTGGTAAGCCCCCACGAATTAGCCAAAGCCTGTATGGGGTGAGTGACCGTAAGACTAAGAACAGCCCCCGCAATAAATGCTCCAGCGACTCTAATGATAGATATGTTCTTAAGGATATTGATTTCGTAGAACAGTAGGAGGACGGCACATGGACCCACGAAGCTTCCCAGCAGAATGACTCCGGGAATGAGTGTGGGGTTGTCGTAATATTGCCATACTATGCCGAAGAACCAATAGGCGCAGATGCCAAGTACTAGGAAACGGACAAACAACCAGGGGCGAGGGAACTCGAGGGGGATGTCCTGAAGGCTCGGAGTTTTATGGGGTAGCCCCCAACTAAGAGATTCTTCTATGGATCGGTTCTTATGCCTTTTGAAGACATCCGAGAAAAAGTGTTTCCAGGAAAATTGAAAGGAGCCGGCGGCAGGTTGCGAGACGGTATCGTTATGTTGATTGGTGGGCATGTGGATAGATGGGGTGAGATGTAACTTAGGAGTGATGGCTAAAACAGGACACAAAGGCCCGGGCCTCCATTTCAGAGTTAAAGGTGATGCGGGTGTAGCGAGATGTAGAGCTGTCGACAGGCTTGATTTTAATCTTAACCTCACACCCATCTCGCGTTGGTTGTTCAACCGGATTGATAGTTTCTTTACCCTTTGAGACTGGGAATTGTGTCGTGACAAGGAAGATCGATCCAAAGAATCCGAAGCTGAATGATACGGAGGCAAGTGTGTGCTGGTATGCGTAGGATGCCAACTGGTAGTCATTGCCGTGAAGTGAGAGGAACATCGACATGAGCGAAGGGAAGCTTTCGCCTGTTCTTATCTCAGTGACCAACACATGCGCAGCTGGGGCCGTTGTCAGGAATCCTACTAATAGAGCCACAGGTGTGAAGGCTAGCCCAACGAGGCATCTGGCCCACCATTTTAGCCGTTTGCTGCCTCGGGCGTGGAGCTCTCCCTGTTTGACGGATAACTGACCTCTGCCTATGCAGAGGGTTCGAGGTTTGTGTAGTATGAAGCGTCCGAAATTGACATCCCATGACTCAGAATCCAGAGTATGGGAAGTTGTAGCTTGTTGAAAAAGTCTTATTTGAGCTGCTTGCCATGTCTTTTTGCCGTCAGACGAAACCATGGTTTCGGCATTGATCTCACCGGATTTCAGGAGAAGTTGGATGACCCTTTCAGGGTGCGGCCCCTTCGGTTTTTCATCCTCTAGGAAATACCAGTTCTCGGCATTCTCTTTCATGGAAGGAGTAGTTTGTGTTGATTAGTTTCCCCGAACGCCGTCTCCACCACAGGGTAGACACTTCTGACCATTGAACCAACCTGTGCCGTTGCACGACCTGCATTTGACTCCGTGTTTGGTTTGGTCGATTTTCACCCCCGCCCAGGCTTGTGTTGATTTGTGCCAGTAGAGTCGGGCATCTAGGTTGTATGAGTCAGAGACAGTTGTATTCAGGAACGTGAAGACGAAGAGGGCTAAGATGACTATGTATGGAAGGCTAATTGGTATTGTTAACTTTCTTTCTAACCTATTGTGTCTCTTGCTCATGATTTTAGACGGTTGTTTATTGCTCTAATAATGGAGCAAACATCAGTATTTTTCATCCTATGGTCAAGATCCGAATTTGGAGCAGATGGAGAATCATAAGAATGTAGTTGGCCCGGTGATCCGCCGCATGCGTGTGGAGGCGGGGTTGTCTCAAGAGAAGCTGGCCGCCAAGATTCAGGTGGCTGGTTGGGATCTCAGCCGTGGAGGCCTGTCCAAGATCGAGGCCCAGCTACGCCGGGTCAATGATGCGGAGTTGCTCGTATTGGCGCGTGCTCTGAAGTGTGAGGTGGGGGATCTTTACCCTAATAGGGTGAAGGGGCTTAGCGATGTGCTACGCCAGGGTCGGGGCTAGAGGCTGGGAGTGAGTTCGCCATTGATACTTTCCATGACAAAGGTAGTGATCACATAAGGTTCCTTGCCGAAACGTGGGATGTGAGCAACCGCAATAGGTTCCCCTGTGCTCATGTTCACTCCCTGCAACTTTGCAAATTGCCCTTCAAGCTGCTCGATGATGGGGACGATGATCATGGATTCATACGTTGCAAAATCCGAAATATGCAAGCATCCCTCAAGTGTTCCATGTTCGGTGACATGCCGGAACCGAGCTGTTAAAGCGAATGATGATGCCAGATGGTAGTCCTTTGGAGCCAAAGCCTTCAGGGTGGAGCTGATGACATCATCCGGGGCTTCCAGGGTGTAAGCCCTGGCAAGGATTCTGTAAATGAGACCTGATTGTTCGTCTACGATAGGCCAGATGTTTGCGACGAGTTCCATATTGTTTGGTGATGCAGCTGTAATGTTCATAAATGGCCTTGTGTGTTGCTTTCCTTGTATACTACTTTCCCACCCTTAAGGCTCGTAGAATATCAGGAACTTTGTCTATCAGGCGTAGATCTGAGCAATGGCTCTTGTATGCTCGGGCTCGCCGGGCGCTGTCACCTGCCCAGATTGTCAGAAGCGGCTATTGTTAATGGTGTGGCGTTGACAGCTTGATTGCAGGTAGATGCGTTTATTTATATTTTTTATTTGAGTGGGTGATTATTTGTGAAAATTTTCTTGCTAGAATTAGCGGTCTGTTTAGTTTCCTATACGTCGATAGATAAGGACATTACATATGGAGACCTTTCAGCCTGAATTAGAGCTTACCAGTCAAGATGAACAACGGCTGGAATGGATCCGATTCTATTTCGACCTAGGGCGGCATGTTGCCAGGTTGGAACGTCAGCATGATGATCCTGTGAATGCCATTATTACAGTTCCATTTGTTAATTTTGCTTCCACCTTAATTTCGGCGGGTATAATTAGTGAAAAATTTATTCACAGTAAAGAGCTGATTAATAGCTCTGACCTGAGTAGATACAAGGATGATCAAGCTGTAAGTTTTGGTTATCAGAAGATAGGTCATGCAGAGCTTAAGAAGGTCTTCGGGCTCATAGATGGCATTGATAGGAGCCTTGGCGTGGATCGGTTGGAAGTTGCTGTTATTGAAGACGAAGGAAATAGGCACTTTACGAGATTTATCCAGCCAGACTGGTTGCATTTGGTGCAGCCTGTAGATGACGCTCCCGATCTGATACGGTTCAGGCCGGGGAGCTTAATAGCTCAGAATGTTAAAGCCTTAACCGCGTTAATCGGATTAGATGGGACGCGACGTCTCTTGCAGCATTCACACCATACTTGCCTGATTATTGATATAATTGGTCGCGTAAGCGATGAGTTGAGGGCAGAAATTCCTCTTATGGAGTTAGGGCTCGAAACAGAGGAGGTTCTATATTTACGGGATTTGATTCGCCCCTCATGTGCAGGGCCTGAGGGCATCAGGGACAGTTATTGCTCAATGGTCAGTCACAATATCGAGGACGGGTGGGATGCCTCGGTCATATGCGGTTCTTTGAACTATATCAATCACTGGGAGGATTGTTATTCATCATTAAAAGTAGGGGTCTTAGGAACGTCGGAACCACATTACAAAGATGCATTAGAACAAGCTAACGAGGGTTATTACCAAAGGGTTGATGACCTGCCCGGTGATGATGAATTGAATAAACTGTGTCCAGCTTTGGTCGATTTTCAAATTTTTACTTACTAGCCAATATGAATATCGAAGATGCGGATTACGCTTTCAATACGGCAGAAAAAGCCGCTCACCGCGGTTGGCAAATTGATCAGGTTAAATGGCCAAATCTCACAAAGCTGAATAAATCATTGTCGGCTTTTCGCAAGCTTGTGTTCGATCTCGATATCAAGGAGGAATGGGAACCTGTGATGAAATTTATATTCCTCGTTCGATATCACCTAACTACATCTCCACTGCCATATCACGAAATAGTCAAGTTGGTCAGGTTAGATGCGGGAGCTTCGATTCCTCATTTACTTTCGTCATCACCTAGCGATGTTCAGGAGCTTTATCAGCAACTCAACCATAACTTTTCGCAACTTCAGCTTGATGATGAAAATCCTTTGTGGAGTGCCGCGATGAAGCAAATAGCTCAATGGACTGACCCCCAAGGGCAGGTCGCCTTTATGAGCAATGGCATCAGGTCCGTACCTAGTCACTATGCATTCTATAAAAAGTATCTTCCGGAGGGCATTCCCAATTACTGGGTGATATGTCCTACTGATTTGCGGCAAGTCTATCTCTATGATCATTTGATCGTATTTGGTTCAACAAGGAGACATATAGAGCGTAACCATCACCATATTTTCACCTCCCCACGAGCTGAGCATCTCTGGTTGTTTCTTCCGCCTGGTCCTAAGGCTATCATGCCAGCACCATACGGCTTGGCTGGTTCTTCAAAAAAGAAATATGCCAATAAATTAGGTAAACCGGTAAACACTTTTGCCTGTGAACATTACATCGGGAATGTTTCTGCGGATCAAGGTCAGATTAATGATGAGGATGATGGCGCTGGTTATCATGAACATGTAGAGGAAGTGGATTCTGCGATTAGGCTACTAATAGACCGTGAAAGTGGAACTTCCGAACATAGTGAAATTGTGCCTGCTTACCGAGTTAAGCTATCAGGTGACAAATTTGTGCTTGTTTCGGCCTCCGGCTCAGTGACACGTATACAAATCGATACTGAAAATTACACCTGTGAAGACGTCGAAACCGCAGGCTCCGAAACAATTCATACTGACGATGTACTCCTATTTTCTACCGCAGGTGGTGGTGATATGGTTGCGGAGTTGGGCAACAAGTTACTTGAGGAATCCTACGGTAAAATTGAAGTAGAAAAGTTCTATGCAGCTCAAAACACTTGGAAGTTGGCATTCCGTGATTATGTGAATACACATGGAATGGAATATGTCATCTCAATGCTTAAGCAGCAGGGGTCAAAAATTGCTAGAGAAACAAACGTTCGCAACTGGATGTCCCAAGAGAACATAGCTCCGGGAACATGGAGAAGTTTCGAAGCTGTGCTCACATTATGCCGGCTTCAAGACAGCAAGGATTTGTTTTTTGATGTCGTTGCGAAAATCCGAAAAATGCGCCACAGAGCCGGCTCTCAACTAAATAAGAAGCTCAGAGCTGATCTCAATGGTAGATCGTTGCGCGAGTTGTTCGACAAGGGAGAACAGGACTTCGGGGGAACCACTAACTTACCAAATGTAAAAACAGCATACTTTGTTGAGGGGATATCCAGAACCTCCATAGAAGTTCCACGACAACTCCTTAATCACCCGACCTATTTTTCAGTATAATCATGGCTCTATTGGTCCCTTCTACTTGTCCTAGCAAAGCTCCACCCGGGGAGCATCGTGTAATGCATTTATTGAAAAATGATCCAGATACAGACGACTGGATTGTCCTGCATAGTTTAGATTTAGCCAAGCATACAACTCAAGTTAGCGGCGAAGCCGACTTCATAGTCATAGTGCCCGATTTGGGAGTGCTGGTTCTTGAGGTTAAATCCCATAACTCCGTAAGGTACGACGAACAGGGATGGCACCTTGGACATGATACTCCGGAGCTTCGAGGACCATTCAAACAAGCATCATCAGCATTACATTCTATCAGGAAATATCTTATCGGCATTGATTCATCATATAACAAAATTGTCATGTGGTCGGCTGTGAGTTTTCCACGCTTGGACTTTCTGATCAAAAGCCCGGAATGGCACGATTGGCAGGTGATCGATCGACGTAAACTTACAAGCCGTCCTATCTCAAAAACCATCCGCCAGATTCTGGAGCATGGTCGCGACACCCTTATGGAAAACCAAGTGAGAGCTGCCCGGACTCCTGAAGTCCACGCGTCCAGTGAAAGATGTCAATCGCTGCTTTTTGCATTACGTCCACGTTTTGAAATTGCAGTCTCTCCTAAGTCTCGGAGAAAAGAAGAAGATCAGCAGCTGCTTGAATTAACAGAAGAACAGTACATGGCGCTCGATCAAATGGCTTGGAATCCACGCGTTGTATTCAGTGGTGCCGCTGGAACAGGAAAGACGGTTTTAGCCATGGAGTCGGCTAGACGTATTACAGCTGATAATCCTAATGCTAAAATAGGTGTGTTTTGTTTTAACAAGTTGCTTGGGGATGAGCTATCCAAGAGTCTAGTAGCAAGCTCCCCCCGATGCACGGTCTGCAACATAGATGCGTGGCTGACTAACATAGCGAAACCTCTGTTGACTCCCGAAGATAAAAAATCTACGGATTACTTCGAAGGTAGGTTGGCAAGCATAGCTTCGGATCGTTTGCTTGAAGATAATCAGTATGAGCCATTTGACTATCTGATATTAGACGAAGCCCAAGATCTTTTGCGGAACCATTATCTAGATGTGATAGACTTAGCTCTTAAAGGAGGTCTTGCGGGTGGCAATTGGTTGTTTTTCGGCGACTTTTTAGGCCAAGATATATTCACCCGGGGAGAAGTGAGTGTCGAAGAGTTTATAGCTCAGCGAAGCCCATCAGCTGCACGTTATCAAATTACTACCAACTGCCGCAATACATTACCCATATCAGATTATGTGGTTTCCTTCGGAGCCCTATCCCCTCCATACAGCAGAGTGCTTCGTGGGGATGACAAGTCGGACCCTGAACTCCATTTTTGGGAAACGCGGGAAGATCAGACGGAACAAGTATCCCGGTTCATCAAGGAATGCTTGAGTGACGGTTACTCCATGAAGGACATAGTCATACTTAGCCCAAACAAAGAGAATACGTTGGGCAGGGATTTAGAACTTCATCCCGACTGGGTGAATCGTGTTGAACCATACCACGCCGGAACGAATCGTATATCGTATTGTACTATTCAGAGTTTCAAAGGCCTGGAGGCACCCATTGTGATTGTAGCTGATTTTGAGCGTATGCCGACTGACCAGCAACAATCACTACTCTATGTGGGTCTCTCTCGTGCACTGCACCGGCTTGGTATATTTCTAAACTCAGATCTGAAACCCTTCGTAAGATCACTTATCTAATCATAAAATGTCAGTAGTATCCAAAAAAGAACACCATCACCTTAATAATCGAGCCAAGCTGCTAGCTGCATTGGCAGGTGAAATTTTTGGGCCAGATAGCCCGTTTGACTTGGGGAAAGAATCTTTGCTTGTGGAGTCTACTCCCTACGATGTTGGCGAACGTATAGAATTTGACGACTGGAAAGCTTACCATGCTACCAGGCCTGTGGACAAAATTACAGGTGAAGAAATTCTCAAAGATGAAAAACCCAGCAGTCGATATGGTCTTGGGATTTTGTTTCCACAAACTGATCAGGAGATTGGTAATGATAGCGAAGTCCATGCTGTCGAGGAGGCCGTTTCAGTGGGAAAAAAAGAGTTTTCAGAGAATGAGGATGAATCCTATGAAGCTGGAAATCAGATCGGGAAGCGTGAGGTCAAACTGGCTAAAAATATGGAAAAAAGAGCCAAGCTTTCGGGGGAAGCGTTATCCGAAGGAAGCCAGGATGACAGTGATTCGGACTCTGACAGTTCGGATCTACGTTTGGCTAATCAACGAAAGCAACGCAGTATTGGTTTATCCTTTGTAGTTGACTCTGGAGTGGGCGGCAACATATCAATAAATGTCACTGGAGGACGGTACAAAAGATCAGGTAATGTCCGTATTAAAGGGAAAACAACAAACCAAAACTGGTGGGTTCGTCATCCGGTGAAACACGAGATTTCGATTCCACTCCATCAGTTCAAGAATGTGGAGGCCCCGGTAGAACCCGTTCCTATTGATGTGCCTGTTTTGCCGGGACTGCCGCCGCTTAAGCTGCAGATGGAATTTCTCGTAAGAGGTCGGGAGCGGATTCCCGGAACTGAGCATCCCGACACTGCGCGCTTGATCACCTTGAGTTTGGTAAACAGAACCGAATGTCGTAAAGATCTTGCCGAGGAGCATTCATTTTTTCAAGCACGCTTTGAGGTGGTATCGCAGGATTCAGATCAGGCCATACTTCACTACCCGAGCAGTAAAATAGTAAACGCGGGTGAGGAGCAGGAATCCCTTGATCTTCTTTACAGACACGAGAGAACTTTCTCCACGGGTCACGGGTGTGCCGGAACTTGGAAAGCTGATGAAAAAGCATTCCACGCGAAAAAGGTAATAGCGGAGGCCCTGCCGTCCCATGAAAGCCCCTCTATCACACCAATTTTAACTTACAAGGACTCTTCAACGGGCAAGCTTGAGGAGCTCCGAATACCTCTCACTACGCTGGCTGATGAAAATAGAACTGAAGAGGCATTGGGCCACTTACGGCAGTTGGTCAGCTTATATGAAAACTGGATCAATGAAAAAAAAGAGGAGATAGTTGATTTGGAAGAAAAGTACAAGGCTGCGGCTTCAAGGCATATCGAGGATTGCCTCGAGGCTATGAACCGTATGCAACGGGGTGTTCGTCTTCTTGAAGCCGATCCTGATTCAGAGGCCTCGATAGCTTTTCGTCTTACTAATAAATCAATGCTTATGCAGGCCTTGGCCTCACGAGCCAGAACCCGTATCCGTATAAGGGATGAAAAGATACAGAGGAATATCTATGAGCCTGAGTATGTCGCTCCTGATTTGACATCCAAGGAGGCAATAGATCGATCATGGAGACCTTTTCAGATTGCATTTCTGCTGATGAACCTCACATCACTTGCCGATCCATCCGATCCTGGACGAGAGATAGTCGACCTTATCTGGTTTCCAACAGGCGGGGGTAAAACAGAGGCTTATTTGGGCTGTGCTGCTTTTTCAATCTTCATGCGTAGGTTAAGAAATCCTGCTGATGTTGGCACTGATGTATTAATGAGATACACACTCCGGCTGCTGACCGCACAACAATTTCAGAGGGCGTCATCTTTGATCTGCGCCATGGAGATTATTCGCAAGAATCTAGCGGAAAGACTTGGTACTACCCCCTTCACCATTGGGATCTGGGTCGGAAGCTCGACCACCCCCAATAGCCGCGATGGGGCTGTGACATCGATAGCCCAAACCAGAAGGAACGGTGCGGAAGACTATAAAATGGTGTTGCTTAAGTGTCCTTGGTGTGGTGCTGAAATCGGTCCCCGTAAAACCCAGGGAAGAGGCAACAGTTATGATGTCAGCGGTATACGTCGCGGTAACGGTACGGTAATAGTGCATTGCCCGGACAGAAAATGTGATTTCGCCAGAGCTCTACCCATAAGTGTAATCGACCAAGATCTGTATGACGAGCCCCCTACATTTGTCATCGCTACAGTGGATAAGTTTGCATCACTTGCATGGAAGTCGAACTGTAGAAGCCTGTTCGGTATAGACAGCGAAGGAACGCGCAGGGTATCCCCTCCCGGCTTGATAATACAGGACGAACTCCACCTGATTACAGGTCCTCTGGGGAGTATGGTAGGTTTGTATGAAACACTAGTGGATGCTTTGGCAACCGATGATCGCAATTTAGGTCAGCCCGTAAAGCCAAAGCTTATTGCTGCTACAGCCACTACAAGAGCGTCAGAGTCTCAGATCAAAGATCTTTATGCGCGTCCCCAAACATCCATTTTTCCTCCTCCAGGGGTGGATGCATCGGATTCTTTTTTTGCCAGGTACTCGCGTGATGAAAAGGGTAAAAGGAGACCCGGCCGACTTTATGTTGGCCTTCTCCCTTTGAATTATTCGTCATTACTAACTGCAAGTGTTAGAACTTATGCTGCACTAATAGCCGCTGCTCAAGGATTTCCCAATGATGATGACAGAGATCCTTGGTGGTCTTTGCTAATTTTTTATAATAGTCTGCGGGAACTCGGTGGTGGTTTAACGTTATTCGGGTCTGATATTCCCGAACGATTAAAGAATATCCAACGCAGATGGTTTCCCAACCAAAAGCACAGATATATATATGAAATTCTTGAGCTAACAGGACGATTAAGCAACAGCGAAGTTCCACAGGCCCTCGAATCACTGTCAAGGGCCTACACAAGCAAGCCAGCAAGGGGGCACTATCCTGTGGACTGTTGCTTGGCATCGAACATCATTGAAGTTGGTGTTGATGTTGACCGACTGGCTTTAATGGCAGTAGCGGGTCAACCTAAAACGACGGCCCAGTATATCCAAGCCACAGGTCGCGTCGGCCGTAATCTTCAAGGTCTTATTCTAACTCATTACAATGCAACTAAGGCAAGGGATCGTTCACATTATGAACAATTTCAATCATATCATTCGAGACTTTATGCTCAGGTAGAGCCGGCAAGTGTGACACCGTTTACGATTCCGGTAATGGAACGTGCATTACACGCAATCATGATCGCGTGGGTCAGGCAGACTTTGCCCTTGGATGAACTGTCCGCCCCTTGGCCATTTGATGGTACGCCTCTTGAGCTTGCTGCAGATAGAGCCTACGACTTGTTGAAGCAGCGTGTTAAAGTATTGTGCACCAACCCGAAGGAGCAAAAACGTGTGCTCTCAGATCTTGATGATTGTTATAGGAAACGAAGAAAAGAGTGGGAAAAATTCGGATCCGTTCGATGGCAGGAATACTTCCCTAAGGAGAACAGCGGCGACCAGCCGTTGATACTGCCCCCGGGCAGCCCCTACCCTATAGGATGGGTCAACAAAGTCTGGCCCACACCAAATTCATTACGAGGTGTGGACTCAGAGTGTCAGCCCATTATACCTAGTTACGCTGATGCCAGCGACACTGAATCAGAAACCAAAACTATTTCAGAATTATGAGATTAAATCCGATAAGACGTTCACAGCTCATAGCTCCTTTTGGTCCCGGAGCACTCCACGTATTGGAAGGTGGCATAGGGGTCGTAACCGGTGGTCTTGATCACTGGTTTAAGGACCGAAACGGAAACAAGGCGAGTCACGAGGAGATACTTAAAGGTCCCCTAGTGATCAGGGAACCTCGCCTTGAGAAAGATCTCAATGTATCGCACTTTCGCATGGCGCCTGGCCCGGAAAATCGCAGCAGCGGAGAGGCTCCTGTACTTATGACTCCTGTGTTTCGATTCCCTACTTGGTTTGCTTGTCCACGCTGCGGCAGAATGAAGAAAGCATCCCTGACCAACTTCGGGCACCTGACATGCTCGGGCGAAGATTGTAAACGGGCCAGACTTTCACAAGTGCGTTTTGCTGCAGTGTGTGATCATGGCCATCTTCAGGACCTTCCGTGGCTCGAATGGGTACATCGTTCATCAGATGATCATAGGGCTTGCACAAATTCGCTGGTATACAAAGCCCAAGGGTCAGGTTCTCTTGACTCGATTCGAGTAGAGTGCACAAGATGCAATGTATCTAGGTCTCTGGGGTTAGTTATGCAGGGAGAAATGAGGGGCGATAGCAGCCAGCCTGAAGGGTGGAGCGGTTTGAGTCGTTATTTACGCGTCAAAAAAAACCAGAACAATACGGCCGCTTATCCAGATCCTTACCTTTGCGAGGGAAAGAAATCATGGCTAGGCCCAGTAAATAACGATAGCTGTGAACGCCCCCTGCGCGCGGTACTCATTAACTCGACGAATGTTCACTATGCAGATGTGAGAAGCGCCATCCACGTCCCCCCAAAATATACCCCCAACCCCAATGAACTTTCATTGATCCTTGAAGAATCCTCATTTAGAACACGGATTCAAATGTTACGCATGTCGGACATGGAAATCCCAGACATAGTCAGGGGGGTGAGAAAGCTCGATACCCAATCACAACAGCCCCGACTTGGTGGTTATACTGATGAGCAGATAGAATCCGCCTTGCAAGGGCATGCCGAAGCTCCTCCAATGCCACCAGAGGAACCCGCTAATATTGGGGTTTTAAGCCGAGCGGAGCAGGAAGCTAGGATCCGTGCTGACGAATACCAAGCGTTGCTCAAAGATACAGATCGATCAGGCGATCTCATCCTCAGGAAACTTGACTCCACTCAACTTGATGGGGTGGCAAGTAAGTTGGTGGATCAAATCATAGCGGTAGAAAGCCTCAAGGAAACCCGTGTCTTCGCAGGTTTTTCTCGCCTTCTAAGCTATCCGCCTCATGGAGCACCATCTCCAACAAACTTGCTATGGGATAATTTACCGGCTAATCCAGAAGAAAGGTGGCTTCCTGCATCGGTGGTAAGGGGCGAAGGCATCTTTATTACATTCGATGAGGGGCTTATAAATAAGTGGGAGAACTCTAAAGCAGTAAAACAACACGTAAGTAAACTGCAGGATAATCATGATGAGTGTGTTCTGCAATATGATTGGGAGCCCTTGGAAATCAGCCCGAGGATGGTTCTGATACATACTTTGTCGCACCTTTTGATTAATCGTTTGGTTTTCGAGTGTGGTTATGGTTCGTCAGCCCTGAGAGAAAGACTTTATGTGTCGGACGACTCGGCAGATCCGATGGCTGGCCTTTTAATATATACAGCCGCTGGTGATTCCGAAGGCACGTTGGGAGGGCTTGTAAGGCTTGCTGATCCGGAGAACCTATCACGACTGGTTTCTAATGCTATTGAGGAGGCTCAATGGTGTTCTGCGGATCCTGTTTGCCGAGAATCTGCAGATTCCGGTCAGGGGCCGGAGTCGTTGAATCTGGCAGCATGCCACAGCTGCGCATTGTTACCTGAAACAAGTTGTGAATGCTTTAACCGCTATCTCGACAGGTCCCTTGTGTTGGAATCACACAGAGCATCAATATTAATAAAGCCGTGAGATATTACATAGAGATCCCGGATCTTGATGTTTTTTGTGATGATTTTTTCGGATTTCATACATAACATCAAGCCGTGTTACCAATAATTGATATCTTCGCTGGTCCTGGTGGCTTGGGTGAGGGATTCACCCGGGCAGGGTTTGACATTAAGTTATCGATCGAATGTGATGCCCAAGCTCATGAAACTTTGTTGTTTCGTTCGTTTACACGCATACTTCGCAAAACCCCAAATGGGAGATCGAGTCTCGATAAATATTTTGTGGAGGCTCAGGCTGCACCTGAAGAGGCTCTAAAAGCACTTAAGCGCCATCACCCCAAAGCATATAAAGAGGCTGCTCACGAAGCATGGCAGGCCGAGCTTGGCGGAGATGACTTTCCTGACACTGCGATATCAAAAAGAATTAATGATGCTCTCAAAGGAGCTAAAGAATGGGTTCTTATCGGAGGCCCACCTTGCCAGGCATATTCACTTGCTGGTAGGGCTCGCATGAGAGGCACTGATCCTGACTTTGAGGAAGATCACAGACACTTTCTCTACAAGCAGTATCTCCGTATCGTTGCCGATCATTCCCCATCGGTCTTTGTTATGGAGAACGTCAAAGGGATTTTATCTGCCAATGTAAAGAAGATAGATATCTTTAAGCAAATACTGGCTGACTTACATGAGCCGGGCAAAGCGACAGACCTTTCAATTAAGAAGAAGCCCAGTAAAGCTATATACGATCTTTATCCCTTGGTTGAACCTGTTCAGAAAGATATCGAAGGTGAATATGTGCCATCGGATTTTCTGGTTCGTGCAGAGGACTTTGGAGTTCCTCAGAAACGTCATCGAGTGTTCATCATCGGCATTAAGCGTGGATCTAAAATAAAGATGCAACACCTTGTTCCTGACCCTGAAACCAGAGTGTCGGTGTCCGATGTTATAGAAGATCTTCCCAAGCTCAGAAGTGGTTTTTCTCGGCGTTCTAATGGTGATTGGTGTAAAAGCATTCGAGAAATTAAAACGCACTCTTGGGTCAAGGAGCTCAAACAAACAGATGCAGGTCTGGCAAGCAGACTCACTCACCAGCTTGGTAAGTTGAGGAAGGCTCAGAATAACGGAGTTAATATCGAAACGAGGTCATCTGAAGAGTTGCAAACAAAACCCAAGGCTCTGGAAAAATGGTATCAGGAACAAAAATTTCCTTACGTCTTCAATCACGTGTGCAGGAATCATATGGGCAGTGATTTGCAGCGTTATTTTTATGCCGCTTGCTACGCTCTTGAGCATAATGTCAGCCCTAAATTGACCCATTACCCCAGCTCTCTCCTTCCAGCTCACAAGAATGTTAAGAAGCCAGGAGGGAAGATAGTCTTCGATGACCGCTTTCGTGTGCAGTGTAAAAATCAACCTTCGACTACGGTTGTGTCTCATATTTCCAAGGATGGGCATTACTACATTCATTATGATCCTACACAGTGCAGGAGTCTGACTGTGCGAGAAGCGGCACGTCTTCAAACGTTCCCCGACGATTACTTTTTCCAAGGCCCCCGCACTGCCCAGTTCCACCAAGTTGGTAACGCCGTACCACCATACTTGGCATGGCAGATAGCCTGTAAAGTCGCTCAGATGCTTGGACGAAGACCTAAAGGTAAATACTGAGTTGCGGAAAGGTTGTCTACGTTTGAGGTCTCTGTTTAATTAAGCAAGGTATGAGCAGCCAGAAAAATCATTCGGGGGGGCGAGTAGAAGTCTTTGTAGCTCCGTCAGCAATTTGTTACTTTATTACTAGAATTGTTGGGCCGATTTGATCAATATCAGCGGCAATATCAGTATAGATATTTGTCAGCTTATGTTTTAGCGGTCATCTCCTTTTCCCAGCCCACTTATGAAAATTCATACTCTTAACCCTAGCGGGTGCCATCGTCGCGAAATAAAAGCTCTTACAGCATTAGCATCAAAACTTCCGAATGAGTGGTTTGCGTATGCCTCACTCGAGATGATTGGTCGAGATGGAGGTGAAATTGATTTGATTATATGTGCATGGGATCGATTGATTGCAGTTGAAATCAAAGACTGGGATCACCCTATTGATGATCAAGGGCAGAGGTGGCAGACAGCTGGGAGAACTGAGAAGTCTCCAGTCATAACTATTCGAGAGAAAGCTAAGGTGCTGGCCGGCCGTCTCAAGAGACATTTGACTAAAAAGGCTGATGCTCCATGGGTTGATCATTGTGTGTTATTAACAGGGCGAGCAAGCAGAGCGACACTAAGTGAAGAAAGCAAGCAGCATACGTTTGATTTAGATTACTTTGTGAGGCTGGGAAGTTTCAAAACTTTTATGGAGGCTTTCCCAAAGAAGGGGAGCTGGCTGGTCTCAAGACATCGATTGGAGCAAACGACGGAGATAGCGGATATGAAGACAGAGCTGGATTACTTCTTCAAGGGTAAGCAGAACTTTAAAGGGAGCTCACGTTCATATAATGAATTTAAAGCTGAGGATGATTACTGTTTTCAACATCCACAGAAGATCTATTCAGAGTTCTTCGCTAAGAAACCAGGGGTGAAGGGTTCAAGTGCGCTACTTCGAGTTTGGGACTTTGAAAGTTTGGCGGACATTGATGGCGCTTACCGGGAAGAGTCCAATCGTAAGCAGATTGCCCTTAGGGAAGAGGATGCAATTGGTTACCTGAAAGAGCAGAACCCAATTCTGGATCAGAGTGGAGCATTTCTAAGGCCTATATCTAACGAGGGCCGATCCTCCGTTACAAACGACTTTTTTGAGCTGTATGATTTGCCCGTTTCTATGAAGCGGTTGAGGGAGTCTTCAGCCCAGTATAAGAACAAGCTCAAATTTAATGACCGAGTGAGCATGGCTACGATGCTTCTTCGAAGAGTGGCTGAGCTCCATGAGTTGAAAGTTGCTCACCGGGATTTAGGCGACCATTGTGTTTGGGTGGACGTTCCTGAGAGGGTTTCCTTGTCAGGCTTCGCTACCGCTCATGTCCCGGATGAAAAAACCATCAGTCAGGTCCGGACTACGGTGAAGGCCAATACGACTACGCTACCGGAAGATCGGTTGGATTGTATATCAGACCATTATCGTAAAGATGTTTTCCTTGCCGCTGTATCGGTTCATCAAATTATCTTCGGTGAACTCCCTTCTCTGGATGATGGTGTTCCGCATTGGTCTGCAAGGAAAGGCGAAGAAGCTGAGTTGTTTGAAGCTTGGTTTGACAGAGCGTTGGACTGGGAGCCAGAGGCTCGTTTTGCAAATGCCAAGGCAGCGCTAGATGCATTTAATCGGTGCATCAAGGTGGAGAAAGAGAAAGTGGTTTCGGAGCGTTATTTCGATGAGTTTAAACGGGAACGTTTGCTTATGCCGAATTTAGCTGAGGACACCATCCTGAAGCAAAATCAGGAATGTATCCATTATAGAACAGGCGCCGAGTCTGAGGCTGGTCAGGTGAAGCTGTGGATGTTGGCGCGGTATCAAGAAGGTCTTGAAGAGCAAAATCTTCATTTGCTGAATTTCTTGGAACGGTGCCTCACTCTACAGAAGCACTCTTTGCCATATCTCCAAAACATTACTGATTTTGGTCTCACTGGAATGGGAGGCTATGTGGAGATGGAGTGGTGCGAGGGCTCAACTTTGGAGGAAGAAGATTTATCAAGGATTCAGGATGAGGTAGTCGTAGATCTTATCACAAGTTTGGTTGAAGCCGTTTGGGATTTACATAGGCGGTCTATCTATCATGGGGATATCAAGCCCTCAAATATTCTGCTGACGAAGAAGCAAGACCATGGCTTCACGGTTAAGCTTTTGGATGTTGTGGATTACTCACCAGTGGGTTCAGAGAGACTGAGTCCTGCATACACTCCTGATGAGGGGGATGAGGTTGCAACCCCAGCTCGTGATGGATATGCTTTAAAGCAGACTATCGTCAATGTGTTGGAGCGTGAGTATCAGCATATTGATGAAGGTTTTATAGAGCGCTTAGGAGATTGCATAGATCCTTTATATAGTCCTGGTGTTGCAAACCCGGATTTTGAGGGAACCCTTACAGCTATTGCAGAGCTGATGCGGCTGCCTCAGACAGAAGAGGATGGGAAAGTTCATATCTTGATAGCGCACTCGCGGTTCATTACGGATAACGTGGTTTTTGCCGGGGATGAGCGAGGAATGCCTATTCAGTTACAAGATGATAGGAAAGACCCTACGAAATGCAGAATCTCGATTTATACTCAAACGATGAGGCTGGATATCGCAGTAGACCGAGATTCAGGTGCCGTGGAAAATTGTTGGTTGAAGGACTCTTCAGCTGGGCGTTTTGCTACAGCAATGAGGCATAACAAGCACAAGTATAAGGGGCGGGTTCATTTAATGAAGGGGGACTGTATGAATTTGTCTGGCTTAAAGGGATTGCACGAAGGTATTGACCTGAATCAATCCTTTGATTCGCCTCGAGACAAGACTGAGAAGATAGAACCTATTGAGTTTGTTAATCGCCCAGACAGGGGGGCTATGAATGGGAGCGATGTTGAACCTGTTGTTGATGTTCCTAGACTGTGGGAAGCTATTCTGAATGCTGAAGAGGAAATAATTCCGACAGTGAAGGTGGAAGATATCAATTCATTGTATCAGCGCCCTGGGGAATACCAGTTAATCGTATCTCAGAATTTTGATGGTGTTATTACCAATGACTGGCTTGATGTAACATTGGAAACCAAGACCTCAAATGGATGGAGATTCATAGGTAAGATGAACATACATAAGTCAGAAGTTGGCGATGCGGAAGTGGGTAAGTTAGTGTTTAATAATAATAATCCGTCATTCTTTCCACCAAAGAACGGAAGCATTATACGTTTGCAGGATAAGAGGGCGAGGATGTCATATGAACGTAGAAGAAAAGCGGCAGAGAGAATTCTTCAACGTAGGTCCACGGCTCATGCACTGATTGATACATTCTCAGGGGATAAGGGGTCGATCAGTCATTCTGATGAGTTTGACCAAGATCTAGTGCTACCTGCAAGCTATGGCCTCAATGAGCCTCAGCAGCAAGCGTTGGTCAACTCACTGACACAATGTCCATTAAGCCTGATACAGGGACCTCCAGGAACAGGTAAGACGAGAGTTATCGCAGCTGCTGTGCATTATATCGCAACTCAAAAGCCATCCTCGAAAATATTAGTCGTTAGTCAGTCGCATGAGGCTGTTAATAATGCAACAGATCAGATTGTGCGACTCTTCGGTTCGGAAGGTCAGGAACCTTCTTTGGTTCGTGTTGGTAGAAGAAGTTCACTGAGTGACGATTTAATATCCTATCACTCAGATACATTACAAGCGACCTATAGAAACTTTTTCAGAGAGCGCTTGGTAGAGCGTGTAGCCCCAGTTGGAGTAGAGTTAGGATTGCCTGAACCCTTTGTTGAGGAGTTTACAATTGTGAGAGCCAGACTCTTGCCCTTATTTGATGAGCTACAGCGATTGTCTAAGTCTGAGCTGTCAAACCGGGATGATAGCGAGAAGGTAAGAAACCGATTGAAGAAGAGGATAATTGAGATTTGTGAACAGCATGCTGGTGACCTTTACCTAGATGAGGCTGATCCATTTGGATCATATGATACATTGGAGGTTCTATTAATGGAAAGGTATAGTGTATCTAATATGTCAGCAGTGCGGACCTTAGGTAATGTCATTGAGCTGGCACTGGATTGGGTTAAGATTCTAGAATCACCGGTAAGTGGCTTTGATAGCTTTTTGGTTGATACAAGTCAGATTGTTACAGGCACTTGTGTAGGTATAGGTCGCTGGAACCTAGGTGTCGAAAAGAAAGATTTTGACTGGGTGATAATCGATGAGGCTGCTCGCTGCGGCCCTAGTGAATTGTCAGTCGCTATGCAGGTTGGTCACCAAGTGATATTAGTGGGAGATCATAAGCAGCTGCCTCCTCATTTCGATAGATTGTTAATCGATAAAGTCGTGCATAGTTTAGGGTGTGATCCTAGAGCCGTTAAACAGAGTGATTTTCATCGGGTGTTCAGATCGTCAATAGGGGGGGATATTGCTAAGAGCTTGGATACTCAGTATCGAATGGTTGATCCGATCAATCGGCTTGTGTCTGATTGTTTTTATCCAGAGATAGGAGGATTGTCCAATGGGCGTTTAGGAAGCCCTGAGGCTTATGAGTTATTGCCTGAGCAGATCAGATCCGAAGTGACATGGATTGATACGGGGAACCCTACTGAGGCTGAAGAAAAAAGGGACTATACCAGCTATCTCAACCTGAGTGAGATCGAGGTCATTATGCAAATCCTTCAGATGATTGATGAGGATAAGAAACTGGTGCAAGGCCTTGCTGAAGAACAGGTCAAGAAGGGAGTAGAAGCCTCTATTGGTATCATAACCGCTTACAAAGCGCAGGCATTGAAGATACAAGAAAAAATATGGGCAGCCTCGCTCTCTCGCGAGCTCCAAGATTTGTGCAAAGTGGATACTGTTGATAGTTACCAAGGGAAAGAGAACCCTATAATTATCTTTTCGCCGACTCGCACGAACAGGAAGAAGATTACAGGTCACACGGACAGTGAGGAAAGGATTAACGTTTCCTTATCGCGGGCTCAAGAGAGGCTCATAATCGTGGGAAGCTTTCAGTTTTGGTCACAGCTACCAGATACTCCTTTGGGACGCGTAAATCAGTATATTGAGCGTGAGGCTTTAAAGGGTAGTAAAGAGTTTAATTTAATAAAGAGAGATCACTAGTATGGATACATACCTAAAATATGAGGCATTTACGGATAGTGCAACTCCAGCAGAGGAAACCAATGTGCATACGGTTTTTGTTCCGTGTATGAAGTTTAAGATTGGTTACTCCATCCGTAAGCAGACTGACTTTCCTGTTGTTCAGGAAATGGTCTTGCGTTTTATCAAAACGATGGGGGGAGAAGTAAGGGAGGGGAGCGTGTGCGGGTTCTTAAACTTCAGTGATCAGGAATTGCGAATAGTGTTAGCTCCATTACTCGGGCAGGAGCTGCTAATGAGAGAGAATGGTAATTTGCGATTGACCAATGCTGGTCTGCAGCTGTTCGTATCAAATGATGAATCTATCCCCTCTATAAGCCAGGCTGAAGCCAAGAGTGGATTTTTTTGTGTAGAGAATCATTGTTGTTTGCCTTTATCTCGTGACGATCGATCTCGCATGGAGTTTGGATCTAAATATGCTCGTCTGATACCAGACTGTGTGCCCGGTCATGAGCAAAAAAGGCCTGACTACCAGCAACAGGTTGCGGAACAGTTTAGCCGTCACTTTCCTTCTTTTATTCAAACTACTGGTGATCTGGAGGATTATCGATCCGACAAGTTGAGTTTGCATAAGGTAGATTATTGTCGAATTCAGGAAGACCTTGTGCTCGCAGCAGACGTTATCATGAAAGTTAAACAGAGTGGTGTGGCCGAAGTTTCCGTACTTCCTTTTGATCACCTTGACCCAAAGACTGAAGAGCGAGCGATGTTGCGTAAGCAGCTTATCGGTTTGGTAGAAATAAATCCACCATCAGATCATGATCTAAGTGATGATGTGACCCTCTTGCGTCATTTGTTTGGAGATGACTTTTTGGCTGACTCTCTTCATTCTGGAATGCTCAATTGGCCGTGTCTGATGAAGCACTTTATTGAAGGGGTCGCTCCCAAGCTCCAATCTGGGGCGTCTGTTATTTTTGGTTCGGGGGAGTTATCTAGGAATCGCGAACTTATATCCCGGTTGATATATAGAGGGATTGGGGCTGGAGAGTATACTAAAGATACCCCACTGCAGGTGACGTGGATTCGACCACAAACCCCATCCTGGGGGAGGAGTAAAAGCTTATTCATGGCTATAGCAGACCTCAGAAAGGGAGTGGAAGAGATAGCAGGATCTGAGAGAGTGATCTCTTTATGCCTAGCTGAAAATAGATACTCAGAGGATCAACGGGTAAAGTTGCCGGATTTAAAGCTATACCAATCTCGAAAGAATTATGAGGCTTTTGATGCCGTCAAATACTTTAGATCCGTAGGCTTGCCTCCTAATGTGGAAATCATTTTAGTTGGCGAAGTTGGAGGGCTTGTATTAAGTCATAGTTTTGGATCCGTGAATTGCCCGTTGCCAATTCCTGTTGGAGTGTATTTCGAGGATATGAAGTCTGTGATGGACTACTTCAGCTCGTATGCATTGAACCATATGAGATCTTTCCCGAGTAAGCCGCATAAGAAGCTCCGAAAGTAGTTGATGTATAATCTGATGACGATGTCTTAGTATTAGCCCATTAAGAAATCACTGATGGAGCAGCTTGGTGTGTTTGGTTGGTCGTGTGTCGATCAAGGGCTGGGAATGATAATGTTGGCGAACCTCGACACGGAGAGTATTGTCGCCGCACGTCAATTTGGAAATGATATCTGACCATCGCCAGTTTGAATACACAGATGATTGTTAATAGAGGTGTTTAAAAATTACAAGAGCCCCCGGGAAGGAACACCCGGGGGCCGTGTAAGATTGAGGCCATGTACTCTATGACGTTTACACAATCATATTATCTCGCGGCGGTAACTGTCGGGTTACCTTATGCGGCCTGATTGGCTTCCAGTGCTTCAAGCACTTTCTCCCAATTGAACCGCACGGCTGTACCAATTTTTATTGCCGGAATTTCTCCGGCGTTCACCATTAGTTCAACCTTACGCGTGCACACCTTCAGTCGCTTTGCCAATTCATCTTTCATGATGAGTTCCTTGGCAGGCTCCCTTGGTGTACCAGGGCATTTGATTGCCATGCGTTCAATTTATCCACAAAACTTGAATCCTCCAAGGGGATTTTTCTCTTCGCAAACACCTCCTGGCTTGGAAAACAGGAGCAATGAGGTTCATGCGGTTTTGAGTTTGATGATGTTCTTGGCTTCTTCCGGGGTGATGCTCCAGTAGAGGGCCGCAGTCTTGGGGGTGACCAGCTTGTGGTAGTGTTTATACAGGAGTCGGGGGTCGGGGTGTCCCAGTGCCATGGCGAGCTTCCCTGGATCATTGTGATGCGCAAGGTGGTAACTTGCGAACGAATGCCGACCCGCATTATGGGGCCAGCTTTCCAACTTGGCATCTTCTCTAGCCTGCTGCTGACCCTTGCGCCAGATTGCATGGCTCTTGATGACGGGGCCTTTGTGCTTTTTGTAAGGTATCAGCCAGGAGGCAAGATTGTCCCCGATGGGAACGTGCCTGCGTTGTGCTGTCTTTGCCTTCGCGGCCTTGATTTCGATTAGCCTTTCATCCAGGTCGATCTCGGACCAGTCAAGCCGCTCGATCTCAGCTCTGCGAATTCCGGCGAAGAATGAAATTGCCAGTCCAGGAAGTGTATCGTCGTCTGCGTGAGAAAGTAAACTGGCGACCTCCTGTGGTTTGAGGATCCCAGTCTCTATGGCATTTACCTTGGGCCTGAGGGCATGGGTAACGGGGTTGGAGGTTGCCGCTTTCAAGATGATGGCATGATTGAACATCTGTCCTATTGCCCTGCGGTAGTGAAGCTGGGTCTGCTGTGCCATTTCGAGATTGGTCAGAAAGTCATCAATGATCTCCGTAGTGATGTCGCATGCCAGCCAGTCTCCGTATGAGGCATTGAAGCGTTTCAGACGGTACCCCAGCGTGTCGCGGTGGCCCTTGCTCTTTCCTTCGGTGAGGAGCTTGTTTTTCAGGCTATCGGTGACTTCTTGGCAGGTGATGGACTTGTGTCGGTTTTTTAATCCCTCTACGAAACTGGCCACGGCATCAACCAGGGTGACCTCCTGCGCGTGCTCAGGAAGCTCTGAGATGGCTTCCCGGAAGTTGATGACCGCCTGGAGTTCCGTTTCAGTGATCGAGGCATGACGGCTGCCCATGTCCTTCAACTCATTGCGCTTCTTCTTGGCCCACTCGTCGGCACCACCCTTGCGCTCCTTCTTCTTGAAGTATTTCTTCTTTCGTTTACCACCGTCCGGGTAGGAGACGTACCACGGGAAGTTTTTCTTCCTGCTCTTCAGGACGGACACCTTATTATTCATGCTTGCAAATAGAGCAAAATACAGGCGAACCGCAACGAAAAAGTGAGACTAAAGTGAGACAGTAAAGCTGTAATCCTTGCAAAATATAGAAAAACTATAGTTTCCTAAACCTTAGATACAGGTTCGATTCCTGTCGGGGGTATTTTCTTTTGAGGCGTGTTTTGATGCCACCAAATGATATAGCCATAGAAAAAACACCGTAGGAGCAAATCACCATTTCCATTCTCTCGGATCGTTTTCCAGATCCTCGATGATTTCTGCCGGGAGATTGATGAACTCAAGATCAGAGGTCGTTCCCGGCTGTAATTGAAATTGGACCACCTTGCGCCGAGTCCCCTTAGTGCTTTTCACTGAGAGGTCCGCGAGCACAGTGATAGCGCCATCCGTCTCCGGAAAAACCTTCAACTTTCCGGGAATTTGAAATACAGCATAAGCTTTACCTGGCTCTTTTTTAAATGGCTTGAAGGGCTCAACCACCCCTAAATGCCTACTCGGAAACCACTCGCTACGTTTGGTTGTCGATGTTGTAACTTTTACTCGGTGTACCGTCATCGATTCGTGCAGCCCTTGCTCGCCCTCAGCTTCAATTCTCCAGATAAACGGTCCGTCGAGGGTCGCCGAGCCCGCCATATACACCATCGCCGACATCGAAAAGCCACCTTCACCCCCCATCGGCTTCACCGCGCTCGTAATACGCGCTCCATTCACCGTCACTACCCCACCACCAGAATAGGAATGGCTTTTAGTGTAAATATGACCACACGAAGAAAGGCCAGACACAAGCACCAAACAGGCGAACAAGCGCCCGGGTAAAAAATGGAGACCAGTCATGAGCACGATAAAATTTGGGGGGACACTCCCAACCTAATTCAACTGCATCCAATTCACCAGCATGGATTTTAAAACTACCACCGTGCGTGTTGCCTCATTAAAGCGGACACCGAAGCAAGAAGCTGGAATGACTGGAATAGCTCCCGTTGCCTCATAAATGAGGACACTCTACGCAAAGCATGGCCATATTTATTCATTCACCTTGTCGCGTGATGTTTTTATCAGCGATTCGCAGGCGTCAGGCGGATGCAGTGGCCGCCACCTGGTGCCAGTTTGGCTTGGATGACATCGCCTTTTTTTACTGTTCTTTTGCGGACTTTGTATGCCTCACGGTTGGTTTTGTAATGAGCGTCGTCACCATCTTCGTAGAGGGTGGCATCGTAGCTGACGCCATCCTTGAGAAAATCCAGTTGAATCGGCAGCGTGGCTCCTTTTTCATCGCAGCAGGTGGCGATGAACCAATCGTCGCCGGAACGTCGGGCCGTCGTAATCAAACGGCCGATCTCACCATGAAGGATTCTGGTTTCATCCCAGTTCATCGGAAGCTTGGCGATGAACTCAAACAGGTCGGCTTTGGCTTCGTATGCCTCTGGGATATCAGGCAGCAAACTAACAGCAGAATAAGTAATCAGCACCCGTGCTGTTTCAGCCGTGACCGTCGAATACAGTTCAGCAAAAATCTTGGGGCGGACCTGCTTGGCGTTGTCGATGCTGTAGAGCCCGTTGCACATGTCGAGCGGTCCGGCTAACATGTTGGTAAAAACCGTCGTGCAAAACGTCTGCGGTGAAAAGGTCCGCATGGCATCCGATTGCGAATGACAAAATTCGCGGGTGATGTAGTTCGGATAGGTTCGACGATCGCCGGAGGGTGCGATCGGTCCATCGTGGAAGTCACAAAGCAACTGATGCTTGGCGCAGAGTTCGACGATTTTTCTGGTTTTCAAAACCTTTGCCTGTGGCTTTGCACGCATGAATCCGTACTTGATTCCTGCGGCTCCCCATTGCTGATAGGTTGCCAAGGTTTTGTCCAAATCATGATTTTTCTGCGCCGCATCGTTCAGGTAGAGGATGATACCGACATTTTTACTTTTGGCATATTTGATCAATGCCGGCACATCGACTGGATGCTTCCAGTCTTTGGGCGCGGGTTTACGCACCAAATGCGGTTTGAAGGGGTGCGGCTGAATGATCAAATGATCCCGGCTCGTTGTGGGATCCTCCTTGGGATCAAATTCCAGTCCATACCACCCGGCATCGAGCAAGAGGTAGGCGAGCTGATGTTTGGCAGCAAAATCAATGTGGCGCTTCCAGGACTCCATCCCCAGATTATAGGTGAATCCGTCCTCGGTTTTGGCTCCCCAGGCACGCCAGTCCCACATCGAGATTCCCGGCTTGATCCAGGAGGGGTCCTCGATCTTGCATACCGGGTTGAGATTAACCATCGTGTGATTAACCAATAGTTCGCCCGGTGACTCACCCAGAAGAACAACCCGCCAGGAACTATCCGAGGGAAGAGTCACGGATGATGCTCCCATCTGGGATTGGAACGAGGTAGGGCTCAGACGTTTCATGCTGATGGGCGCATACTGATCAATCTGAGCTTCTAAAATCGAAGCGTAACAATCATCTGCCACTTTAACTGTCAGGGGAAGCTGGGAGCCCTTCCATTGACTCAGCGGAACAGGGCCATGGTTGGCGCGTTCACCATTGGCACTCCAGCAGGTAAAATCGCCACCAAACTGAAATTGGCAACGGTCGCCGAGAACCTGAGCTTGTCCACTGCCCGGCAGGCGATAGCGAACAGCAACGCCATTGTCATAAGCCCTCAGCACAATCTGCAGGCGCCTTTTCTTCGGGCCGTTTTCCTCGAGGGTCCAGATCGCTTGCTTGTAGTGATTCTGCACGCTGGAAGCTTTCCCCCAAACTGGCTTCCACGTATTGTTGACTTCACTTGTCACAAAATCAACGGAGCGAAACGCTGCAAAATCTTTATCTTTCAGAACCAAACCCAAGGGCGAGGGCTTGAGAATGGTCTTCTCGTTGAGCTTAACCACCCAGTGAGGCACACCGGAGTCTAACTGAAGATTAACCACGGCCTTTTGGCCAGGAGAATGAAGCGTGTGCGCTGTTGGATCCTCTGCGGCATTGCCAGGCTGTTGCTTGAGTGTCGATTCGATGGTTTGTACAATCTGCTTGGCCATCAAATCATAGGCTGGCCTCTTCCAATGAAACCGATCTCCGCGCACCCATTGAAGCTTCTGCACGGTACTGCCATATAAATCATTCACGGCAACCCCCTCTTCTTTCATCACCTTGAGTGCCAACTGATTGCGGGTCACAATCGTCGGGTTAATTTCCTCGTGTAGCTGGGTCGTGTTCCGGGCATGAACCGGAGTGGTGCTCGCCCAAATCAACTGTGCCTTTGGCGCTTGCTGTTTCAAGGTTCGGACATAAGTCCTCAGTAAATCAGGATAATTCTTATTCAGGATACGCCCTTTGGGCCATCCATGTAATCCGATGTTAAAATGAATCACATCGTAGCCTCGATAAGCACTGACTTTTTTCAAATCAGGAAGCAGCTCGGGGCTTTTCAAATGCAGGGGAGTTAACCAACAATCCACATTGGCTGTCTGTTTCAGAGATTGAATCACCTTGGCGCGGTACCCGTTCATAATGGAGTCTCCGATCAAGAGGACATTGGTGCGCCCATCCACAGCCGCTTTGGCTGGATAAAATTTCCAGGCTCCACCATCCGAGTGCAAGCCCAGCGCTTTGTCTGCAGGGGCGGCGTTTGCACATAAAGGTAGGTGTAGCATCACAGCTAAGGATGCGGTTTTGAATAAGTGAACCCGTAATCGATTGTATGATAATTTCATCTTTATTTATGGTATCGAGTTGAAATAAAATGGGTTGTGCTAAACCGGATGTTTAAGCTCAAATTGCATCCCCCAGCAATGCGTCTGACCGGCTCCGAGGACACGCTGGTGTCGATGTTGGATCGCATCGCTGAGAGCATCGAATGGTGCGGTGGTTGGTTCCACACCGAGATTAAAGTAAGGGAGAGAGCCGGACCCCGACCAAGCGCGAAGGTTCATCCAAAGCGCCAGATAAGGGACGCTTTCACCTTCCCAGGACAGCTTGAGCCCCGACCCGTCTCGGCAACGAATCGCAACTTCTGGTTTGGAACCGACACGGAAAAAACATTTGTGGGCTTGGGGCTTTACCCCCTCATCCAGATCAGGATCGCTGACCTCATAAGTCCATGAACCGGAGGGACGCCTGGAGAAAATCATCTCCCCACCCTGGTCAGCATCACTTCCAGGATAAACCTCACTTCCAGCCCCCAACTCCAAGCTCATCCCTGACTCTAGCGCAATCAGGGGGTGAGCCGCCCACAGATAAGGCACGGGTGCAGCTTGTTCCGATTTCAGGGAATAAAAGACCATCACCCGCTCCCCTTCCAGTCTCAGAGTCCGGGTAAATATTGTTTTGAAACATCGCGTATGATAACGACAGGTCAATGTTCGATCGTCTTCACAACTGACATCAGCAGGCAGAAAAACCAAATCACCATGATCCGGGATCTTTGTCCCGTCCTCCAATTGGTCTGGAGACACGGAAGGAAAAATTTCATCCCAACCGCCGACATCAAGCTGCTCAATATAGGACTCCCCATACACCGGGAGACGAGCCTGCAGATAGGGGTTATTCCACAGCCATTCCCGGCCACTCCTAAGATCCTTGAGAGACGCCACCTTCCCTCCCAGATCCGGGCTCAGGGATAAGGACAACTCGGAGTTGCTCAGTTGAACGCTGTCACGCATGGTTTGATTCCCCCCAATTAAAAATGAGGCAAGAAATGATACTCCAATCTGGAGGCCAGCCTTACATTAAAAGTCGTTTTCAAAATGCATCGCATCTGCCCCCCTAGCATCTTCCAAGGTGACAAAAACAAAAATCGATCTCCAGGATGCCTTTGCCGGATCCAGCGCCAACAACACAAGCGCTTTTTCTGCCTCCGCCGAGTCCAATCAGGTCATTTGCTCCATACTCTGAGAACTCTCCAGCTCCAGACCGGGTGATCCGATGCAAAAAAAATCGACCGCTGCCACGCTTTTCCTTTCGCAATTCTGTCGGACAGGTCTAGGATTCTCCCAGCGATGCAATGCGATTACTGTGAAAGCAAAGCCACTGTGTTCTTCACCCAGATCATTGATGGCCAGACAAAAAAATCATCTCTCTGTGAGCAATGTGCTACTGAGCAAGGGGTTACTGACCCCGAAGGTTTTTTAATCGGCCACTTGCAACCCATTCCCCAAAAAACGGCCGAGGTGGTCAACCAACCGGAAAACCCGGTCAAGGTCAGCGCCCCTCCAGTATGCCCAGGATGTGGATTTGCTTTCGATGACCTCAAAAAAACCGGACGTCTCGGCTGCAGCGAGTGCTACCAGTTTTTCCGTGAGGACATCAAACACAACCTCGGAGGAATGCACAAAGGCATCAGTCATAAAGGCCGGGTGCCCAAAGGCATGCTCGAAGCCTACGAAAAACAACAACAAATCGAAAAACTCCACGAGCAAATGACTCTGGCGATCCAGGATGAAAATTACGAAAAAGCCGCCGCCCTGCGCGATGAACTCCGCCAACTCGAACAAGCGGCTACTCCAGACAAACAAGAAAGCCCGGCTCAGGAAGCCTGATCATCCATCCACGACGCCCCCTGTTCTCCGTTAACGAATAACTGATAACCCATTACTGATAAGCGATCACTCCATGATGCGATTCTCCACATTGATGAAACATCCGGCCGAATGGATGACCGGCGCCTCAGACGACAGCTCGATCGTCCTGACCAGCCGTATCCGCCTCGCCCGCAACATCTCCGACGTCCCATTCCCCGGATGGGCACGTAAACCTGAGCGCATCGAAATCATGACGCGACTTCGCCCAGCGGTCGAATCACTGACCGAAATGCGCAATGCTTTCTCCCAGCAACTCAGCGAGCTGACGTCCGTACAAAAACAAGTCCTGGTCGAGCGCCACTTGATCAGCCGTGAACAAGCAGCCAGAAACGAAGGCAGCGCTGCCGTTGTCAACCGCGACCAGACACTCAGCGTCATGATCAACGAGGAAGACCACCTGCGTCTGCAATCGATCCGCTCCGGTCTGCATCTGCGTGAAGCCTACAAGCTGATCACCAAAATCGACCAGCAACTGGAAAAAAGCCTGCCCTATGCCTTCGATCATGAACTTGGATACCTGACCGCCTGCCCCACCAATGTCGGCACCGGCCTGCGCGCCTCAGCCATGCTCCACCTCCCCGGTCTGGTCATCAGCGACCACATCGGCCAGGTGATCCAAGCGGTCGCCAAACTTGGCCTGGCCGTCCGCGGCATCTTTGGCGAAGGGACCGAATCCCTCGGTCACTTGTTCCAGATTTCCAATCAATCCACGCTGGGCGAAACCGAGGACGAAATCATCAATCGCCTGGAACGTGTCATTTGCAAAGTGCGCGACCACGAACGCAACGCCCGGATCAAACTCGCAGAAGACGACCCACAGATGCTCGCTGATAAAATCGGCCGAGCCTACGGTCTGCTGCGCCACGCCTACGTGATCGACTCCAAGGAAGCTCTCACCCACCTCTCCCTGATTCGTCTTGGTGGCGACATGGGGTGTTTCCCGAAAGAGGTGATTTCCCTCTGTGACACCTTACTGATGGATATTGAGCCCGCACACCTGCAGCACATCTCCGATAAAAAGCTCACCCCCGAGCAACGTGACATCATTCGGGCAGAAATCATCCGAGACAGGTTGCAAAACATCCCGACACCTGATATAGGTACCCTTGATAATCAATCAAAACAAGAAAACGACTAGTATCAGCGACCAAGCCCAGACCAGCCACACAGCGATCAACGACAGCGATTTCCATCTAAAGGGATCGCAGCGAACTCAACGCGTGGCGAGCAACACACCCCATTCACCCACCGCCCTTTCAACCGTACCCAGACATGAATAATTTCACACCCAGAGCCCAACAGGTTCTCGCCCTTGCCCGCAAGGAAGCGGACCGATTCAACCACAATTATGTCGGAACCGAGCATATATTGTTAGGACTGATCAAACTTGGTCAGGGGGTTGCGGTCTCCGTTCTAAAGAACATGGGCTTGGATCTGGAAACCGTGCGCATTGAGGTGGAAAAACACGTTGGCTCGGGACCCGAACAAAAAATCTCGGGCAACATCCCCTACACTCCGCGGGTGAAAAAAGTGCTTTCTCTTTCCAATAAGGAAGCCCAACAGCTTGAGCACTCCTATGTGGGAACCGAGCACATTCTCTTGGGACTGCTCCGCGAGGGTGACGGCGTAGCAGCCCGTGTCCTGGCCAGCCTTGAGGTGGACATCAACCACACCCGTCAGGAGATTCTCGCTGAAATCGATCCGAACTTCAACCCGGACGACATCGAGGACGAATTTGAAGAGTTTGAAGATGACGACGAAGAGGCACCCCAGGGAGGCGGCAAGGGAGGAAAAAGTAAAAACCCCGCTCTGAAAGCCTTTGGTCGTGATCTCACCCAGCTTGCGGAAAAAGACAAACTCGATCCCGTCATCGGACGTGAATCGGAAATTGAACGCGTCATCCAAATCCTGTGCCGCCGCACCAAAAATAACCCGGTTCTGATCGGGGAGGCCGGTGTGGGAAAAACAGCTATTGTGGAAGGCCTCGCCCAGGAGATCACCAGCGGCAACGTTCCGGAAATCCTGCGCGGCAAACGCGTGGTCACTCTGGACCTCGCACTGATGGTTGCCGGCACCAAATACCGTGGACAATTTGAAGAACGGATCAAAGCCGTGATGGACGAAATTCGCAAAGCGGAAAACGTCATCCTCTTCATCGATGAATTGCACACCATCGTCGGTGCCGGATCCGCGGAAGGCGCCATGGATGCCTCCAACATCATCAAGCCGGCACTCAGCCGGGGAGAACTCCAATGCGTCGGTGCCACCACCCTGAATGAGTACCGCAAATTCATCGAAAAAGACTCCGCCCTGGAGCGACGCTTCCAAAAAGTCAAAGTGGACGAGCCGTCCCAGGAAGACACCATCACCATCCTGGAGGGGCTCAAATTCAAATATGAAGAGCACCACAAAGCCACCTTTACCCAGGAAGCCATCGAGGCAGCCGTGAAACTATCATCACGCTATCTGTCCGATCGCTTCCTTCCGGACAAAGCCATCGACATCATTGACGAAGCCGGGTCCCGGGCGCGGATCGGGCAAATGACCCGCCCACCGGTCGTCAAGGAGCTGGAGGCCAAAATCGAAAGCATTCAAGCCGACAAAGTGGCCGCAATCAACGAACAGAACTTCGAACAAGCAGCCTCGATGCGCGATGCCGAAAAGCAGGCAAAATCCGAACTCGAAAACATCGTCAATACTTGGAAGGCCGAAAGTGAGGAAACCATCGTGGAAGTCACCGAGGACGACATCATGTCCGTGATCTCCAAGTGGACCGGCGTGCCCCTGCAACGCATGGAGCAAAAAGAAGCCGAAAAATTGCTCAAGATGGAAGAAGAGCTCAAGAGCCACGTCATCGGTCAGGACACAGCCGTGGTCACCATCTCCAAAGCACTGCGCCGCTCGCGCGCCGACCTCAAGGACCCGCGCCGCCCGATTGGCTCGTTCCTCTTCCTCGGACCCACCGGTGTGGGTAAAACCTACTTGGCCCGCAACCTCGCCGAATTCATGTTTGGTGATCCGGATTCTTTAATTCAGATCGACATGTCCGAGTACATGGAGAAATTCTCCACCTCGCGCCTGATCGGATCCCCTCCGGGCTACGTCGGTTATGAAGAAGGTGGCCAACTCTCGGAAGCTGTCCGACGCCGACCATACTCGGTTGTTCTTTTCGACGAAGTGGAGAAAGCCCACCCGGACGTCATGAACCTGCTGCTTCAAATTCTCGAAGAAGGGATGGTGACCGACTCCTTTGGCCGCAAGATCGACTTCCGTAATACCATCATCATCCTCACCTCCAATGTGGGTGCCGGCAGTGTCAAACGTCAGACATCCCTCGGCTTTGGAGCCATGCAGGAAGACGAAGCCGACTTCGATGGCATGAAAGCCAAGATCCTGGAAGAGGCGAGAAAGCAGTTTAAGCCGGAGTTCCTCAACCGTCTGGACGACACCGTCGTATTCCACATGCTGGAGAAAAAGGCGCTCAATGTCATCGTCGACCTCGAAAGCGCGAAACTCATCGAACGATTGAAGGACAAAGGCATCAAGCTCAGCCTCGACAAAAATGCCCGCGAACTGCTCATGAACAAAGGGTACGACCCCAACTACGGAGCCCGCCCGATGCGCCGAGCCGTCGAAAAATACCTCGAAGACCCACTGGCCGAGGCGCTACTCCGCGCCGATATCAAAGAGGGTGACACGGTCAAAGTCACGCGCCGCAAAGGTGCTGAAGAGCTCACGTTCAAACCGGTGAAACCCAAACCGAAAAGCAAAACCAGCAAGTCATCCTAAGGCCAGGCAATAATGGATACCTTGGATCTTTGCCAGTGTGTCACTCCCGACATTGCAGATTAATCCGGCACCCGTCCGTGTATTCGGTGTATTCCGTGGTGCTAAAATGAACTCTCTACTAAAAAATCATTCGACCAATTCCTAAGATTCGTGGTTTCACCACTCATTATCATGATTAAGTTTCTCCACACCCGTATCCGAGTATCCAACCCGGCTGCCAGCATCGCCTTCTATCAAAAAATTGGTTTCGAACTCGGTGAACAAAAAACATCACCGCAAGGAAACCAACTGGCCTTTTTACACTTACCCGGAAACGATCACTTCCTCGAACTCACCTACTCCCCGGACTTTAAAGTCGAGTTCCCCGAGGATCTGATGCACACCTGTGTTGGCGTGCCGGATATCATTGCCTACTGCGACCAGTTGGAAAACGACGGCATCGAAATCTGGCCTGAGCAGTGGCGTGAAAAATTCAGCGCTGGAGAGCGCAAAATGGCCTTTGTCACCGACCCCGATGGCTACGAAGTCGAGATTCTACAATCCTGAGCAACTCCAGGCACTTGCGGACATTCCGACCCGTTTACTAAAGACCCGCGAAAAATAGGCCGGGCTCTCGTAGCCAACCTTCAGCCCTACTTCGGCAATCGACAAATCTGAGTGCCTCAAGAGCTCTTTCGCCAAGCGAATCCTCAACCGTTGTTGGTATGTCTGTGGGCTATCGCCTGTAATCTTCTTAAATTGACGGCGGAAATGGGTGGAACTCATGCCGGAGAGCTCCAGCAGTCGGTCAAAATCAATGGTCTCGGTGTAATGCTCTTCAACATATTCGATCGCATCCGCCATCGGTGCCCTTCCTGCGCCCCGCGCCTGGTGCCCTCTCCAATCTTTGACCCTCGCCAGAAGACCTAACAACTCTCCAGCCAGACGAGCTTGGAGTTCGATTGAGTCGGGACGGTTCATGGCCATCCCAATCATACCATCGACAATCGCGCCAAGCGACTGCACGCCTAATTCACCCACCCCGGAAGCCAGAATCCCAGGCATCAGCTCTTCGGCAGTATGAAGGGAGTCCGCCACCGGGCCATCAAACAACACCCAGGCGGTAGTCCAACCGCTCGTTTGGTTTGGGTTATACAGATGCCACCACCCGGGAACAATGGCAACGACATCACCAGCATACAATTCAAACTCCTGGCCATCTGCATTGCGTAAAAAACCACCACCAGCACGGACCATCACCAGTGCATAGACATCCAGAACCCTGCCGGCCACTGGGATATCATCGATTTGACTGGTAAAGCTCCCGAGGCCGTGAATTCGCAAGCCCCATGGGTGAGCGTCTTCCCTTGGCGACAGATAAAAACCAAATTTCTGACGTCGCTCGAAGTTGCGTTCTGGGTAACTCGGCCAAGACATGATGATCAATACCATCCAACAAATGGACAAAAAGTGCAAGGGAAAGAAAAATTCGTAGCCTGAACCTTCCTAGCACGGTGTTTTTAATGGTCATCGAGTTGATAGCGATGAATCGTGAACACCAAGAATTTGTATTAAATCAGCCATGCACTGGAACAACGACACCGAATTTTTTTCACACATGCGCCAATACCTCTACACTGCGGTGGTCGGGGACATATTGGACAAAATGGGATATTACCATCAATTCCTACCTCAGCGACTCCAGCCGCTGCGGGAAGATATGGTCGTGGCAGGTCGCGCCATGACTGTCCTCGAAGCTGACTGTTTCGAGGAACTTTCTGAAACCGGCAACAACCCGGTTCTTTCCCAGCCATTCGGCCTGATGCTCGATGCCCTCGACTCACTGAAAGAAAATGACGTCTATATCTGCGCAGGGGCATCCCCGAGCTACGCCCTCTGGGGTGAACTGATGAGCACGCGCGCCATGAAATGTGGTGCCGTGGGTGCTGTGGTCGATGGATTTTCCCGCGATACCCGAGGAATTTACCAACTGAACTTTCCCACCTTTTCGCACGGTCGTTATGCCCAGGATCAGGCCCCCCGAGGTAAAGTCATCGACTACAACTGCCCGATTGAAATCGGCGGCATCCGCATCGAACCTGGTCAGATTATTTTTGGTGATCTCGATGGTGTTCTCGTCATTCCCCGCGAAGTTGAAAAAGAAGTCATCCTCGGCGCTTACGAAAAGGCCACCGGAGAGAAAACCGTGCAGCAGAAAATCGAAGAAGGCATGTCCGCGCGTGAAGCTTACGATACCTACGGCATCCTCTAACGAATCTAAATTCTAAGTAACAACTTTCAAAACCAAGAAAAAACCATGAAAATTACCCACGTCGACGTCTGGCTTGTAGAAGGAGTCAAATACAACTGGACGATGCTCAAAATCCATACCGACACCGGGCACACTGGGGTTGGTGAAGCCACCAACTGGCCGGGAGCTCCCATCGTCGAAGCTGCAGCAAAACATATTGGAGAACGCGTCATTGGCCTCGATCCGATGCGCACCGACTTTATCTGGACCAAACTCTACCGTGACCTGAATTGGCTGGGGCCCTTTGGAGCTTCGATGTGCGCGATCAGCGGGCTGGACATGGCTTTGCTCGACCTCAAAGGAAAAGTGCTCGGCGTCCCCTGCTATGAGCTCCTCGGAGGAGCCTTCCGTAATGAAATCCCCCTCTATGCAAACTACTGGTTCACCGGCGGCGGCCACAGCCCGGATGACTACGCCCGACAAGCCAAGGTGGTCATGGATGACGGATTCACCGGGCTCAAGTTCGATCCCTTCGCCCACACCAACTACCTCTACGGCACCGACCTCAATACCAACCTGTCGCTGACCCAGGAAATGCAGGACAAAGCCTACGATGTCACCAAAGCGGTTCGTGATGCCATCGGGCCCGGCACCGATATGATGATCGAAACCCACGCCATGATGAACGGACAGATGGCAGTCAAGATGGCCGAACGTCTCGCCCCACTGGGAATGACCTGGTATGAGGAACCAGCTGGTCCGGAAAATGCCAACACCCTGCGCGCACTACGCGACCGCTTACCCGGCAACGTCTCCATTTGTGTCGGGGAGCGCCACTACACACGTCATGGGTTCCGCCCTGTGCTGGAACAACATATCTGCGACATCATCATGCCGGATATTACCCGTTGCGGTGGCCCCTCCGAGATGAAACGCATTGCCACGATGGCTGAAGCCTACAACGTCCTGGTCGCACCTCACAACCCGAACGGCCCCCTCTCAACACTTGCCAGCGCCCATGTCTGCGCTTCCATCCCAAACTTCTTCCGCTGTGAGTTCATGAAAAATGACGTCCCGTGGCGAGATGAGGTGATCACCCACCCACTCGATGTGCGTGATGGCCATCTCCATCTATCAGACCGTCCAGGACTCGGCGTCGATCTCGTCGAAGAAGAACTCGCTAAACACCCGGGCATTCGTGAACTCGATGCCAAGGATAACTTTTACGTCTAAACAAACTATCCATCATGTCTCTAGAAATCAATCTCGCCGGGAAACGAGCACTCGTCACCGGAGCCAGCGACGGCCTGGGAAAAGCCATCGCCATCACACTAGCAAAAGCTGGATGCGATGTTGTCGGCACCGGACGCGTTGCCCCGGACCATGAACGCGCACTGGAATTGCTGCAACACCTCGAAGCTCAGGGCCATCGGAGCCACTACCTCGAAGGTGATCTCAGCCTCAAACAAACACCCGCCCAGCATGTCGCCGATGCCGTCGAACGGCTTGGTGGCCTGGATATTGTGATCTCCAACGCCGGGCTCAACATCTTCAAGGGAGTCGAATCCTGCAGTGAAGAAGACTGGGAATACAACATTCAACTTAACCTGAGCTCGCACTGGAGGTTGGGGCAGGCCGCCCTCCCTGAGCTCCGAAAAAACAAGGGAGTGTTTCAGGTCATGAACTCGAACCATGCCTACTCCACCATTGCCGGGTGTTTTCCGTATCAAACCAGCAAGACTGCATTGTTAGGTCTCGTCCAAAGCTGTGCCATCGAATGGGGGCCAGATGTCCGGGTTGTCGGCATTGCCCCTGGGTTTATTGATACTCCGGGCAACCAATCCTGGTTTGACCAGTTTCCAAACCCAGAAGAGGAAAAAAGGCAAACGGAGCAGAGACATCTCACGCGATCCATCGGAAAGGCAGAAGATGTTGGTGCACTCTGCTGCTACCTCGCTTCCCCGTATGCCCGGTTTATTACCGGCAATACCATTCTGATGGATGGGGGACGTTCCGCAATGATGCAGGACGGGCATCCATTCCATTCATAAAACCAACCTCACTTCATCACGATGAACACACCTTCTTTCTTTTTAAAAACTTTCTCCATATCCTCGGCCTTTTTCTGGGGGTTATCCGCAATGGCATCATCGGCCGATCACACGGTTGCCTTTGACAATCTGGGGGATAGCAAACAATCAGAGCACCTTATTTCCGGAAGCCCCTACGTCTGGCCTGATAGTGTCCCCACCTCGGTTGAGGACCGCAACATTGCCTTTGCCAAAACCGTGAGCCTCAATTACGGACAAGTCCAAGCTGATGCGACTTATACCGCTGAAATCGTTCTCTCATCGGACCAGGAACAACGCCAAGTCTCCATCTCCGTTGATCGAGAAGAGGTCAACAAAGATATCACCATTCCACCGAACTCAGAAAAGACGGTGGTCGTCAACATCCCGAAAGCGGCTACCGCAGACGGGCAGTTTGAACTCAGCATCATCGCCGGAGCAAAAAGTACCAATGCGGCCGTCAGCTCGGTTCGTATTCTCTCCTCGTCCTCAACGCGGCTCACTGCCTGCCTACCTGATTTCGGACTGGACACCATTCAATACACCCCGATTCCGATCAACAGCGGTCCGGATACAATCTGGAGCCATTCCCTCAACGGAACGTGGAAGTTTTTACCAAAACTTCCCACCGAGTTTCCTAACACAAATTTGAACCACGCCTGGTCGGACATCGAAGTCCCCGGCCAATGGTACAATCAGGGACATGACATCCCCAAAGAGCAGGCAACAGCCTATCTTCACCAATTTAAAGTCCCAAAAGCATGGAAAAACCGTCTGATTAAACTTCGTTTTGATGCCGTATTTTCCGACTGCGAAGTCTACATCAATGGCAAATCCGCTGGTCAACACACCGGAGGATTCACCCCCTTCGAGCTGGATATCACCGAAGCTACCGTTCAGGGGCTCAACACCTTGGCGCTGCGCGTCACTTCATGGTCACTGGCCGATCAAATGGCGAGTGCCAGTAAATACGCCTGCCACAACCTGGGTGGCATCTCACGCGATGTGACTCTCTTTTCCGTTCCCCAAGTCCACCTCAAGGATCTATTCATCCGGACGGACTTTGATGATCAATTTCAAAACGCCACTCTTGGTCTCGACCTCGATATGTCTGGCTCTGGCAAGGCATCACTGCATCTCGTCGACCAAGATGCAAAAACCATCCACAAGCAGGCATACTCCCTGCAAGCCGGAAGCAATACCTTGAACATCCCGGTTCAACAGCCTGAGCACTGGACACCCGAAACCCCGAATCTCTACACCCTTAAAGTCACGGTGGATGGTGCGACCAGTTCCCACCCGGTAGGATTCCGTGAAATCACCACCACCAAGACCCAGATCCTCGTCAACGGCAAGCCGGTCACGATACGTGGCATCAACCGGCACGAAGCCCACCCTCTCCGTGGACGTAGTTTACCCAAAGGTCTCTGGGAAAAAGATGTCTTCCTGTTCCGCGATGCCAACGTCAACCTAATCCGCACCTGCCATTACCCACCCGCACTGCATCTGGGAACCGCCAGTGACCAACTTGGCATGTGGCTCGAAATAGAAGGACCGTTTTGTTGGGAAAATGGTCCCAACAACCCAAGCCATCGGGATCTCACAGTAAGGCAACTCGCTGAAATGGTCAAAGCGTGGCGAAACCATCCATCCGTGCTTTACTGGTCGATTGCCAATGAGTCCTCATGGGGACAAAACTTCATTATGGCATCCAAGGTCATGCGGGAACTCGATCCCACACGACCACAAACCTTCAACTGGATGTCCCAAAGGCTCAACATCGCCGATGAAGCCCAGTGTGAATTGGGGAATATCCACTACCCGGGGTTCAACGGAAAGCCTACCGCCGAAAAATACACCAAGCGCCCCCTTCTATTCGGTGAGTATGCCCACCTGAATGCCTACAACCGACGCGAACTCATCACCGACCCCGGCCTGCGGGATCAATGGGGGTATCCGCTCGCTGAAATGTGGGAGACGATGTGGAATACATCCAACATAACAGGAGGAGCGATCTGGTCAGGTATCGATGATACCTTCTTCATCGGCGACAATCTAACACTTGGGTATGGCGCATGGGGACCACTCGATCCATGGAGACGACCCAAGCCGGAATACTGGCACATGAAAAAAGTATACTCACCTGTACATGTCATCAACCGTCACCACCCCAAGGTAACTAAAAACACACTAAGTATCCAAATTGAAAACCGAGGAGATTTTCTTAATTTCAACCAACTGGAATTCAATTGGCAGCATGGTTCGCAGGGTGGAAGTCTCAAGCCCAACATTGCACCTCGCGACTCAGGAGTGATCACCGTTACTCCTCCCTTGGGGATTAGAAAAGGCACCCCCATCACCCTGAATGTAAACCACCCTCTGGGCTACATGATCGATCGATATGTGTTTCCCACCACTCCCAAAAAAGAGGCCACCACATCCGTGACACACGCTGCAGGCAAACCAATAAAATCAACCACCACGTCAGAAAACATCACGGTCACACAGGAAGATGCCAGTTACACCATCAACCGCAAAACTGGTAGTCTCAGCGCCAAGTATGGCAACCATCCGGTCATCCAAAGCGGGCCCTTCCTCCTGATGACTCCACTCAATAACGAGGGCAACACCCAGATGAAGGGTGAAACCAAAGTGTTTGCGCCCTTCCACGAAATTGGCAGTGACGGCCAAAGCGGAACGCCCACCCTGCAAAGCACCGATACGGGCGTCACGATCCGTGTCCCAATGACCTATAAAGAAGCAGAAGGGGCTTACACTTACACCTTCCGTCCGGGAAAGCAGGTTTCACTAAGCTATGACTTCACCCTTAAAACCAACATCAACCCTCGCCAGACAGGCATCAGCTTCAACCTCCCTTCGGCATTCAACGAGCTCGCATGGCAACGGCACGGCCAATGGACGTATTATCCGGAAGACCATATCGGCCGCCTGAACGGCACAGCCAAACGACACAATGCTCAAGCCATAGATTCGATCGAAATTGGCCCACGTCAACGCCCGATTACCTCATGGTCTCAGGACAACAATGCTCTTGGCTCCAACGATTTCAGATCAACCAAACATCACATTCGTCTGGCCAGGCTCTCATCGAGTGCAGCTTCACTTCGTGTTGTCGCAGATCAAGACGGCACCCACATCCAAGCAATGGCGCTGGAGAACAGCACCAAAGCATCCATTCTCGGGTATTCAAACGCAGGCTGTGAACGCTTCTTACGCCGCCTTACCGGAAAAAATGACCAGCACCTCAAAGCTGGAAAACGCCTGACCGGCACCATCCAATTCTCCGTGGAACGCAACAAGCCCTAATCAATTAATTTGCCATATGAAAACACACATCGCCATCATCCTGACCTACGTGTTACCCCTCATGGGACAAATCCACGCCGAACAAACAACAAAAAACATGAGCCTGGTCGCACAAGACAACTGCGGAGTTCGTGGCAAAGAACCCCACCTCGTTGAAGGGCAAGCCCACGCCTTTGGAAATCCCGCTGGTCAAAAAATTGATAAATCCGACCGCACATGCACGTTTGGCGACAAGGTCGTTTACGTCTACGACGGCATGGATATTCAGGCTGACTACGCCATCAAACTCAGCTTTTTCAGTGCTCCAGGTGATCACAAACGAGTGCTCAAAGTTCTCTCAGACACACGCGAACTTGCCACCATCACCCTCACTCCAGGCAGACTCATCCATAAGGAAATTGACCTCCCTAAGTTCGCTTACGCCTATGGTAAAATGCGTCTCATCTTCGAGAAAGTCGAGGGTTCCAACGCTCTGGTTTCAACCATCAAAGTGTTTTCCAGCAACCCGAAAAAACTCAAAGCTGAAAAAGGAGCCAAGGCCAACCAGGTCGTCGATTACAGCAAATTCCTTGTCCCCCAGCCCATCTATGCCCCTTTTCCAAAAACCACGGCCGGCACAGACCAACCAGTGATGAGCCTGAATGGCAAATGGCAATTTCACCCTGAACCTCACAAAGAATTTCCTTCAAAGCAAGGATCAGGCTGGAAACCTATCCAAGTCCCCGGCCACTGGACGATGCAGGGGTTCACCGTGAAAGATGGCACGCACGCCGGCTACCTCCGGGAGTTTGACCTGCCTTCCGACTGGGGTGGCAAGCACATCCGCCTCCGCTTCGATTCTGTATTCAGCGACTGCATCGTTTATATCAACGGTCAGGAAGCTGGCAAACACCTCGGCACCTTTACCGCCTTTGAACTGGATGTCACCGAGCTTCTTCGCCCCGGCAAAAACACCCTCGCGCTACGCGTTCGAAACGACTCCCAGGCGGACGTACTCGGTAGCCTCAACCAGTATGCCAATTTTCCGATGGGAGGCATCCTGCGCAAGGTCACCCTCTTTGCTGTTCCCGAGCTTCATCTCACGGACATGCGTATCGCCACCACCTTCGATAGCGCCTTTGAAGACGCCGTGCTTAAGCTCCAGTTCGAGGTAAGCAACCGATCTCTCGAGTCTGCCACCCATGTGCACCTCGACGTCAAGGTCCCTGGTGCACTCGAACATTACCGCATCTGGGTCCCTTACCTGGAAAACAACCAGAGCACCGTCGTCACCGCAGCCATTCCCATCAAAAAGCCCAAAAAGTGGGACAACGAACACCCGAACCTCTACACGCTCGAATGCACATTAAACAACGCGGGGCAGAAGATTGAAACAGTCAACAAACGCTTCGGCTTCCGTCAGGTAGAAGTGCGCGGCAAGCAGATGTTCATCAATGGCAAGCCCATCAAACTCGCCGGCGTCTGCCGCCATGAGGCCCACCCGCTGTTAGGACGATCGCTAACGATGGAGCAGTGGAAAAAGGACGCCGAGCTCTACATGACAGGCAACGTCAATTTCATCCGCACCTCACACTATCCGCCAGCTGAGGAGTTTGTCGAAATTTGCGATGAACTCGGCCTTTTTGTCGAACTCGAGGCCCCTGTCTGTTGGGTGGGACACCACGCCAACTACTCATGGCGTAAAAACGACTACCGTGATGCCAAATGGTATCCCTACATCCTGCAAGCAAACTTGGAAACCATCCGTTTCCATCGTAACAACCCAAGTATCATCCTCTGGTCGCTCGCCAACGAGTCCTACTGGTCGGAAAATTTTGTCGAAGTCATGAAACACGCGCAAGCCGAAGACCGCACCCGGCCAGTCGCCTTCCACGATCAGGACTACGGTGGCTTTAACAACCTCGGCAGCAACGCCCCAGTAGCCAACATTCACTACCCCGGGCCCAATGGCGATCAATCCGTCAAAGACTACACCCGCCCCATCGTCTTCGGTGAATACTGCCACCTCAACGTTTACAACCGGGAAGAGTTGGTTGCCGACCCCGGCATTCGAAACACCTGGGGTGATTGCCTCGATCACATTTGGAACAAAATGTACAACACCCAGGCATGCCTCGGTGGCTCGATCTGGTCCGGTATCGACGACCTCTTTCTCCTGCCCGATGGACGCGCTGTTGGCTACGGTGCCTGGGGACCGATCGACGGATGGAGACGCCCCAAACCTGAATATTTCTATCAGAAAAAAGTTTATTCCCCCATCCGCCTCAATACCGCCGATCTTCCAGCTGGAAACACTGCCGTGGTTGAAGTCGATAACCGCCACAATTTCACCAACGTCAACGAGCTCAAGATCCAATGGAGTACCGGTGAGAAAAAAGGTACCACCACCGCTGACATCGCCCCGCGTAGCAAGGGCAAACTCAGTATTGACACCCCGCTCAATGACGGTGACGAGCTCACCCTTTCCTTCTACAGCCCGAAAGGATACCTCATCGATCAGTTTGACATCCCGGTAGGAAAAGCAAAAGCAACACCTTCGGAGAGCGATCTTCCCGCGGCCCCGGTCAAGCTGGCAGAAAACGATTCCCATTTCACCCTCACAGGCAAGGGATTCACCTGCACCGTGGACAAAACCACCGGCATGATCACCTCCGTCAAAAAAGGCGACACCACCCTCATCCATGACGGTGCCCATCTCGTCATCAACCCACTCAAAGGAGGCGGCTGTTTCCCGAACCACTCCGCAGACACCCCCGCCCACGACCCGCTCTGCTCAGGCTGGAAAGCCAGCAGCGTAAAAGCCACAGCCACAGCCAACGCTGTGACAATCAACGTCGCCGGAAAATACGCAGAGGCAGATGGCACCTTTACCTACACCATCAACGGCAACGGTGTGTTCGCGATCGGTTATCAGTTTACCACCCTCGCAAAAGTAGATCCACGGCAGGTAGGACTCGCGCTCAACCTTGCACCAGAGTTCACCCAGGTCAGCTGGGAGCGCCAATCCGCATTCTCCGGTTTCCCCGAGGAACACATCGGTCGACTCAAAGGCACCGCCCCTGCATTCTACGGAGAAAAACCCAATTACGCCATCAGTGCTGATGGCAAGGTGCAGCGAAAGTTCATCCGTGAGCAGCCTACACACCCATGGAGCCAGGATGCCAACGAGCTCGGCTCAGCCGACTTCCGCAGCACCCGCACCGGTATCCTTTTTTACAAAATGTCCTCCCCTGCGGGCGACCACCTCATCATCCTCTCCGATGGCACGCAGGCTGGACGCTGCCGCATCGATGGCGACCAAGTTCGCCTCTACTGCATCGATATCGACACCGGTGGCGCCGAACTCTTCCTCGGAGGCCATCTCGGCCGCTTCCGTCACCCCCTCAAAGAAGGTGCTACCGTCAGCGGTAAAATGACGCTTCAGATTCAATAATAAAGCCATCGCAAAGAATGCAAATTCACCAGACTGCGTTTACTACCCTACCAGCCCCTGCATCCCAACTAGGTGAATCCGGGGCGTGGTGGAAGGGCGCCTTTTACTGGGTGGATATTCTGGGCAAGACCATCTGGAAATGGGATCCTCAAACACAGGAAACCTGCAAGCGCGATGTCTCCTCACCCATTGGCACCATTCATCCTATTGCAGAGGAACAAGACCAATTGATCATTGCTCTACAACATGCTATTTGCCGGTTTTCCTTTGCCGATGGAAAAACGCACCATTTAACAAATCTAGAATCAGACATTCCCAACAATCGAGCTAATGATGGAAAATGTGACCCGTCAGGGCGTTTCTGGGTTGGCACGATGGATATGGATGCCACTCCACACTGTGGAAATCTTTACCGCATGGAGAAAGACCACTCACTCACACGGATGGTAAGTAATGTCTCTATTTCCAATGGAATAGCATGGTCAAACGACACCATGTATTACATCGATACCCTAACCTCCATAGTCGAGGCCTTTGACTACGACAACGCCACAGGAACAATCAGCAACCGCCGCCCGATCTGCAAAATTCCCACTGATCTTGGCTACCCTGATGGCATGAACATCGATGCAGAGGGTAAACTCTGGGTCGCTCTCTGGGGCGGCAGTGCCGTCGCCCGCATCGATCCCACACCCGGCAAAATCACCGATCTCTACCGCCTCCCCACCTCACAGATCACCAACTGCACCTTCGGAGGTGATGACCTGCAAGATCTCTACATAACAACAGCCAAAGAGGGTCTGAGCGAAGAACAATTAGCAGCTCAACCGCTGGCAGGTAAAGTCTTTATCATCCGCACAACAGCTAAAGGTAAACGTATTCCTCCAAAATCATTAAACGCACAAAATCATGAGCATCAAAATCTTTAACCAGCAAATGTGGGCATTACTCACCTGCACACTAAGCATAGGAACTCTCACAGCAGCCCCCCCCATTGAGTTACCAGTGATGCCGGAGCCCAATGCGAACTTGCTGCTCAAAGCACCAGTACACCGATGGGACGATGCTATCCCCTTGGGCAATGGTCTGATGGGTGGTTTACTTTGGGGTGAAGGAGAAACATTACGCCTCTCTCTGGACCGTGGTGACTTATGGGATGAGCGAACAAATGGCGAAAAGGAATGGTGGAAAAAATACACATGGGCAAAAGGAGCTGAGATGGTCCGTCAAGGCAAGTCAGGTGAGGTGAACAGGTGGTGGGATACACCCTACAACGGAGTAACCCCGACAAAACTGCCAGCTGGTCGTTTGGAAATCAAACTAGCACCAGGCACCAAGATGCAAGCATTTGAGTTGAACTTGGCAACGGCAGAGGGTTGGGTTCACATGGCAAACAGAAAAAAAATCAGCGCGTTTTTCAGTGCTGATAAACACGTTGCCTTCATACGCATTCCAGGGGCGGCTCCAGAGTCGATCATGTTGCTGCCCTCGGGATCAAAACGCCATGCTGGCAGTGCAGGACCATCGAGTGGTGGTGCTGTGACAAAGTTAGGCTACCCTGCTGCAAAACATGAAACAAAAGGAAACGTCACCTGGTATATACAAGATGCAATGGATGGATTCCAATACTGCGTATGTGTGCAAAGCAAACGGGTTGGAAATGAAACATTGTTAGCACTGGCGGTAACCTCGACCACTGATGCTAAAAATCCGTTAAAGCTCGCACAACAACGTTGTATCGATGCCCTGCAAAAAGGTTACGATGCGATGATCCAGCCTCACTTAGCTTGGTGGCATGATTTTTGGCAACAATCAGCAGTGTCCATCCCCGAGGTAGATGCACACATTCGCCGTCAGTATTATTTAGTGCGCTATTTCCATGGCGCAGCATCACGCCGTGGGGCACCACCAATGCCATTACAGGGGGTCTGGACAGCCGATAACGGAGGACTACCGCCATGGAAAGGCGACTACCACAATGACTTGAACACGCAGATGACCTATATTGCCTATCAGATGTCGGGACACTTCAACGAGGGCCTAAGCTACCTGGATTTCCTATGGGATCGCAAACAGCTCTTCGAGGAATTTGCGCGGGATTTCTATGGTACAGGTGGACTTGCCTGCCCAGGGGTTATGTCGCTAGCAGGTCAACCGCTCGGTGGCTGGGGGCAGTATAGTATGTCGCCAACAATGAGTGCGTGGAGTGCACATCTATTCTATTTGCACTGGCGTTACACCATGGATGATGCATTTCTCAAAAAACGTGCCTACCCGTGGTCGGCTGGGGTCGGCGAGTGCATGTTGGGTTTACTCAAACCCGATGAAAATGGAGTTCTGGTACTTCCCTTGTCATCGTCACCAGAATTTTTCAACGCCAGCAAGCGCGCTTGGATGAAACCTAACAGCAATTACGACCTTATGTGCCTGAAGATGCTATTCCTATCGCTACAGGAAATGGCAGAATCGCTCAACAAAACAGCTGAAGCTCAGAAATGGGCAAAAGCTGCGCAGCAACTGGGTGGTTACCACGTGCTGGACGACGGTCGCTTGATGCTCAGTGCAAACGAGCCATTTCCTAGCAGCCACAGGCACATGTCGCATGTAATGGCACTACACCCATTCAACTTAATCACCGCTGACGGCGGCGAAGGGGACAACAAAATCATCGAAGCAACGGTAAACGATGTAGAGGAAAAAGGAACGCGAGCCTGGACAGGATATAGCTTTTCATGGTGGAGCTGTCTGCTGGCACGAGTCGGACACGCTGAAGCGGCGCTGCGTTATCTCGACATCTACACTTCGGCATTTGTCACGCGCAATGGTTTTCATGTCAACGGAGACCAAACCAAGAGTGGCTATTCTAACTTCACCTATCGCCCGTTTACGTTGGAAGGTAATTTCATGGCACAGCAGGCAGTGCACGAAATGATGTTGCAGTGCTGGAGTTCAACTCCAGGAAAACATGACACTGAGGTCATCCGCATATTCCCTGCCATGCCCTGGCGTTGGCACGATGCTGCATTCCGTGATCTAAGAGTAGAAGGAGGACACAAGGTCAGCGCTGTGCGCCAGAACAATGCCACAAGCTGGTTTGCCGTGACAGCGGGGCGCGATGCCACGGTACGCATCCGTGATAACTTTGGTAACAGGACTCCGCAGTGGAACTTACCCGAAGTAAAAAAACAAGGTAACAGCTACGTATTAGCAATGAAGAAAGGACAAGTGTTAGAGGCTGAATTCAAAAGAACATCGAATATTTCCTCTGCCCCTGTGGATGTTGCTGAGAAAGTCATTATTTTGAGTCAACATGCCATTCGCAGCACCAAACTACCACTGCGCATAGGTGCGGACAGCCAAGGAGGCTCACGGTTTTCTGGTGAGATGGCACGCGTATTGGTGATCGATGGGGTGCTAAGTTTAGAAAAAATCGCTCAGCTTGCCAAGCCAGATGCAAGCAACAAACAACAACCAGAATCAACCGTAGTGGCATTTGATGCTGGTCATATCGTACCAGCAAATATCCAAGGGAAGGTCTCCGAGATTGCCACGCGTGGAGGACCAAGCGGCAAAGCTCTCCAATTTTCTGGAGGTTACTTGGAAGTGCCTCCGTCGGAAAAATTACATTGCCATACCGGTCTTACACTCTCTGCTTGGGTAAAGGTTGATAGCAAAAGCGGTGCCGCCCGACTCATTGACAAAACGGCAGTAGGCACAAGCAACGGATACCTATTAGACACTTGGCCAAGCGGTCGGTCGCTGCGTTTGATTACACGTGAACCCGCCCTGATTGCCAAAGATGTTTTACCTATCGACACATGGTGCCACGTCGCGGCTACCGTCGATGGAGAAACAGGCAAACAGATACTTTATCTAAACGGCAAAGTCGTTGCCGAGAGCAAGTGAAGTCATTGAATACATACAGGTCAACCTAACACGACCAACCCGTGCAAACCGTGGACACATTGTGCAAGTAACTATGAAACCCGTCGATTTCACCCCCTCAATCAGTCTTTTCGCATGTCAATCGAAAGGATTACGATCCTTCATAGCTCAGCTTGAACGAAACCAATTTCGCCTCTCAGCTGTGATTGAATTCAAGCTCAAAAACCAATGAGAAATATAATGAAAAAGAAATTAATCATAACGACCACACTCCTTGGGTATACAATAGCCTCCCAAGCAGCAGTGATAGCCGTCATCGACGGAGGCGGTCCGGCAGGGGGTGATACTACACACTCTACAATCGTCGACAAAAGTACTGGTGGTGATTCCATGGGTGCGATCACAGGAAACTTTACTTCCTCGGCTGCAGGATGGCAAACGGGCGACTCAGTCTATTGGAATAACACCGAATGGGACTTTGATCCTGTCGCTGGCAAAACGGCAACATGGACATTTTCCAACATGACAACAGGCACCCAATGGGATGTATTCGCTACGTGGAGAGAGCAAAGTAATCGATCGTCTGCAGTGCCATACACGATCCAGGGAGGCGCTTCCATTTTTGTCAATCAAGAGCTTAGCCCAACAGATGATCTGGTGCTGAACGATGGTACAGACGGAAAAAGTGACTACAACTTCCAGAAAATTGGTATTGCCACGGTTGATACTGACGGCAACATCGTTATTACATTAAGCAGCGTAGCCGACACGGGTGCCGACGAGGGAGATTGGTCAATCGTTGATGCTGTCGCCATCCAAGCCACAGCCGTTCCCGAACCTGGCTCATCAGCACTACTCGGTCTCGGTGGACTTGCTCTGACCCTGCGCCGCAGGAAGTAGTTCAACCTCATTTGTATGTTTCACCCTGGCTGCGCTCACGTGGTCGGGGTGTTTTTTTTCTTCAACTCTTCTCATTAAAAAACTACTCTCGACCTGTTGCGCTTTTTTTCCTCCATCTCTCTAATAGCTCAGCTTGGCATTTACCTAGGATGCCCTGGCTCGACTACAGCGGGTTCGAATGACATCGTCATCAATGAGATCCACTACGACCCGGCGGATAAAACCAAACCCGCTGAATTCATCGAGCTCTTCAATCGAGGTTCCGTAACCGTGGATCTCACCAACTGGCAGTTCAGTAATGGGGTGGATTTTACATTTCCCGCCATAGACATTGCTCCGGGTGGTTTTGTGGTAATCGCCCAAAACCCCACGACCCTGCTCGCCGAGTATGGGGCCAGCGCTCTCGGACCATGGTCAGGAAAACTGAGCAACAGCGGAGAAAAAATCACCCTCAGGGATAGTGTGGGACTCGTCATCGACACCGTCGATTACGGCGTCCATTTTCCGTGGCCAACAGCTGCAAATGGCGATGGTGCATCGATGGAACTCATCCACCCCTCACTCGACAATAACTTAGCGGGATCCTGGCGCAGTTACAGCACCGGAGACTCTGTCCCCGAGGTTATGTTTCTCTCTGCTGGCGATACGGCATGGCGGTATCGGAAAGGAACCAGCTACCCGTCAAACGACACCAGTGGCAGACAATGGTTCGAACATGGATACGATGAAACCACCGATGGCCTCTGGCTCACCGGACAAACCCCCATCGGCTACGGTGACGGAGATGACGCAACGACACTCAACGATATGCGGAACAGCTATCAGAGCATTTTTCTTCGGCACGAGTTTACAATCGGAGTAGGACAAACCATCCCCTCAACACTGCTACTCAGAGCCTATTACGATGATGGCTGCGTAGTTTACATCAATGGTCAGGAGGTCAAGCGATTCTCCATGCCTGACGGAGCCATCCCATTTCCTCCGGGAAACTTTTCCTACGATCACGAAAGCGCTTGGGAAGAATCTCTGCTGACAGCAGCATCAGCCTATCTTCAACAAGGAACCAACACGATTGCCGTTCAAGTTCTCAACGGAACCATCGGCAGCAGCGACTTATCAATCGACCTTGAACTAAAAACTCCAGCACCTGGATCGATTTCTTCGGGAGTTCCTACCCCAGGCGCAGTCAACACTGCCTACTCCACCATCACACCTCCGCAGATCCGGCAGGTCGATCATTTCCCTGAACAGCCGCTATCGACGGATACCGTCACTATCACCGCCAAAATCACCGACCCCGATGGCGTTGCCTCCGTTGATCTCGATTACCAAATCGTCGATCCAGGAAACTATATCCGTCTGAGTGATGTTAGTTATGAAAATAGCTGGGCAACACTTACCATGTTCGATGATGGAACCAACGGTGACATCCTTGCGGGAGATTCCATTTTTACGGTCATGATTCCAGCCAGCGTGCAAGTGCACCGCAGGATGATCCGTTATCGCATCCGTGCGACAGACACTGCAAACCACCAGATCCAAGTTCCGTACCAAGATGACCCACAACCGAATTTTGCGTATTTTTGTTATGACGGGGTGCCGTCGTGGCAAGGAACCAACCAGCCCGGCGTAAGTTCAGTTCAGACATTCAGCAAGGGCCTTCTCGAGACCATCCCTGTCTATCATCTGATTGCCAACAGTTCCGACATCACCAACTCGCAATATAGCAGCTCCTTCCGCAACACCCAGTTCGAAGGAACCTTAATCTACGACGGCAGAGTCTATGACCATGTCCGCTTTAATATCCGAGGACAGTTTTCGACCTACGTCACAGGCAAAAATAAATGGCGCCTGAGATTCAACCGTGGCCATTATTTTCAAGCACGCGACAACTACGGCAAGAAATATGAAAGTCGCTGGAAAGACATGAAAGTCAATGGTGGCACAGCCCCATGGGCGCACGCCAATCGTGGCATGGGAGGAATCGACGAGTGTGTTTCCTATCGTTTATTTGAACTCGCGGGAATCCCCTCAAGCCGGACCAGCTACTTTCACTTCCGCGTGGTTGATGATGCCTCCGAAGCAAACCCATCTGATCAATACAACGGAGATTTTTGGGGTCTCTATTTCAGTGTCGAAGTTCCAGACGGCAGATTTCTTGATGATCGCAATTTGCCCGATGGCAATGTCTACAAGTTGGAATCTCCCCTACTCCAAGATAACCAGGGCGCGGATGAACCTCTCGGCCCAAGCGATGGCAACACCCTGCGTAACAACCTGAACACCTCCCAATCCCAGCAATGGTGGCGGGACAATGTCGATCACCTCAGTTATGCCCGATACAAAGCGGTCGCGGAAGTCATGGCGCACTATGATCAGCGCGATGGCCAACAAGGTTACTATTACCATAACCCGGACACCGACAAATGGGTCTTTATGCCCTGGGATCTCGATACCGTCTTAACACCAACCCACAAGTATTACACCTGGGATCGATTCAGACTATGCCTCACCCCCAGCTACCCGCTCAACTATCTCGAAGGAAAAAATGAACAGCGAGAGATGCTCGATCTTCTGTTCAACCCCAAAGCCGTCGATACGGTGCTTAATGAGTTTATCGACATCGTCAACCCGCCAGGAGACCCCTTGACCTGGGCGGATGCGGATCAACACGTTTGGAATTATCATACGAAGAGTAAACATAAAGGATACTACAACCGGCTCACGGCAACAGCGAATCCAGGAGGCGCCACTTACACACGGACCATTCTATCCGCCGATCATGAAGGCCAAATGGACTTCACCCGCAAATTCATGAGCGCAGGTGGTCACGGATACGACAACCTGTTAGCCGAGGCCGCCGACATCAACATCCCCAACCAACCAACCATCAGTTACACGGGAGCCACTGGATTCCCCATCACTGATCTGAGATTTCAAAGCACCGCGTTCACTGATCCTAACGGAAACGGGTCTTTTGCCGCCATGGAGTGGAGACTGGGAGAAGTTGCTGATCCACTAGCACTCAACTACAACCCACTGAAAGCGCCACCCCATGAAATCGACGCCATCTGGGAAAGCGGCGAACTAACAAGCTTCGACTCAGAAGTCGTCATCCCGCCATCCGTCATCGCCACGGGTAGCACCTACCGCGCCCGCGTGCGTCATCAAGATACCAGTGGTCGGTGGAGCCACTGGTCAGACCCGATTGAATTCAACGTTTCCAGTCCGGACCTTTCAACCTACCGCAACAGCTTGGTCATCAGCGAAATCATGTATAAACCAACCGGTGGTGGTGACCTTGAGTTCATTGAAATCATGAATGTCGGCAGTGCCACCCTCGATCTCAGCCCTGTCAGTTTCACCGCAGGCATCCAGTTTTCGTTTGCCGATTCAAGCATCACGAGTATCGCTCCGGGCGAATATGTTCTCGTGGTGAAAAATAAAGCAGCCTTCGAAGCGGAGTATGGTAACTCGCTACCGATTGCCGGAGAGACAACCAGCGGTCTGAGCAATGACGGCGAACGGATCACTCTCTCCTTCGGAGCTGACGACCCGATTCAGGATTTTGTTTACAACGACGTGCCACCCTGGCCAACGTCACCAGACAGCACTGGCGCCAGCCTTGTCTTAATCCACCCTCAAAGCCTACCCGACCACAGTAACGCAATCAATTGGCGCGCCAGCATCCAATCCGGTGGCAACCCTGGAACATCTGACAGCACGCCCTACACCGGAGGTAACCTTGTCGATTATGCCTTATCATCAGGTCCCACCACTGAGAGCATCGATGGCATACGCAGATTAACTTACAGTCAAAAACTAGGGCACGACGATGTTGAGGTTGCCCCACAGTGGTCAACCAACCTTGAGGATTGGAGCGAAACGGAACTTACCGTCATCCAACAGACACCTGATCCAAATGGTAACCCGGTCTACACCTGGTCCCTACCTGATTCACCGCGTGGGTTTGTTCGCTTACGAATCACCGAGCGATAAAAGCATCCTCAAAGATCTCGCTCTTTGAACCAGCGTCCATTTATACAAGTGATCGAACGACCATGGACAAATCGTGCAAGCCATGGACATATCGTACATGTTTTTATAAATTATCCACTCACACAACCCACATTTTGACAAAATTCATCCTTTTTTTATAGCCATACCTCATTCCTTATATTATAAGCGTTGTTCAATTAATTTCTTCTCTTTCTCAAAAGAGAAATTACTGAATACAAACCAAACATAAAAGAATACGATGAAACATATCATAAAACTATGCATGGCGGTTGCTCTGCTATGTGGGGCCAGCGCCCTGCATGCGGCGTCGGTCACCATCAACAACCACTCGTTTGAAAACGGTGCCGGACTTCCTCTCCCAGCACCAGACTGGAACAATAACACACCCGATGGCTGGACCAAATCCGGCGGCGGTGGAATGCAAGCTAGTTCACCCGACCCAACAGGTATTGATGGAAGTGTGTATGTATTCTTAGAAGGCGGTTCAGCCAGTCTAACGCAAAACATCACGGCATCCATTCTAGGCGGAGCTGTCAATCCAGGCGACATCTTCACCTTAACACTAGCTGCAGACAACTCAAACAACTCACCCACTTTTGATTTTGATATTCAAGATGGATTTGGTGCGAGTTTGATTGGAGGACCAGTCACGTCTTCGACACTGACAACCGAATTTGCTGACTATGACGTGGTCGGAACGGTGGATACAGCATCCTCTGATATTGTTCTTTATATTGAAACCAACGGTCCACAGGTCCTCATTGATAACGTCAGACTTGACCTTGTTCAAGTTCCCGAGCCCAGCTCAACAGCCTTACTCGGCCTTGGTGGTCTTGCATTGATTCTGCGCCGAAGAAAATAAACAACCTCGTCCTTTTTCAAAACACCACGGTAGCATCGCTCTACTGTGGTGTTTTTTCTTTTCAGAAGGTCATGCCATGTCAAAGTGTCGACAAAATTTGAACTCATCCAGTCATGCGCCGTTTCCTGATTCTCTATTTTCTCTGTAGCTACATTCCGATCATCGCCGCACCTCTTGACCGACAAGAAGAGCTCTCGAGTCAAGCGGGAGGCGCACTGAAACATCTTGGGCAATGGATGAAAGGCGAAATCCCGCGTGATCAACTTGCACAGGATCTCGCCAGCAACTTTCATCTTAATATCGATTTTGGAAACACAGAATTGACTCCCCACAAAGGCGGATTGATCGTAAGCGGGACTGCCGATGCGTCTCTGGCAAAAAAAGCCCACCACGCCACCTCTTTGAAACGCTTCAAGGAACTCATCCGAGGAAAGATTCTACGCACTAAATTCAAGATCATTGAAGTGGTCGTCGATGATGAACAATCGAATGTTTTTAGGACGCGCCAATTGGTAGCCTTGTTCATCAAAACGGACAACGGCTTCCGCGAAATCAACACCGAGTGGCTGGCACACTGGAAATTAGCTGGAGAAAATGTGCAACTTGTCAAGCTGACTGGAGGTCTTGATGACGACACTCGTTTGACCCGTGAGAGCTTGATGTTTGAGGACCTTACCACTTCGGTTCTCCGTTTAAATGAGGACGAAAATACGATGATCTATCAAGGTGCAAACCATTGGTTACAACGTATTGAGGCGGCCCTTAAACCCGAGTTTTTTGCTCTCAATGGCCTTAGTGTTGCCGATGTCAATGAAGATGGTCGAGAGGATGTCTATGTTTGCCAACTAGGAGGACTGCCCAATATGCTGATGCTTCAGCAAGCTGATGGCTCATTCATCAATGCGGCTCATCAATCAGGTATCGACTTCATGGACAACAGCACCTGCGCCCTATTTGTCGATTTTGATAACGATGGCGATCAGGATATGGCGCTAGCAACCTCGGCAGGAGTGGCCATTCTTGCCAATGATTCCACGGGGCATTTCAAGCGGATCAAACTGCTGAAAGACGTCCGCTATTGCTACAGCCTTTGCGCGGCTGATTACGATCAAGATGGGTTAGTCGACCTCTACGCATGTCGCTATTATGGCGATCAAACCGTTAGAAAGGGACAGCAATCCGTACAAGGAAACATCCCTGTCCCTCATCCTGTGTATAATGCAACCAATGGGGGGAGAAACACACTCTTAAAGAACACTGGAGAACTTGGATTTAAAAATGTCACTGATCAAGTAGGGCTAAACCAACACAACAACCGTTTTACCTACGCAGCCCACTGGGATGATTGGGATAATGATGGAGATCAGGACCTTTACGTTGCCAACGACTTTGGGCAAAATAACCTGTATCAAAATAACCGAGGGGTATTTACTGAAGTCACTAAAGAGGCCGGTTTAATTTCCGGTGAATTTAGCATGGGTGCTTGCTCAGGGGATTTTAACGGTGATGGAAACATGGATATTCACGTGAGTAATATGTTCTCCTCCGCAGGAAGCCGGGTCACTCGGCAAGCGGCTTTCAAGTCGGGAACCGACCAAGAAATGAAAAATACATTTCAACTCCTCGCTAAGGGAAACACATTAAGCATCAACCAAGGAGACGGACGATTTAAAGCTGCCGGTGATGACACTGGCATTCGTGTTGGCCGCTGGAGTTGGGCATCGTTAGCAGCTGATATTAACAATGACAGCTGGGACGACTTGTTAGTCGCCAATGGGTTTATTACTGGTAAGGAGATGGACGATTTGTGAAGTATATGGTGGCGACAGGTCATGTCGAAAGCTCCAATCAGCGAACAAGAACTCGAACTGGCAACATCCAGCGCAGACGGGTATGTTGCCAACATCAGCGCGGTCAACCGCATGGCTCACGAGGGAAAATCCTTCAGTGGCAATGAACGGAACTGTGTGTTTTTGAACCGCGGCGACGCCCAATTTTCCACCGTTTCCGCTTTAAGTGGCTGGGATATGCCAGACGATAGCCGGGGGCTCGCTCTCATGGATTGGGACAGTGATGGAAGAATCGATTTTTGGGCATCCAATAGAAATGCCCCTCGCCTTCGCTTCATGCATAATCAAATGAAGAATACAGGAAACTGGTTAGGCATCAAACTCAGAGGAACGAGCCACAACAATCGTGATGCGATTGGAGCCCGGGTCAAGGTGACCCTCGAAAATGGCCGTCTCTTGATTCGCAGCCTCAAAGCCGGTGAAGGATTTGCCAGCCAGTCCAGCAAGCGACTCAACTTTGGTCTTGGTGACGCCACCGAGATTAGAGCCTTATCCGTCACTTGGCCGGACGGATCAACCCAGTCCTTCCCGCCTCCGGCAATCAACCACTATTACCAAGCTATTCAGGAAAACCCGACACTTCAAAAACTGACATTTTCTCCCCCACAACCTGAACAAACAACATCCCATCAAGCGTGCAACAGCTCTAGCGCGGTCAGGGCACCGCTCAGAATTCCTTTTCCAGCTCCGAATCTACGTTTCAAAGACCAGAATCTAAATCAATTCATTGAAATCAAACAACTCAAGAAGCCACTACTCGTCATTCTGTGGAGTCAGCGATGTCAAAATTGTCGAAAGGAAATAACATCCTTAATCCGTTCTGCTAAAACAATAAGAGATCATTTGAATCTGGTCTTCCTATGTATTGATTCCGAACTCGAAGATCAAAATGAGGCCTCCAGGCTTCTTAAGCACCTTCAATCCCCTTGGCAGTCAGGTGTCCCAAACGCCGCAACAAACTCTGCACTAGCTGCGATTTTCAACCACACATTTCCCATCATCAAGGATCTCCCGACACCAAGCAGCCTTCTTGTTTCCACCAATGGCAATATCGTGACTCTCTACAACGGTGCACACTCGGTTGACACGTTTGTTCATGACGCAAAACAGCTCGCTCAAACCACCGGGATCGCCCCCGATCCAAAAACAAATGGTCGCTGGCTAACGACTACACAAAAAATCAACCTGCTCTACATCCCTCGCCTTCTTATGGAGGGCGATCACCTCGTGGATGTCGCTGACTATGTTGTCCGCGCCCACAACCAACTACTCGATCACAAGGAATACCCACTATTACTCACTTGGATTGCGGAGGAATACCTTAAAAAGAACATGAACCGTCATGCCGCAGCCTTTTATAAAACAGCCTCACAAACGGGATTCCATAATCCCGTGGTCCTGAATAACATCGCTTGGCAGCTAGCCACCCACCACGACCCCTCTTTTCGCAATGGTAAAGAAGCCCTCCGTTGTGCGACTCGTGCCGTCGAGCTTAGCCAATATCAAGAACCTGGGTATCTGGACACCTTAGCCGCAGCATACGCTGAACTGGGCAAATTCGATCAAGCTATCAAGATTGCACGGCAAGCACTCCCATTAGCAAAAAAACAGGCCAACGCCTCTCTCGTTCAAAGCCTTCAAAAAGCTGTTTCCCTCTATGCCAACAGGCAGCCGATGCGCTGATCAGCAGAGCTGTTCCCATTGTTCTTTTGCTTGTCCACTATTCCACTTCCATCAAAAAGAGAGAAAATGCCCTGCGTCGTAAGAAATAAGAATCTCCAGCTTCACACTTCACAGGGGAATACGTGGTCACATGTATTCCCCTGTTTTTTCCAGCCCTGAAATCAGGAACCGACAGCAATAGCATGGGATTACGGGTTGTTCTCCCTGCCGAGGGCACCCCCATTACAGGGGCACCCGGACCATTGAACAGACCATTTTCTTTTTTACTCAAACACAACGTAGCCTACCTGAGTGGTAGTGTGACTTTGCTCAGCATCATTCAGCTGATCCTCCAGAGCATGTAAGCCAATGCTAGTTGTTGTTAGTGATGGTGAACCGGACAGTACCGCCCAAGCTCCATTCCCCCCGTCCATTCCTGAGATACTGGCTGCTGCAGCACTTACAGTGCTGAGACCTCCACTCAAGTTGTAAGTATACGGGCTCGACGAGTTACCAAAGCCACGCACCGAATCAGCACCCAGGGCAGCCTCATAGGCGACACCATTGATCGTGCCACTTCCACTCTCGATCACAATGTAAGCGATGGTTTCGTTCGCCCGGGTGGTATTGGGGTCCTCACCAACGTGTTTACCGACGTTAAGCGTACTCGCATCAGCTGGAGCCGTGCGGGAGCTCCCCATACTCCAGAATACCGACCAATTGGCATCGTTGGCACTCATCACCTGACCAACAACCACAGGGGATGTATAGCTATTTTGGTAAGTTTGAGCTTCTCCGACCCAACTGTTATTTTCAGATGTCACTGTCGATGTGTATTTCACCGCTTCCATGGTCACTCCGTCAGTTGCCTGGGTATAAACACCTTCTTCCACGGCAATAACAGATACATCAATGGTCATGGCATCGGTCAAGCCGTCAGCCCGATCAACCTTCAGATCAAAGCTGCCACCACTCACATTGGTAATCCGTGTCACCACTGGCGGGGTCGTTGTGTTTGGATAGATCGGAGTCGCTATGATCACGGCGGAAGTGTAGTTCTGCCCCAAGTTCACGGTGGTCCATGAACTATTGCTCACGGCACTCACGGTGGTTCGCACCAACTTCGGAGAAGTGTCCGCGGTGGTGGTAAAACTTCCCGTGCTACCCCATGATTCACCAGCCGTATTGCTGGCATGTACAGTGAAGTAATAGGTGATATTCTCGGTCAGACCACTCAGTGAAGTTAGATAACTTCCGGTCGTTTTCACTCCCTGGGCAGCACTGCTGGTCCAGTTCGCAGGAACCGTCCCGCCGTTGACTTCTCCGTAATAGATGGTGACTGATGGATCTTCTCCTCCGGTGTCAGAAATCGAGTAGGCAAGATCAACTGTGGTTTGGTTGATGTTACTCGCCGCTCCCGTGACAATCACCGGAGAGGTCAGCTCTACGACGTCAGTTACGGTGACGGTCACTGCAGCGGTATCAGCGAGTAATCCATTATCCGTGACAGTCACAGTAAGAACGTAACTCGGTGTCGTTTCAAAATCGAGCACCGTCGCCGTGGTGATATTGCCACTGCTATCGATTGTGAAAGCGTTACCTGTATTTCCTGAGCTTATGGCGTAACTGAGGGTATCTCCAACATCCGGGTCACTGGCAGATACTGTAACAACGGCGGATCCAATCATGGCATCCTCCGCAATACTACCACTGTTGTCATCTAGTGTGGGTGCTTCATTGACGTTACTTACATCAACGGTGACCACGGCTGTATCATTCAGAACGGGTGTGCCGTCATCCGTGACCGTAATGGTTAAAACATACTGCGCAGTAGTCTCGTAATCGAGAGAGGCTGCTGTTGTGATATTGCCACTGCTATCAATCGCAAACGCTCCCGCTTCATTCCCTCCGGTAATTGCATAGGTGAGCGTGTCGCCAGCGTCAGCATCTGTCGCAACCACCGTTCCGACAGCTGATCCGACAGTCGCATTTTCGGCGATACCGAATGTCACATCATTGGCAACGGGTGCGGCATTTGTCGGTGGGACAAATTCGCGGATTTTAAGCCACTGTCCCTGAGACGCGGTGCAACGTAGGCGGACAAACTTCACTGGGGATACCAATGTTGTTTGAGCATTTCCCGAGCTAAAGGTCGCTACATTGGTCCAGTTTATCCCATCGTTCGAAGTTTCCATCACGCCCGCAGCAAGAGAGTCTCCCCCATTACCAGGGTCTCCGGTCAGGATTTGGAAAACACCAGGACCAACAGGAACTCCGTATTCGATGGTGAAATGATCATCGACCTGCGCCGAGCCATGCGTCCAGGCAAAGGTGTTCACATCTCCATCCACTACCCGGCTCCAAGCATAACTCGACCAGTAGTTGGCAAAACTTGTCGTGAGCCGCTTATCCAACACCTCAATGTTGAGTGTTGCGGTATCCGTGCCCCCGTTGCCATCACTAACTTCGACGACAAAAACATTAGCACCAAGGTCACTGGAACTTGGCGTTCCTGAAAGAGCTCCATCAGCAGCAAGAAGCAACCAAGCCGGGCCTGACACCTTGGAGAAACTAAAGCTGGTGCCTTGATCGACATCCGTTGCGGAACCCGCCAGAGTTTGACCTGTGTAGGCCGTGCTGTCCAAGGCATCAACAAGGTCGATTGTGTCGACGGTAAATTCGGGATCTTCGTTGACATCATTGACGTTAATCGTCACCTGGGCCGTATCATCCAAAGCTCCGTCCGAAACCGTAACGGTAAGAAGATACTGACTCAGGTCTTCAAAATCGAGAGCTGCGGTTGTTGTTATATTACCCGCTGAATCAATAGCGAAGAGTCCACTATCGTTTCCTGAGACAATCACATAGCTGAGTGAAGCCCCAGCATCAGGATCACTTGCTAACACCGTAGCTACAGCTGCTCCCGCTGAGCCATTTTCATCAACATTGCCTACCACGTCTGAGGCCGTTGGCGCTTCATTGACGTTGGTGACATTCACCGTAACCGTCGCGGTGTCGTTTAAACCTCCCCCATCGACAACGGTCACGCCAAGCACATACTGGCTGCCTGCTTCATAGTTCAGCGGACCGGTGGTGGTCACGTTACCGTTGGAGTCGATAGCGAAGAATCCACCACTATTTCCTGCCGTGATTGCATAAGCGAGTGAGTCACCCGCATCAGGGTCACTGGCAGTAACGGTGGCGATGGCTGCTCCGGCACTTGAATTTTCCGCGATGCTGCCTACAGAGTCCATGGCCGTTGGCGCTTCGTTGACGTTGGTGACATTCACCGTAACCGTTGCGGTGTCGCTAAGTACGGGGGCGCCATCATCCGTGACCGTGACCGTCAGGCTATAGCTAGCCATCGTTTCATAGTTCAATGCTGTTGTTGTGGTAATTTCTCCTGTACCACTGTTGATAGCAAACTCGCCGCCTCCATTTCCCGCGGTGATCGCATAACTGAGAGTGTCTCCCACATTCGGATCGGTCGCGGTGACCGTTGCCACGGCGGCTCCGACTCCGGCATTTTCTGCCACACTGCCATTCGTATCGTTAGCCGTTGGCGCTTCGTTAATCATCGGATCCTCGTAGCCGTTGTAGATCGATTGAATTTGAAACGGGTGCAGGACAATATCGTAAATACGAAGATCGTCCAGCAAGCCACCAAAGCGTTGATTATATTGATTGTTTCCAAGCAAAACACTGTTTGTATTCTCGTTAGGTGAGGAACAAGTTCTCTGATAAACCAGCACACCGTTTTTGTAGAAACTCAACTCAGATTGATTGATACTGATTGCCACATGCTGCCATTCTCCGGAAATCAGACCCACACCACTAGATTTATAATCCCCGACTCCCGGTTTCGTATACTCGAGCTCAGAGCCGCTCATTCTAATGGAAAATGACTGGGACTTTCCGAACAAGGCCTGATTGCCCGAAGTATCATCGGGCTTGATCCAGCCCATGAATGTCATTTGTGACGATGAAGGAACCGAGGCGCAAGTCACTTGATCGCTGGTTCCGTTGAAAGAGAGAGCTCCACCATCTTTACCGGTGGTCCAGGTCGCGCCACTGATGGTGCCGTCATAGCTTCCCATTTCATCGGTCGCCGTTGCACCGCTCCCTTCATCCAGCTTCCAGTGAGCACTTGCTGGAGTTCCAGCTGAATAGCTGGCATGAAGCGCACCCACTTCATCTGGACTGAGTGCGACATCAAACATTTGCATATCATCAAACAAGCCGCCATAGAACTGGCTATATTGATTGTTTCCGAGCAAGACGTTGTTCCCATTATTATTAGGGTAAGAACAGCTTGACTGACTCAGCAGCACCCCATCCTTGTAGAAGCGCAACTCTGAACCGTTGATCGTCACTGCAATGTGTTGCCAAACACCAGCAGCCAGACTCAGCCCGCTGGAACCGTAGTCCGCCACTCCTGGCTTGGTATAGCGAAGTGCTGAGCCATTTAAACTGATTGAAAAAGATCCCGGTTTGCCGAAGATCGCTTGTATCCCCGAGGTAGAAGCAGGGTTGATCCAGCCTGCAAAAGTCATTTGTGAGGTCGCAGGAATGACTCCGCAAGTCACTTGATCACTAACACCGTTGAAAGAGAGCGCCCCTCCATCCTTTCCAGCAGTCCATGTCGGTCCACTGAGAGTGCCATCATAGTTGCCTGTTTCATCGGTCGCAGTCGTGCCACTGCCGTCATCCAATTTCCAGTGGGCAATCCGATTCACTGTCGATACGGTGGGGACGTTGATCTCAAGCGTCACCGTGTCCGTGCTGCCATTCTTATCGGTCATCTGAATGGTGAACGTATTTAATCCGGAATCACCCGATTCAGGCGTACCCAGAAGAGATCCTGTGCTATCGACAGTAAGCCATGCCGGACCAGAAAGAATTTCGTAGCTCAGAGGACCATATCCTTCACTCCAAATATTTGGCACGAGAGATTGATTAAAAAACGTATCCACATATGAGCTGTGCTGCACAGTGCTTTCTATAAAACGCGCCTTTCCTGAATCCGCCAAATCAACGAGTGCTTGTGTTTCTGCAGTCGTGAGTGCCTTGGAATAGATACGCACATCATCGAAACACATCTTCCTATTGCTGAATTCACCCAAAGCCAGCGGAGCCCGACCATTGAAAATGACTCCATTGGTGCCTGCAAATGCGTTAGTCCGGGTTGCCACGATCTGACCATTGACCAGAATACGGATTTCATCAGTCGCACGGTCAAACACGGCCGCGATATGATACCATTTCCCTTCCGTCAACGGGTAGCTGGCGCTCAGATGCTCGATGGTCTTCGTTCCGTCAAAAACATGCCAGTGCATCCCCACCGTATTATTTTGTGCATAGAGATCCCAACCGACTTTCGTCTCAGGGTGCCATCTCCGCGCCGCAATATAAGCACCATAACCGCCTCCTTGTGGGTAATCGGCATTGTCAAAACTCTCGGCGCAGAACCAAGTGGCAAAGGTGTAGTTGCCATCCATGATGTCATAAAACGCGCTATGTTGGTTATATTCCTGTTCGAATGGTGAGGCCTCACGGCTGGGATTCAGAGTGATGGGCATCACGTTGCCTGAGCCCATCAGGATCCCGCTCCAGTCTCCATTTTCGGTATGATTTTCACTCTGTGTTCCATCCGCGCGTATTCCTTTTCCTAGCGGAGATACCACCGAATCCGTGGCAAAGTCAGCACCATTCAAATCACCCGCAATACCAACGCCTGAAACATCTGATGCAAGTGTCCCCGTAGCATCTTCCATATCATAGTGCACCATCAGTCCATTATTCACCACTTCAATATGTACCACGTCGCGGGTCTTTAAAGACATCGGCGAATCATCCTGCACCGTATACACAATCATGTCCTTCCCCACATAACCTGTCGGTGGAACATAATGCAGAGTGCCATCTCCATTCAAGGTCACACTGCCTCCTGGCACCGTCGTGGTGGTATGACTAACGACAGAAATAGAATCTCCGTTGGCATCGTGGTCATTCGCCAACACATCGATATCAATGGCGGTATTGATTGAGGTCAATGCCACATCAACATAGGTATGCGGAGGAAGAGGATCAGTATATGTTCCAGCCGGAAGCTTATTTTCATCAATGGCTTCCTGACGCTTATTCAACATGGTATCCGCAGTCCGCGGTCCAATCACGGGTTTGTTACCACCCATCGTATCGGCCATATAGCCTAGGTGATATGCAGTCCAGTTATGCGCAATTTCATGATACAACGCTCCAGCTGAAACCGAGCTTTCGTCCTGACCCACACCAGACCATGCATAGTAACCTTCCGAAGACCAAACATTATCCCAACCACGTGACACCAGGGGTGCGTTGGTATCCAACCAAGCAGCTTTGAGTTCACCCAATGAGGTGTTACCCGGATCCGATGAGTAAAAGTTCTCTGTGCGGATCACAATTGTTGGAACCACAACACGAACCATTAAATCGCGAGCCATCATCAGCTCCCACAACATGAGGTCCACCTCATAGTGGGCGAGGACGTTATCCAGATTTTGTCCATTACGAGTGTAAGCAGCAACCGGGCAATCCATCCCCAGTTCAGCCTCGACAATCCCGCCATAGGGGACTCCGCCAGCCGACGTACCCGTCGGAACCTTTGGACCAACGGTCGGAGTGCCCGCCGATCCATTGGATGGGGCGGCCACAGGCTGACTGGGCATTGGGTCAGCTGTTTGAGGACTGCCGAGCTGTGCCGAAACGTCCAAACCACTAACCGACCATCGGCGACCGTGCCCCCACTCCATATCAATACAAGATGCTTTTAATTGGTTATCCGCGTTGATTGAAGCAAACACCAGCGCATTGGAATTTTCTCCGATCGTTCCTTTAAATGTCCGAACCTCGGGAGTGGGTTGTGCCACGTAACCATTGGTCGCATCCCATGTGTAGAGTACGAATCCTGGCGCTCGAACCGAGCGCTTGTGCAGATGCAAGGTTTGTTGATACGTCGTTGACGTTCCGGAGTCCTGAACATCTATCACAAGTTTTAAATCGTCGGGTAATGGGGTTGCCGCATTAACCTGAGCTGCCACTGCCCCGAATATGGCGAAACTGCCTACTACCATCCTTTGTAGATGTGCAAGTTTCATACGTTTGCTGAATTTCAAAATAGTATTTTTCATGATATTGTGTGTGTTTTTAATGCTTAAGCCTAAAAAAGGCTCACCCATACCACATACACTGCAAACGAACTCAATATCTTAACATCTGAATGAAATTATTCTCCCGACGCTATTCTTCCTGCCGCTGTAAAATGGATTCAAAATCCCGGCCCCACAGGATAAAAGGCAAGTTCCAACCCGGCTTACAAAATGTAATACGCCATGGCTAAAAATAAGCTAAATAAAGAAAACCTGGCTCAAACCGAATAAAACACAAAGCCTTATACAAAGCTTTGATAGTCTGAGAAATACGGCATCACCACCCCTATCTTTCAGTCAATCCTATAAATCAAACCGGCTATCAGATAGGCGTTGACAAGCTGGCTGGTCATGGCAGATAGAACACCAGTATGATCTTACCCAGAATGCTACTCGCTTGCGTTTTGTTCGGACTAAGCGCGAACTTCTCCCTCGCCGGTTTCAAAGTTCCATCTTCGGTATTTACGACCGAGCAGCTGGAAGAAGCGAAATCCAAGGCGGAAAAAGACGACAAGGCCCTGGCCTTTGTGTATACCGATTCTGGCTCGACCTGAGGCCCTTGTAACGCTGCCAGTTTGGAAGCATTCAAGAAGTTCAAAAGACACTCGGTTCTGGTCTACGTCAGCAGTCACTCGAAAAGCGGTCGCGAGTTGCTCTCCCCGCTGGTGCTTGGGAGCCTGCAACACCCGAAACTTGGCATGACCATTCCCAAGGCAGTGATCACCTCTCCGGATCAAATGACGGTCTATGCGAAGATGTCCTACAAACAGCTGAAATCCAGTAAGGAGTATTCGGCCAGCAGTAAAGTTGTCAAAGCTGCGCTCGATGGTAATCCTCCCGTCGCGGATCATACCATCGTCCCGCGTTGGAACCTTAAAAACACCACGCGGGGATACAATGGGACCTTTATCAAACTTATGGATCACCCTAACAAAGGTCCAAGCGTGGTCCTCAAAATGAAAGAAACCGGTAAGGAGTCCACTATTTCATTAGAGACACTCAGCTCAGGGGCCCAAGCATATGCCAAACTTCTCGGAGGGGCATCCTCCATCGCCCAAGAAGCTGAGACGACGAAAAGCACACCAACGTTCGCGGAAGAAACTTGGGAAAGCGCTCAAAACGGTAAATCCATGCAGGCTACCTTCGTTTCCCTCACAGGCGATAACATCACACTCAAAAAGGCCAACGGCCAAACCGTCACCTTCTCAACCAGCCACCTCTCTGAAAAAAGCCGGCAACGGGCGGAGGAATTGGCTGAACAATAAGCTCCGATCTCCACACCTATGATTATCGTTAGAAAGCTTCTCATCCTCTGCCTCTTGGCGATGCCCGCCATGGGCGGCTTCAAGGTGCCTGAACACGTTTATCCGATTGATCAACTCGATCAGGCACAATCCAAGGCAGAAGAAAAAAAATCACTTCTTGCCTTCGTTTATACGGATCCGGGATCCACGTGAAGTCTCTGCGACACAGTCAGTTTGACTGCTTTTACCAAACTCAAAGGACAAGCGACGCTGGTCTACGTCAACAGCACCAAAAAAGGAGAACTCGAATCCCTCTCCCCGCTTGTGTATGGATCGCTCCGAGCTGGCAACATGGGCAGCAATGTACCCAAGGTTGTGCTCAGCACGCCTGACCAGAGCCAGGTTCTGGCCAAGATGCCCTACCTTCGCCTCTCGACACCGCAAGCATTCACCACCCTACAAAAGATCATCGACCAGGCCCAAACCGGCAAGTTGCCAAAACCCGCCTCGGATACCACACCCATTTGGTTACAAAAAGGAGGGACGAGCAGCTACTACGGCCATTTTGCCAAAATCGAAACCGTCAATGGCAAGGCCACCTTGTTCATTACCATCAACAAAGCCGGTAGAACCGCCCAAATCCCCCTCGCCCAACTGAGTGAGGGTGCCCAAGCCTACGCCAAGGTGATGGCCGCTGCGGCCACTACTGCTCAATAGCCTTCGAGCGACGGCCAAAGATATGCGCCAGCTCCAGCATGAGCCGCTCACTGGGGTTCAGCTCCTTGCGCTGCTCCAGAACAGAAAAGGCACGTGCCGGGGCATCGGTGATCAGACCGTCCACGCCCCGGCTGGTCATGGTCGAAATATCGATGGGGTCGTTCACGGTCCAGACGAAGATATCGATCCCATTCCGGTGCGCCCGATCGATCAGGCGCTTGGTGGCGGCCCGGCTGTTGAGCCCGAGGAAGTCGACATCCAGACTGGTGATGTCTCCGATGGCCACCGTGGAGAGTAAACCGACTTTCCACTCAGGTCTGAGCTTGCGAACTTTCTGCACCGCGGGATAACTCAATGACATCACCATCACCTGGTCTTGCATCGATTCCTGCTCTACGATGTCAATCACACGTTGCTCGAGTTGCTTGTCATGCCCGTAGTATTTTAACTCGATCAACACCCCGGATTTATCCCGGCAAAGCTGCAAAACTTCCCGAAGGCTGGGTGTGGTTTCGGAAGCAAATGTCGGATCGAACCAAGAGCCGATATCAATCCCTGGCAACTGCTCGGAGCGGGCATCCCAGATGGTGAGCGGATTGCTTCCAACCCGTTTGAAATCACTGTCATGGAACACCACCACCTTGCCGTCGGCCGTTTCCTGCACATCGATTTCCACCCAATCCGAGCCCGCCTCGACTGCGCTGCGGATCGCTGCCATGGTATTCTCAGGAGCCTCAAGCGATGACCCGCGGTGGGCAATCACCAACACATCATCCTTCAATTCGATCGTATTCACCCAACGGTAACACAGCACCCCGGCGAGCATGACCACCAACAAGCCCAGAACTAACAACAGTTTGTCCCCCAAAGGAATACGAACCCGTTGATGCCCAGCGTTCTGCTCAGCCTGATCCACCACCGGCAAGGTCTCCCCCAGATCGAGATCTCGGAACATTTCAATATTACGGTGCGCCAGCAGGGATAGCGCCACAAAACCAAGCACAAAGGACAGCAAACCGTTGAGCAGTAAGCCGCCACCCAACACCAATGCCAACATTGGTAAACGGTCAGCCAGCTGAGGCACCCACCAACCGACGAGCCAGTTCAACGGAGCCGTGAGCAGCATGTTCAATACCGGAGTCCCGAACAGCCAGAGCGCCAGGCAAAGGGCGATCGACTTCCGTTGTCCGCAACTCAGCTCGACACTATGTCGTTTGGCCTGTTTTGCAGATTCATGAGCAAACAAGACCAAGGGCAGAGCGTAAAACCATGAGATCGTGACTTGGATCAAAATAACCCCCAACAAAACCAACACCACACCCGCAATCGCCAGGGCAGCAAAAAACTCAGGTGGCTTTTCCGCGAGGTAATAATTTATATCGTAACCCGAAAGCAGTAGCCAGTAGGTCAATCCGATCACTGCGGCAAATGGCAAGAAAATCAGGAGGTAACGGATCATCACCCGCAGCGATAAGCGAAACAAGGAGGGAGCACAGGCAAGCACCCGGGCAAGTGTAGCCGCCAGACTGGCACGACCACCGGTCTGGATCGCATACACGGGAACCAATAACGCCGCGTATCCCCAAATCGCAAAGGTCAAGAGCAAGGCTCCGAGTAACATCCCGGCCACCGCCCCTCCAGGGCTCAGTAGAAACGAAGCAATCTCCGTATCACTTAAAGCCTCCTGCCCGGAGAAGGCCACCACGGAACGCACAATCAGACCACTCAACGGAGTCAGAACCGCAGCCGATGCTAACAATACAATCAGGTGAACCGCCAACAGCGGCTGCCATTTGCCACCCTCCATCCATTGCCAGGACGATCGGATTGGCTGATAAATCGATTGCATGCGGGAGTTTTTCATAGCTATGAAAATAGCCACATCGATCGGTAAAGCAAGACCTACTCACTTTTCCATTTCACGGGATCTGGATTCACTCCACTTCAACCCGTCAAGGTATTCGTCCTGCTTGCCGTTTTTTTCAATCAGACTCTGCCAGGTTTTTGCCGCCTGTTGATAGTAATCGCGGGCAAGGGAGCGGTTGCCAATCAATGCAGCCGTATGACCCAGATCCCCATACAGGTATCCCAGAGCCCGGCGCATCCCGGTGTCGTGGGTTCCGGCCCCTCCTTTCAGCAAACTCTCCATCAGCTCCGCAGCTTGTTTCCCCTGCTTAAGCTCAGCCTGACGATTGCCACCGTCACCCATGATGCCAGCCAACTGCCAGTTCAAAACAGCCAGGCGGTACAAGGGCTCGTTACTGGGTGATTCCCTTTGGTTCTCCTGTCGAACCACCTCATCCACCAATGCAATGGCAGCGTTCAAGGTGCGCTTGGCCTCCGATGCCTTTCCCGCATCGCGGAGGAGAACGGCACGTAAGCCCATCGCCGCGGCTCGCTGCATATTCGCTCCGTCCGGAGTATGATCCCCGGCCGGCAAGGACTTAAGCAAAGCCTCAGCCTGATCCAGCTTCCGGGCACCTTGCACATCCTGTCCTTCCTGAATTTCAGCCGTGGCAGCCATGATGTGGATTTTTGCCAACTGGATTTTGGGCATCTTCAGGTGTGGGTTCTTTTGCAATAACGTTTCCAGCGACTTGGCGGCATCACCGCGCAGCCGTGTAGCATCCTCCACCTGATTCATTGAACCAGCCAGTTTAGCCGCCTCGAGTTGAAACCGTGCCAAGTCAGAGCGCACGGTGACATGCTCGGTCAAGGTCCGGTGAACCCCCTGCATCCCCTTGATTGCCTGTTCAAAATGTTGCAAAGCTTTCGCCGGGTCGGTCGATTCAAGCATCCTGCCGTCAATGACATGCAGTACGGCATTCAACCGTTTTGCCTCCACACTCTGGTCGTTCTGGTTGGTCATCGCCGCGACCCTGGCTTTTGGTAGTAAGCGTTTCGCCAAATCGTTTTGGTTTTGGTCCAGGGCCTGAATCAAACAAGCTGCTCGTGCCCGGGCCACCCGGTAAGCATGCCCGGGCTCTTCAATCCCAGCGGCCTGCCACGCGGCCACCGCCTGATCCAAAAGAACATCCGCCTCGACGGGCTTCCTCTTGTGCACCCGTAACTCAGCCAGCTGCATCATGATCCTGGCCCTCACCTCTTGAAAATGTTCACCATCCTCGGTTAGTTTTAAAAATTGTTGTAACTCTTGAATCAGAATGTCCCTCGCGGACCCCGACTTTTGCAACTCAGGTAGCTCCTTACTGTGGTCCCGCATCATCCAAGCTAACAAATGATCGTTCGCAACACCTAACGAAATCAACTGATCCTTATGTTTTTGTTCCCGCCGTTCGGCAAGCTCTTGATCTTCGATCGCCCGCGCCATTCGTTTTTCTATTTCCCGCAGCTTTTCATTTTGCACGCTCAGCTTTTCCTGATGTTGCTTTTCCTGTGCACTGATACGGTCGGCAGCATGCTGCTCGGAACGAGCCCAATTGGTTTTTGCCTGGTTCCACTGGTATGCCAGAACAGCGGCAGCGATCAGGGCAGCACTTGCCAACACAGCCAAGGCAACTCCTGCTAGCGAAACCTTGCGCTGGCTCTCCTTCACATCGTGAAGCTCCTGCCGCGCATCGATCACATCCGATTCAATCGCAAGATCATGCCAAACATGAAGAAGGTCGTTGAGATCAGAAAACCGCTTGTTCGGGTCGATTTCCAAGCAACGGGCGATGAGGTTGCGACGCTCCACCTCCAAGGCCTCCGAACTACGTGTCAACCAACGGTCAAGAGGCATGGTTTCCACATCTTGCATAAGACGGTCGAGATCATTCTGAACCGGCGTCATCGATTCTTTCCCCTTCCCCCTTTTTTTACGGGTGGAATCACAATCGGGCAAACACCCGGTCAGCAAGCGGAATGCGAGCATGCCAAAGGCATACACATCCCATCCATACCCTTTTCCAGAGGTGTATCCGCTGGGGTCGGTCAACTGTTCCGGAGGTGCATAAAGCAAGGCATTGGTATACGGAGGAACCCCGACACCAGGCATGTAGCCCATGGTACAATCGGTCAACACGACCTCTCCAGCATCATCAAAAAAGATATTGCTCGGTTTGATATTCCCGTGCGGCACATGATGCTGGTGCATACTGGCAAGGGACCGGGCGATACGTTCAATCAAGTCCCAGCGGTCTTCCCAGGTTCCAAGTTCGGGGCCAGACATCCGGATATCCAAGTTTCGGGGTGAAACGTCCAGCGTGGTTTCCTTACCGGCGGCCACCGTCACATCCGCTAACAATGGCATCACCAGAACCACGGACCCCGAACTTCCGTCCAGTTGTTTGATTTCCACGGCCCCCATACCTTCCGGGCATTGGTCTCCCTCGGCCCGTTCTAACATCTTTTCAACCAAAGAAACATTGACGGCCACCGGGTTCAGCACGCGGACTGCGCAGTATTCCCCCGCAGCGGCAGAACCCTCTAGCCGGCGGGCAACAAACACCGAGCCACAAGCGCCTTTTCCAATCAGGCCCAAAATTTCAACGCCATCAATATCCGGTGTCACCATACCAAAACCTATACGCTAATCCTGAGATGTCATCCAGTGAAATGAGCCAATGTCCGGATAGACCGCCGGGCGCATTAGGCTTACAGCTGGCTTTCAATCGGCAACCAACCAAACATCTTCGATTTCCAGCGGGTCCAGGCATTGGTTTCTGGCTCGCGCGACCAGGTATGGACTCGGCCATCCACCTGGGTTTGCCACTGCTGCCTCCCTCGCTTCGTCAGGCTCACCCGGTAAGCGTTTTCGGGCTTCACCCCCTGATTTAAATAATCACGAACTTTCCCGGCAAAAACCGGGCTGTAAACCATCAAGCCGATCTCAGAGTTAATCTCAGCCGAGCGCGGATCCAGGTTGTAGCTACCGACAAAGGCACGGTTGCCGTCGATCACCAGAGCCTTGGTGTGTAAGCTCGTGCGGGCATGTTTCCGATCTCCCATGACATCCGCTTTCACCACTGCTGCATCCGGCCTCAACTCATAAAGTTCCACACCGCACGCGAGCAATGCTTGCGAATGCTTCCGGTATCCAGCCTGCGCGGCGATCACATCATTGGATGCCAGGGAATTGGTCAACACGCGTATCCTGACACCACGTTTCTCCAACGAGCCGGCAGTTTCAACCCCGGGGTCTCTCATCACAAAATAAGCAGACTCGACGAATATTTCACGCTGCGCAGAAGACACCTCCCGGTGCAGTTGCTCCAGAACGGTTTCGCCACGCCCGGCTTCTTTCATCGAGCGGAAGCTGTCATGGAACACCTCACCGCGAGCCCAAATCAGGTTGCGGCTAATCCCGCTCAAATTTGCCTCAAGGCTTTTCAGATCGCGATCCAGAGAAAAAGGGTAATCCGCCTGCGCCACCTGCTTCTTCAACAGAGCCAGGGAGCGTTTAAAATCCTCCATATCGGATGGCTCATCAACGAGAACCTCAATCGGGATCGCAGCCACGCTGTTCCAAAACTCATCAAAGCTGTGGGAAATGTCCCTGACAATGGGCCCCACCGCCACGATATCCAGATCCCGCATATTGAATTCGGGGTGCACGCCAAAGTATTCATCCCCAATGTTGCGCCCACCAATGATAGCGCAGGCGTTATCCATGATCATCACTTTATTGTGCATCCTTTTATTCATGCGCTTAAAGCTCAGCCCCGCCTCCAGCATCTTCCACTCGCGATGAAGTGCCGGATTGAACAATCGCACCTCGATCTTCGGATGCGCGGACATCGCCGCAGCCAGGCTGTCCCGACGCTTCAGATTGATATCATCCACCAGAAAACGGACCCTGACGCCCCGGTCCGCTGACGCAATCACACGCTCTGCCAGAGTTTTCCCAATGGTATCGTTGTTCCACATGTAATACTGCACATCGAGCGTCTTTTCCGCAAACTCGGCCAATGCCACCCGGTCAGTAAATGCTCGCCGGTTGTCCGGAATCACCTGAAATCCGGATTTCCCCGGGTGTTTTGCCGCCTCCCGTTCAAATAATCCACCCACCCGAGATGTTTCCGGCTGCTGCCAGGCATGCGAAACCGTCTTCGGGTAGTCCGTAGGCAAACGAGTGCAGGCCCCTAGCAAGCAACTAAAGGCAAATACCCCCCATAGCAGCCAGCTCGCTCTCTCCCATTGGTTTATCATCTAATCAAACAGGCTAAAGTATCAACTCATCAGGTCAAGCACGCACCTCGGACACTGACACCAGGGAGAATACACTAAGGACTAACAGCCTGCGGCGCTGACAGGATTTACATGATTGAAGAGGATGTACAAGATTTTTTAAGAAGTAAGCGACAGGTTTTGGACCAACCTTGATCTTTGAAAATTCAAGGGCACCTCTAAGAATCCTGTAAAATCTTAAAAAATCCTGACCATCCTGTCAGCGCCGCAGGCACCACCGAGATAATCCCCCTAATGGAGGAGCCCTGACCCTGAAACCAACGCTTATTCCGGCTAACAAGCAATTCCACCTTGAATCAAGACCTCACTCAACCGATACTCGCGGGCATGATTCAGATGGCTGTGCTCGGAAGCGGAAGTGGGGGGAATGCCACCCTGCTACGCTGTGGCAATACCCGGATTTTGGTGGATGCCGGGCTGAGTGCCAAACAAGTCGTCCTGAGAATGGAGCAGCTGGGGGTGTCCCCTGATGACCTCGACGGCATTCTGGTGACCCACGAACACAGCGACCACGCCCGAGGTATTGACGTCCTGCTACGCAAACGCTCGATCCCCATTTTTGCCAACGCCTTCACCCGGGAAGCTCTGGAATACAAAATGAAAAGTGACATCCCATGGCGGGTGTTCCAAAGCGGCCAGACGTTTTCCCTCGGCGATTTCGAAGTGCAGGCGTTTAAAATCCCACACGATGCCGCGGAACCCGTCGGCTTTGTCCTGCAAGGTCATGGTGTCCAGCTCGGCATGGTCAGCGACGTCGGCCATGTCACCCACCTGATGCGTGAGCAACTCCGCGGTAGCCACGCCATCTATATCGAAGCCAATTACGACGAAACCCTACTCGAGCGCGATACCAAACGACCATGGGCAACCAAACAACGGATTGCCTCGCGCCACGGCCACCTCTCCAACACCCAAACGGCTGAGTTTTTAGAGGAAATCGCCTGCGAACGGCTGGAGAACGTGATGCTCAGTCATCTCAGCTCGGACTGCAACTGCCCACACATCGCCTCCCGCGTGGTTTCCGAGTCCCTGCAGCGCTGCGGCCTGGGTAAGGTAGCTGTTCACTGCGCCCAGCAGCATGAGCCGACGCCGTGGATTCAGTGTACAACGGGCCAACAAGCTATCGCCTGATACCGTGTAAGCTGTTCTCTTGGGGGGATGAGCCCGAAGGATCACTGTGATGGGCCCCGTCATGACCCGGCATCTTCAAGCTGAAGTCATCACCAGCGAATCCGAGAAGTTTGAGATACTCGGTTTTACCGTCATAGGGTCGGACCACGGGTGCACGGCCCTTATAAGCAGGGTGGTAAGGGGAAAAATCATCTCGTGAAGCAAAGGCATACAAATCGTCGGTAACAAACGTCTTCCCTGTCGCACGCTGCCTGACGAGGAACAGTGGACGACTCCCAGCCGTTGGCCATGCGGAAAGCTGTAGCTTTCCGACATAATTTTCAGCTTCACACTCCACAGTCAGCGGAGGTGATTTCTCCAAGGAGCTCACATGATATCTCGTTTTTGGGATCAAGTCCTCAGCGCGTCTACTGATATTTTTAAGCTGATCAACGATTATATAGATTCGAACGTTCAACGTTTGGTTTTTACCAACGGGCACACGGGGATTGACCACGGAGACAAAATAGTCCCGGGCGTTTTTCTTTCCCCCGGCATACCCCCAACGGTAACGCAATTTGACCGCTTTCTGATTTTGTTCACTGTTTCCGAAAACGAGGGCAACACCCCATGCCTCGGGAGCATTCCGGGTAAAAAAGCCACTCCACCCACCCGATTGGTTGGCATCGATAATGCCATCCCCACCAAAGGAAACAAATTCAGTTGGCGCATACCCGCCCTCAGGACGCGATAAAAGATGAGTTGGTAAAGCAGAGTGCCTGACACCCCCCCAGGGGGTATTGAAATAATCCAACAGGTCGCTCCCAAAATTGTGGATGGCGTAGTTCAACTCGATGGTCCCGTCTTGAAGCACATTCATCCGGGTATAATAAAGCGCGCTGGAGCGGTGGATACTAGGAACGTGGGCATGCTGGCCCCAGTTCAAGATCGCATACGATGATGGCGATACGCTCTCAGCGAGAATAGGATTATAAAAAGCATCCATACATTGCGGATCTCGTTTATAAATTCCAGACCCATGGATGAAATAGGCCAATGGCCGTTTCTTCTGAGAACCCACCTTTACCAGAGTAGCATCATTTTTGGAGGAACAGACGGAAACCAATTGCCACACCTCATCATTCCATTCCGATCCCTTGTGAATCTGTGGTGGCATCGCCTCACCAAATGGCCCGATCAAAGAATAAATCTGCCCGCCTTTACCGATCCGCATTTTCCAACCCCGGTCAGCGTCGCCCCAGCTGAGCTGATGATGAAAAACATTTTTCTCGTTCATGCCTGGTCCCCACTGCGAACCCGACGGAGTGTACTCCGAACAATGCTTCAAACGCGCACCTCCTGAAACGGGGAGAAATGAAAACAAGGTGGGCTCATCACCAAAAAGCAAGGGAGACTGAGCTAGAGTAAGCAGAGATAGGATCAAATATCGGACCTTCATACAATAAACCTTCCGCTCTCGCCACGTCATTTCCTTCCAGCCCCGCCATACCATGCGGCCGCCCCTCACTCGATCACCTTGCGCATCGGGACGAGGTGGGAATATTCAAATCCTTCTTTTTTAAAGAAATGCTGCGACTCCGCCCCCATTTTATCCGTTAAGAGGGTGATCCGTTTAAAATTTTTCTTTTTGGCAAAATCCACGACATAATCGAGCAGCATCGCACCATACCCCTGGCCACGGTGGTTCGGGTGAATCACCAAGTCCTCCATCAAGATCACCAAACCGCCCAAGGCAGTGGAAATCGTGAACAACAGGTTCACCATACCAAAAATTTGATCATCGTTGCGCAGGACAAAGATACGGCCGCGGTTCGGTTGCTCTAAAATCAACGAAAGTCCACGCTGATGAGCGCTGCGGTCGGGGTCGAAGTCCCCCTGCTGGGACATCAGCTCAGCAACCAATTGAACCAACTCAGACAAGTCCTCAATGGTTGCCGGCTCAACCCTGACTTCGCGATGAGGCTCAGCCAGCATGTTTTTTGTTCTCAATTCAGGCATCCTGAACGATGAATTAGCACGAATTAGGCCTGTCAGGCAAATTTTTTTAAGAAAATTGGCCAAGTTGATGAATGCTGGGTTGACAAGACACAAAAATTCTCTAGTTTGCGCGCCCGCACCGATGCGATTTACCGGCCAGGCGCTCATGTTGAGCGAAAGCAGCCGCTCATCAGTCTTCACCATTAACTTACGTCTTTCATCATGAAACGCACTTACCAACCTTCCAAGCGAGTCCGCAAACGCCAACACGGTTTCCGCGCACGTATGAGCACCAAAGCTGGCCGCGACTGCCTCCGTCGTCGTCGTGCCAAAGGCCGTAAGCGCCTGCTTCCTAAAGGTGCCGAAATCCAATACAAGCGCCACATTAAGCAGCACACCACAGCCGCTTAAGCTACGGACGCTTCCCCCCGGAGGGGGTAATCTCGATTACCCAAACAAAACTCCACCCCTCCTCCGGCATCAAAGGCCGCAGGTCGGTATCAGATTTACGGTCACAGAACATGTGGCCGTTTTCTGCATCAAGCGATCAGCACCTTCAGCAGCACGGACCCCAAGCTCAGAACCACCATGCGCCTCGCGAGAAAATTCAGCATGACGCGTCATGCGGAGTTTTCCACTGTCCGCCAACACGGCCAGGCAAAAGGTGGCCCCTATCTGGTTCTCAGCACACTCGGAGACGAGAAGCTCCCTCATCACAAAGCCGGTGTCATCGTCACCCGTAAAGTGGGCAATGCCGTCACCCGCAACCGTTTAAGGCGCCGGATCCACCACATCCAGGCTAAACACCTCGACAGCATCCAGGGAAAACGCTACATCGTCACCATCCTCCGCTGGCGCGCACCAGAAGCCACCTTCGAACAGCTCGAACACGACTGGCTGAAACAAGCCCGGCGACTCGGAATTCTACAACCCGCCGCTCCCCCTGAGCACAACCCCTCTTCCCAGCCGTGACGATCAGTGAAACTGCTTGCGAAAATCATCAGCACTCTCATCTTCTGTGGAATCCGCATCTACCAGAAATGGCTCAATCCGGTGCTCAAAGCCATCAGCGGCCCCAACAGCGGCTGCCGTTTTCACCCGACCTGTTCAAACTATTTTCTTCAGGCCGTGGAAATCCATGGACCTTTTCGTGGCTCTTGGCTCGGTATTTGCAGGATTTGCCGCTGTCACCCGTGGGGAAAATGTGGTGAAGACCCGGTTCCACCGAAACACAAACACCACTCGTAACCGCTTCTCTCAATTTTTTTAATCAACCAATAACCAACGACTTCATACATCATGGACCGCAAAGGATGGATCATCATCACAATCTGTAGCATTCTGCTCGTTCTCAATTACGCGTGGATGCCCAAAACCCCACCCCCGACCCAAAATCAGGACAAACCGGAAAGCAGTGAACAAGCCGATCAAGGCAAGGCTGCATCACCCGATACCGGCGAAACAGGGGAAGCCCCAACAAACACCGCAGGGCTGAAACGCGAACCCTTCGTCGAAGAGGTCGGTGAACAAATCAAGTACCTCACTTCTCAGAAAAATGGTAAAGACGAGGTGAAATTCACCCTGACCTCTCGTGGTGGCGGCATTAAATCGGTAGAGCTACTCAACCAGATGGCCGTTGGCTCGAAAACCGAGCACATCATCCTCAACGCCGATGCCCCGGCCGCCATCGGAGCAATCGGCGAAGGTGTCGATGAGTTTCTCGCCCTTCACTACGACCTTAAGGACAATAAGGCAGAACCCAACACCATTTACTGCGAGGCACGCACCCCCGCCGGCCTGAAAATCACCAAACGTTGGCGACTGGTTGAAGACGCCACCCAAGCTGGAGCCCCATGGTCACTCGAGCTAAAAATCACCTTCAGCAACGAAAGCAAAGGCACCGTCAACCTCGCCCATTATTCGTTCTTCAATGGTGCTGCCACTCCTCTTTACCAGCGAGAGTGGGAAAACCAGGGTGGAGCCTTCTACCTCGACGACGGAAGCTTTGAAAATACCGACAGCAACTGGTTCAAAAAAGGCTTCTTTAGCAAAGCCAAACCGCAGCTCAAGGAAAGCGTAAGTGAACTCCAATACGCCGGTGTTTCGAACCAGTTCTTCACCACCATCGTTCGCCCCAAGCAGGCCTACCCGTCCACTTTTTGGGCAAAAACGTCGAAAGTCAACCTGCCTGGCAGCGACCCCGACAGCCCGAAATATGCGATCCGCTCCGGATTCTCCCTGCCAGAAGAAAAACTCAGCCCCAAGGACACCACCACCTACAGCTACAGTGTCTATATTGGGCCCAAGCACTACAGCGAGCTGAAACAAATGGACGGTGACGTCAAAGAAGTGATGAACTACGGCTGGTTCTGGTTCGTTTCCGTTCCTTTGAACAACGTGCTTAACTGGCTTCACGACGTCGCCTTTGTCCACCTCGCCGACAAATGGTCCTGGGGTCTTGCCATCATCGCCCTGACCATTCTGATCCGGATCGTCATCTGGCCACTCCACAACAAGTCCACCCGCACCATGAAGCGGATGAGCAAGCTGCAGCCGCTGATGAAGGACTTGCGTGAGAAGTACAAAGACGATCCGAACAAGCTCAACCAGGAGACGATGAAGCTCTACAAGGAGTATCAGATCAACCCCATGGGTGGCTGTCTGCCGATGTTCCTTCAGATCCCGATTTTCTTCGGATACTATAAAATGCTTCAATTTGCCGTCGAACTCCGTGGCGGTGAATTCCTCTGGGTCAAAGACCTCTCGATGCCCGACACCATCTACGAACTTCCCTTTGGCCTACCGTTCCTCGGCGATAGCATCCCAATCAACCTACTCCCTATCCTGATGGCCGTCACCATGGTCATTCAGATGAGCATGACGCCCAAAACCGGTGATAAGATGCAGCAACGTATGATGATGTTCATGCCCTTCATGTTCTTCTTCTTCTGTTATAATTTTGCTTCCGCCCTCGCCCTGTACTGGACCACCCAAAACATCTTCTCGATCGGACAAACCTGGCTCACCAACCGCCTGCCCGAACCAGAATTGCAAAAACGCGCCCCGAGCGGAAAACCCGGAAAAAAAACCTTTATGGAGCGCATGGCTGCACGCGTTGAAGAACAGCAGCGGATCCAACAAGCCGCCAAGTCCGGCAAACAACCCATGCGTGATGCCACACCGGACAACAAAAAACCCGGCAAGAAACGCAACCCTAAAACCGGTGGTTAAATCCACCGTTGATTAAAATCATCACTCCAAGCACCCGTAATCGGACACCCCCGCTTACGGGTGTTTTGCATGATACCCGTTCCTGATTTCAACCACCGTATACTGACTCTCTCTGGTACGGCTCTCCCATGGATCAAAAAGCTACCTAGCAAATCGGGAGGTCTTATACCACTCCGCAAAACAGACGAGACGATTGATCGTTGTTGAGGTATGTGGAAAAGCACTGCGTGATCCATGAGAGTTCCGGATGAATGACTCCTTTGGCTTTGTTTCTCCTTAGTCATGGTGCCCGCACCATTCTTTCGTCGCGCCTTGCCAAAGAACTCATTCATCTCGGCTATCGTCCCGTCTGTTTTACTACTTGGTCTAACTTTAGTTGAACCCATCAAAGTTCATCCACCAAGTGTAGACAACAAACCCCCAGTTTCGAGTGGCCACTATCCACCCGATCGATCCATATCCTGGACTAGGAAGCCCTATTCATCTTGTTCAAACAGCTCAGCAAAGACCATGGTTCCTCCACCGGTTTCCAAGGTGCTGATCACCACCACATCCTGGGTTGTGTTGATTTTATTGACCGCATTGTTTACCACAATCATCGAACCGTCCGGTAAATAGCCAACCGCCTGATGTTCGTCCCGGCCCGTCCGAACCAAAGGTAAACGAATACGTTCACCAACTGCAACCTTCGGCTTGAGGGCCTGATTCAAGTCGTTGATGTTCAAGACTGTAATCCCTTGCAACCGCGCTGCTTTCGTCAGATTTTCATCCGTCGTCAACAAGCGAGCAGACAAGAGTCGGCAGGTATGCATCAGGCGGGCATCATGAGTGTCCGCCGCCTCAGAGCCATCGGAATCATGAATCGTGATGCGCAATTTATCGCTGGCTTGAATTTTTTCCAATGTCTCCAAACCGCGCTGACCACGGGCCCGACGTGCTGTTGACGGTGAATTCGCCATGATGTGTAACTCCTCCAACACAAAGCGAGGAATCACCAGGTTGCCCTCGATGAAACCAGCATGCAAAATACCATACAATCGACTGTCTGCGATCACATGGGCATCCATGAGCAAGGGAGGTCCCGGAGTCGACTCCTTGTGGAAACGAACGTAAGGAATCAAGAGTGAAAAATCATCGCCACCACTTCTCAAGGCCAATACTGATCCCAAAAAACCAAGACTGGCATACAAACTGGCATTCACACTCATGGTTAGAACATCAATATATTGAAACCTTCCCGTTAGTGTCGACTCCAACAAAGATACAATTCCCCGCGATAACAACCAGGCACAAAAAACACCAATCATCAATCCGATGGCCGCATTGGAAAAACCACGCAAGGTGAATTTTTTGGTCATGGATTCGATTAAGATGAAAAAGCCGGCCACAACCAGTCCTCCAACAATACCAATCCAAATTTTATCGGCATCCCCGACATAATTGGCAATGGCCGCACCGGCTAACTCACAAATTAGCAAGTATACCAATCGGGCAATATTCACTGATCGTAATGCCGGTTTTTTGCGCATGCCGATTAAAATGCCCTACAATCAATCAGCAAACAAGCGAAACTATTTCAATCATCGGCTGCACTCCGCAGCTTCTGCTTCCCTACTGGAAAAGCGCGCATCCCTTCTTGACTCCGGATATACATTTCATGACTCTTCTGTTCATGTCCAAACCCGAAATGACCACCCATGAAGAAGTAATGTTTTTTGACACCGATTGTGGGGGTGTCGTACACAATATTGCCTACCTTCGCATGATTGAGACCTGCCGGACACGTCTGGCAGCCAGTATGGGCATGGATCTTGCCAGCATGGCTGAAACCCAACTCTTCCCTGTTGTCGTTCGCACAGAAATTGATTACCGACGTCCTGCCAAACTCGGCGACCATCTGGTCATCCACGGTAGTCTGGCATCCCTTGAACGGGCCCGCTTCTGGGTTGAATTCACGATGTGCCGCGAAGGAGAGACTCAGCCATTGATTACCTGCCGCCAAGCTCTGGCGTGCGTGCAAATGCCAGCAGGGCGTCCTCAGCGCCTGCCACGCGAATGGGCGGAACAATGGTCCTCCGAGCTCTAATACCGTTCTCCCAGTTAAATTGGCAGAATGGTTTGCGTTTAGGATGATAAGTCAGTCAGCAAGCTGAACGGCAAGGGGGCACTGAATCTTTTAGATTTTACCGTTGTTACGCATTTGCTGCTCGCCGCCGCTCGCACCCTGCGGGATTGGCTATCTCGCTCCGCTTGGTTGTTGCATAGCCCGCTATGCGCCTTCCTTGCGCCTAGTTAAAATCGAAAACCTTCAGTGCCATTCAGTCAATTTAACTGATCAAATGGTATAAAGCTCATCAGCGAACGTTGTCAGCGGAACAAGGGCTGACAAAAAAGAATTAAAACGAACTCCTTACTCGGAGGCCGTCTCTTGGATATCGGTCAAGGCTTCGATAAAGTCGTTAAGGATCTCAGCGGGGACCATGATGGTGTCACGGTTTCCAGAAACATCTTCTGTGATTTTAATCACCTTGCCTCGTGCATTTTCCAATAAATCCAGATAAAATGTCTTACGGTCTGCGATAATTTTCTCGGTATGCAGTCGATCGTTATTCCTCATGGTATGTCTCTGTAGTTAAACGGATGGCGATATAACTCCATATCAACTACCGAAGGTCAAGCAGCGAGTCAAAAATCATTGCTTTTCTATCCTTGGTTCTTTGTCGTCAGAACCTATCATACATCTCCCGTCTGTTCCTGATGGTTCTTGTTTCATGAGTGTTGTTGTTATTCACGAGTATGATGATTTCTTCATTTAAATTTAAATAAATTCTTCTTCTTCTGTATGTGAATAAGTCGACCAAACTTGTGTTTCACGTTGATTTTACAACTGTTCCACGTGAAGAATAAGTTGTGAGTTTATGCGGGATAGGTCTCTGTAAGATTGGGTGTTTTAGGAATCTTAATTATCTGAACACAGAGAGTTCACAGTTTATTCACAATGAGGGCAACCTTACTCACATCTCATTTTTTGTGTTGGAACGAGTCACTTGATGTTTGATCCGGCTTGGATTTATGGAGTAGGCTCTGCTCCGTATGGAGGGTGACGAATCATGGATGCAGCTTGCGATTGAAGAGGCTCGATGTGGTGTTGGTTTGACCTCACCTAATCCGGCGGTAGGAGCTGTTATTGTCAAAGACGGGTTATTACTGGGTAAAGGTTGGCATCACAAAGCGGGCTTACCCCACGCGGAGCGAGAGGCGATTGCTGCTGTTACGGCGACATATGGTGTGCAAGCCCTGCGGGGATCTACCATTTATGTGACCTTGGAGCCTTGTTCGAGTCATGGAAAAACACCGCCTTGTACGCAGGGCATACTGGATACGGGGATTTCCCGGGTGGTTTATGGAGCTGAAGACCCCAATCCTCAACATCGCGGTGTTGCTAAGAGTATTCTTGAAGCGGCCGGTGTGGATGTCTGTTCGGAAGTGCTTGCCTCAGCTTGTGAGGATTTGATCCGTGGGTTTGCCAAGGTCCAGCGAACCGGTTTGCCTTGGGTGATTCTGAAATCTGCGCTTAGCCTTGATGGAAGAGTCACCCGACCTCCGGGTGAAGGGCAGTGGTTGACCTCACCTGAATCCAGAGAGCGGGTGCAGCGGATTCGTTTTGAGTGTGATGCTATTATTACCGGAGGAAGGACATTTCGGGTTGATAACCCGTCTTTGACCTTGAGAAGCCCGAGTTTACCACCAAAAGATCAGCCATGGCGCATGGTGATGACGCGCGGTAAAGCGAGTGATCTTCCAAGCAAGCACAAGATGTTTACTGATACGTTTCAATCGAGAACACTGGTTCACGAAGGCGGCAACCCACAGGATGCTTTAAGGCAATTAGCCGATCTTGGCTGCCAGACGGTTTTATTGGAAGCCGGAGGAAGGCTCGTGTCTTCCTTTTTACGGGAATTTTTGGTGGACGAACTGTTTGTTTTTTATGCGCCGATGCTCACTGGCGGCCCTGATCTGGGTTTTGAGGCTGGTTTGGGGTCACTTGAATTATCGGATCAACGATTTGAACGTATCGGCGATGATGTGTTACTGCGTGCTAAAGTAGTCAGCTGATTTTCGTTCACATTTGGATATGATGACCTGATTTTTGACCGAAAGGAATAATATTGGGAGTTTGATGCGTAATGATCGGTATGTCAAAGCTTCACAGACGAACAACACGTAGATCCATCCAGTGCTTATTGCTAGCAGGATTGCTTTTGCCCATCCCCTTGGCTGCTGTTGAAAAAACGCCAGCTGCCAACCTGGATATCCAAGCTCCTGACGCGGAATGGGTGGGAAAAATACAGAAGCTGGCACCGACTAAAGCCCGGGTAAAACCGGAGAAAAAGCGTAAGGTTTTGATGTGTTCCCTTGCGACCGGGTTTTGTCACAAAGTCATTCCTCATGTAAAGGAGGTCATCAATGTCTTGTCCACGACGGGAGCGTTTGAGGTGGTTCATACCGATGATGTACAGATGTTCGATGCCAAATCGTTGAAGCAGTTTGATGCCATTGTGTTGAACAATACTTGTACGAAACGGCCAGAGCGTAATTTGTTTATCGATGCTTTGGCAAAAGATTCATCATTAAACAAAGAACAACAGTTGGCTCGGGCCAAAGAACTCGAAACGGCTTTAATGAACTTTGTTGCGGAAGGTAAAGGTCTGATGGCCATTCATGGTGCGGTTGTGTTTATGAATAAATCAGATTCTTTTGGTGATATGTTAGGAGCAAGTTTTGTTCGTCATCCGAAACGACAGTGGATCACCTTATCTCCCGTGGAGCCAGATCACGCACTCTTGAAGGCATTTCGCGGTGAGAAATTTATCCACGTGGACGAGCCCTATCTATTCAATCGCGCATATGAAGATAAAAACTTCAGACCTTTACTTGAAATGGATGTGTCCAAGCTGGATGAAGGTGCTAAGAAGATCATGAAAGGTGACAGGCGCTACGTTTCATGGATTAAAAAGCACGGCAAAGGTCGCGTGTTTTATGTTTCACCTTCGCATCAGCCGGAAAGCTATCAAAGCAGTCGCATGCTTGAGTTCTATCTGGATGGAATCCAATATGTGTTAGGTGACTTGAAAGTTGACGATTCAGTGAAGTAATTTCCACTGAGCCCAGTATTGGTTTGCTTCATCTGGTGTGATGACCTTGTCTGCCACAATGATGCGATAGTGCCTGCTGCGAACCGGGCTGTTATTGGCGTCAAAGCTTGCGGGTTGTTTCATCACGGGGTTGAAGTTGATAAAGGGAGCACCGTTGTGTGCTTTGGAATCCCAAACACGGAGGCGCTCTTCCGCGTGGTTTAGCTTTTTCGCAGCACTCATAATCAACATGGTGGCTTTGCCAGCCTGCTTATGAATTTCCGTGTCACCATAGACCATGGCCCATGTTGCTGTGGTGCCGTTGGCCTGATCACGCTTGTGACCACCACTACTTAGCAGGGTGCTGTTGGTTTTGTTCCATGCGGCGGTTCCCCGCCATGAAAACCCGCTGTAGCGATACTGGGCGATGCTTGTCTGGGACCCTTGAATCGGTTTCTGGTTTAAGCGAATGTCAATGATGTAGCTATCACCAGCTTGACGTTGAATGGTCAAGTTTCCTGTTTCTTTAATAACTGGCTGATAGGAAGCTGCTTTGCCTTTTGCCGCGGTGTTGATTTCACTATGGTTCTCAAATGAAATACTGACCTTGTTAGCCGATTGATTCAGAATGCCGGCTTGAACACATCGATGTCTTCCCTGTTTTTGTTGGATCTCCCAGGTGTTGTATTTTTTCCCCTGAACCTGAACCATCTTCCATGGCCACCAAAGACCAAAGTGATGCAAATGATCTCCTGGCTGAATACGTGTTAGCTCGAAACCTGCTGGCGTTGTGATCGGGTGCAGAAAAGCACTTCCTGCAAACTTAGCTCCGCCTTTGGCCTGCTGAATCGGTTCATATTGCCAAGCGAGGACAACCTTTCCCCGATCTCTAATTTCTATCTTTCCTTGTGCCTGACTGGCCTCAAATTGAGCATGACCGGTGAGTGTTCCAACGGCTAACAGGAGTGGTGACCATGATGAAGATCGCATCGTATTATTTTTTTCTACTCATGGTGTAAGCATCCATGATGGTTTGGTATTTTACTAGCATGTTAGGAACTTCCCATTCAGGTAATTTTCCATCTTGCAGGTACTTGAGGTATTTTTGAGTGACTTGTGCAAAGTGTCCTTCATGACCGATTTTATATTGATCGGGGATGATGACCTGCCATCCGGTGTTGGTTTTTTTACTGCTCACGCCTGGCCATTGACCTTGAAGTTTGGCGATGGCGGCATCCACCTGGCTTTGTAAGTTTTGTTCCTTTGATGTGGGTTCGATGTACAGGCTGGGTTTGTACCCTTGTTCGGCACCTTGACGAATGACCAGCGCACATTGGCTTCCCTGCATCAATGAGTAATGGGTGTCTTTGGCTCCTTTGGGCGCTTCAAAATTCCAGATTACCGAAACTTTGCAATGAACTCCATTCAGCGTGTAAATCATCTCTCCGTTGCAATCGACCTCCAGCACTTTTTTATCCGTCAGATAAGGGTTGAGTGAGGCGGGGAAGCTATCCAGGCCGGTCGCTTTACTGAACTGGGCCAAGCTGAGCGCGGTCGGCCAGGTTCTGGCTTTGAGCATGTTGACTTGTTCTTGTTTGAGTGTTTGGTTAGGAAAACACTCCCATTGAATCAGGTCGACCAAGTGGGTGGTGACATCGACGATGCCTTCACCTTCCGCTTTGACATCGAAAAACCATGGTGGGCGCTTGAGAGCTTTGCCTGACACATACTTAAAGTAGTGATGCACGCTTTCTTTCGTAACGGCTGGCTTTTCCGGTGTTCCGGCTTCCTGCTTTCCGTAGAGTTCCGGTATTTGCGAGAGTTCACGTTGCAGCATGGTGGTGATTTCATGCCGTTCCGTCATGATGTCGTACAGCAGGACATTGTTTTTCTCGGCAAGCTGAAAGGCTTCCCGCAACTTTTGCATACCGTCGGGGGTGATGACCATGGGTTTGTCCGCAAGGACGTTTAAGCCGGCGCGGACAGATGCCAGAATGTTGTCGGTTTTTTTCGAGTTATCGCCTGCCAGAACCACGAGATTGCCGGACTTTTCCTTGAGCATGCTCGCCAGACTATCCTGGCTTTTGTGTACGGTGGTTTTCCACTGGGTTGGGTTCTCACTGCGTTGATTGAATCCTTCAATCCTCGCGAGGTGCAGATCCAGATCCGGGCTGGCCGGTGCGTAGACGTGAACCTCCGGGCTGATTTCCGGATACATGGATTTTTGTACCAGGGCAGCGTGAAAATGCCCTGGATCGAGCGTCATGATCCGGAAGGGAGCCTCTTTTTCAGCAAGTAGAGGCCCGGAACCGAGTGCTACCAGCCCCACGGTGAGGCTGGCCATCGTGTTTCTGAGTGATGTCATCATCAGTGGGGTTATTTGAGTTTATTGGCGTATTGCTTCACTCCGTATGGGCCGCGTTCGGCGCGAGCGAGCATGGTATTGGCTTCGGCGTCATCGAAGCGTTCCTTGACGGGGTCCCACTTCAGAGGTCGGCCGAGTTTCATGCCAATCCAGGAAACCATACAGGCTGAGCAGGAGCGGTGTCCGGTTTCAACGTTGGTGACGGCGTCTTTGCCTTCATTGACGGCTTGCAGCCAGTCGAGGTGGTGATCCCACTTCGGACTGCGGTGCAGTTGGACATCATCTTTCGAGAGATCGGAGTTCACCCAGCTCTTGTCGCTGGCGTCAAAGGCTTTGCTCTTTTTCCCCGAAGTCGGATCGCTCTTGGTGGCGCTGTAGCTGCCCCGGCTGACCCAAATCCAGCCGTCATCCCCCTCGATCCTCAGACCGTTGGTGAATTTGTGGCTGACTTCCATATCGACGCCATTGGCATACTTGAGTTTAACGTTGTACTCGCCGTGAACATCCCAGAAGCTGTCTTCGCCTGGCCATTTCGCCGATGCATCAACTGCAATTGGCCCTGTAAGCTCGGTATCCATCGCCCAATGCGCGATATCGAGGTGGTGGGACCCCCAACCCGTAATCATGCCGCAGGTGAACTGGTTCTGACGCAGCCAGCCAGGGCGGGTTCTGAATCCTCCCTGCATATGAACACGGTCAACCGCATAAGGAACGTTTGGAGTGCATCCAAGCCACTGCTCGTAATCGAGGTTGTCGGGTACGGGAACAACCTTGCCATTGCCTCCTGCCGGGTCGATGGGCAGACCGATTTGAATCCGGCGGACTTTGCCGATTTTACCATTCCGAACCAGCTGGCAAGCGCGGTGAAATTGCTCGGTCGAGCGTTGCTGGGAGCCAATCTGAAGGATCCGCTTGTTCGCCCGGACGATGTCGGATGCCAGGCGCCCCTCGGCGATGGTCATGGTCAGTGGTTTTTGGACAAAGATGTGCTTTCCGGCGAGGGCGGCTTCGATCACCGGTTGCGCATGCCAGTGATCGGGTGTGCTGATAACAACCGCATCGACGTCGTCGCGTTTAATCAACTCTTTGTAGTCACCACTCATCGTGATCTCAGGAACTGAACCGAGTGATTTTTTGTATGATTTTTCAACCTGCTGTTTTGCCCATTCGGTGCGTTGGCTGTCGACGTCGCAAACGCCCACGATGCGGGCGAGCTTTGGGTGTCTGAGTATGCCCGGGATATCCATGCCCTTGGCAATGCGGCCACATCCGACCTGGACGACCCGCAGGGGTTGTTTGGCTGAGGCTGCAGCGGCTTTCGTCTTACTGGTTAAAATGCTGGGGAAACCTGTGATGGCTGCAGCAGCGGTAGCGTTTTTCAGAAAACGGCGTCGTGATTGAGATGATTGTTGTGTTTTCATAGCAACTGAGTGGTGAATGGCAGGTAGTTTTGCCATATGCCTAATACTTAGACAGGAGGTTGATCTTACACGATGGATCCTGGAAGCCTAGCCCAAGGCTTAAAATGTTCGTATTTGAACGAATTGTGCTCAAATAGGTGATCAACGCTGCTCTACTTTCAAACGCATGAACTGGCATTTGCCTGTACTCTGTGGTGTCAGGCATTGCCACTGGTAGGTGATGGTTCCATCGCCGTTGAAGGTTTCTGAAATCAAGTCAATATCGCTATCGGCTGACGACCATTGACTGAGGTTTTCAGAGTACTGAACGCTGGCTCTGGCAGCTTCAGCCAGTGGGTTGATGGTGAATGTGAGTGTCTGATAATGTTCTACGCCACCAAGGTTATGCATTCCAGTTTGTGGGCGCCCTATGATCAGGTAGTCGATAAGGTCGGCCCGGCCGTTGCCATTGGCGTCGGCAAGCGGGAGAGCTGGAGACTCAGGTAAGACTTCCTTACTTTCCGGTGTGCCGTGGGTGGTTCCAGATGCTCGCCAGTTGTCGGCGAGTCCATGGTCCGGGTTGGACATCGGGTTGATCAGGACGAGGGATGTTCCTTGGCCGTCGGCACTGATCGGCCATGGATATTTATCGTTGTAGGCAAAAGCAATCATGGGGGACCCGCGGTGCAGTAGGGTGATGGTTTCTCCCCCATTACTGAGTTTTCCAGAGTAATTTCCTGCGACCTGTTCCGAGTTGCCGTAGCGGAAGGCATAGGCTGCGCTGTTTTTAGCCAGGACAATACGGCTACCCGGGGTGAGCAAGGGGGTGGGCACGTTGGTAAAATCGAAGTCGATGCCCTCAATGTTGTTATCAAAGGCGAGGTTTCGCAGATCCAGCGTTGTGCTGCCGGTGTTTAGCAATTCAATGAATTCGAAGTCATCGTTGTCGGTAAATCCGGCATTGGATTCGGCGCTTGTGGGCTCGCCCGGGTTATAATTGAACTCGCTGATGACCAGCGTGGATGTGCTCGGTTGAGCGCCGATCGTGAAATGGGCCTCATTAAGCGCGGACCACTCACCGTTGCTGTTTTTTACCCTGGCTTTGACCGTTATGCCTTGGGGGCCGGGTTCCAGGGTGACTGGCCCGGAGTAGGTTTGGGCAGATGTGGAGTTTGAGCCTCCGGTCAGTCGGGGGTCGGATCCATCGGTGGTAAAGAAGATGTTACCGACGTCATCCGGGTTGCTCATCGTGAGTGGGTAGCCTGAGAGGATGGTTCCACCGTGTTGGGAAAAGACGGGGGCTGCCGTATCCGGATAGAGGTTTCGTGAGCGGAGTTGGTTGAGCACGGTGGTTTGCCGGGCTGGAATCCATGTGTTTTTACGGTAGGCGACTTGGGGGAGCCAGTGGTCGATGGTGTTGTAGGGCGTATCAGCGTGTTCATCGCCCCAACGAGCGGATTCGCAGTTCATCGCGGGTTCGAGTTCTTCTGCGATGTCCTGAAAGAGTGTGAGCATATTAGCCAGTGAGTAGACGCCGTCATTGAACATGAGCTTATGGACGCGATCGCCAAAATGCACCTGAAACTCCGGACCTCTACGCAGGCGGTCGTAGATGATTCCCGGACTGCCGGAATCACTGACTCCGGTTCTATCCGAATTGGTCCAAATATAGTGCTCCGGGTCCCAGATATAGAAAAGAAACGGGCCGTTGAGGGTGTCATTCCGGTGAACGTACCAGTTATTGTGTGGCCAGTCGTTGTTTGCCCCCCAGATATTGGCGAACATGTAATCGATGAATTGGTCCTGATCGATCTGGTCGAGGATTTGTTGATGCTGGGTGGCATCGAAACCGCCGGTGTAATTGTTGCATAGCGTCATCAGCGCGTTCCATGCGGTTTTTGTCCCTTGAATGAGTTCTCCCTTGGTTTTGATGACGGTGTAATCGCTTTCATCACCTCCGTTGTGAAGTTCGGCAAACTCTCCGTCCGGCCGTTCGTGGGTATTATAAGGCCCCCAGTACTGGCCGTTGATATAGAGGTGAACCCAGTTGGATGCCACCGTGAGGTTGCCGGTGCGGGCGTGGGCAAGGGTGGCATAGTGGGTGCGGAACTGCAGTGCACTGGTCCGGGAGACCCCCTCCATGGTTCCACTGTCTGAGTGGACCGTCCATGAGTCAAAATAACTACCTCTGAGGACGATATTGGAAACTTCAGTGGGTCCGGTGGATCCCCAGAGTGGATACTTGAAGCGGGAAGATCCGTAATCTTTTCGGAAGGCGATCCGCATGGATTTTTTACCCACGGAGCGCGCCCGGCTGCCCGAGCCTTGCATGCGTAACCCTCCATTGACTTGATAGCCCGGGGAGCCATCCGGGTGGATGATTTCCACCGAGCATTCGCGCTCCCAGGCCGATCCTTCCATGGTTTGGTTGCGGTAAATGCCGTTGCTACCCCAAATGTCTTCAACTGGCATCGTGATGGAAAGCGTCGGCAGTGATTGGAGGTCATCGATGAGGTTCGCGTAGCGAGGGTCATGGATGATTTGCCCGTCCATTTCGTAGTCCCATACCGCGGGGCCTCGGTAATTTGGATCGGTGCTGGCTCTTTCGTAGATGGGTAAGCCGTCACCATCCTGTTTCAGAACATCGTTAAGGAAGAGGTAAGTTTGGGTATCAACATTGGTGGGACGGTAGCCCTCTTTTATTGCGATGGCACGCAAGGTTGTTGTTGTGTGAATGGGAACGATCGCCAGAGGGGTTGAAAACTCGTCGCTGGCAGGAACCTTGGTTCCATTGGTCAGGGACGGCAGTGTGCCATCGGTGGTGTAGATGATGGTCGAACCCGGGTCGTCGCAGGTGACGGTTTCATTGAAAAGGGTGTAATAAAACCCCCGCCCAACTTGAAAGGAGGTGTCACCAAGCAACCCTGCATACGTGGTGCTGCCGTTGATGGTCCCTGGACTTGGTGTGTCAAAATACCCGGTGGTCGTGGCTCCGGCGTCCGCAACCTGGGCAACCAATTCAGCACGGAAAAGGTAGTCTGAGCTACCCGCTGCGGCATTCAGGCCTTGGACCGCGAGGAGGTTGTTGTTGCCAGCCACCAGGTGAGGAATGGTATCGGAGAGGTCGAACTCCTGAAAGACTCCGGCTTGGCTTTCCGGGCTGTTCCCTCCCTCGGTGCTGGAATTCCAGGTTACTGGGTTCGGGGCAAATGAGCTGCCATTTGCCGGGGCAACACCGTTGATATATGAGGCAAAACCATCTTCAAATTTCGCCCGTAAGGTGAGGGAGAGAATATTGTTGGGGTCGATGGTGCTGGTGATTGGAATCCTGATATAGACCGAGGGATTGATGTCACTCATGATGGCCTCAACATCCAGGCCGATGTCGCTGTCATAGCCGGTTTTTTCGTCGTAGCCGACTCCTTGAGTGCCGCTCAGCCATCCTGAGTCATCAAATACCGGTGTGTTGGTTTTCCAGGTGTCACCGACGAGGGTATGGTAGCTGCTGTCCGGGACGTATGCCTTGCAGGCGTCATCCTCGCTGATCAGCACGACTTCATTGGACGGAGTGGAAACACCGTAGGAGGAGCCGGTTTCCTGGGGTGGATAGGATGGGGCGAATTCGCTCGCTACGCTGCCATCCGGGGCGGTGAGAGCAAGGTATTCTCCTGATTGTGAGAGGGAGAAATTGGTGTGTAACTCGGCGTTGCTTTGGGCCCGGTTTTTTCCCGAGGCAAAAACAATCAGGTGTTCACCCGGCCCGAGTGAGATTTCGGGGAACGACCATTTCCCTGGAAGGCTGGCATCATCACTCAGCTTCCAATTGTTGAGGCTGATTGGGCTGCTGCTGTTGTTTTTGATTTCGATCCAATCAGAAGCATCGCCATCTTCGTCGAGGTGGCTGCCATCGTTGGAAGCGACAAACTCACTGATGACCGGATTTGCGGACAGCAAACCTGGCAGCATCACACAGAATGTGGCAGCAAGCAGAGATAGAGATGTGCGTTTCATCAATCGACGTTAGCAACACTACGTTACTCCCCTGAGAGGTTCACGGGAGATGCTGTGGTTTATTTTAAAAACCACTTGCAGGTGTGTAGCTATACGTCGCGCCCAGTGTATTGGGCGGAGGCGAGTGGCCTACAGCTGATGGTATTCCTGCAGTGTGGTGACCGTGAGCTCATTTTCCTGAAGTGAGCGGATGGCTAGGATCGAGGCTTCCGCCGCAGACAGGTTGGTGCAGTGGGAGATCTTATGGGCGACTGCCGCAGAGCGGATCCGGACTTCATCCTCGCGTGCTTCGTGACCACTCGGTGTGTTGATACTGAACTGGATTTCTCCATTTTTCATCATATCGAGCACGTTCGGGCGTTTTCTTTCCGCGAGCTTGTAGAGGCGATTGACTTCAATACCTTCGTCATTAAAGCGGCGGTAGGTTCCTCCGGTGGCGTGGATGGCAAACCCGAGATCGGCGAGATCCTTGGCGACCTGAACGGCGCGGTCTTTGTCGCGGTCGTTGACCGAGAAGAAGACGTTGCCACCCGTTGGCAGTGGGTTGAAGGCGCTGATTTGGGCTTTGGCGTAAGCCATGCCCATGTCCTGATCGATGCCCATGACTTCACCGGTGGATTTCATCTCAGGCCCGAGCACGATATCGATGCCCGGGAACTTCGGCCATGGGAAAACGGCTTCCTTGACGCAGTAGTGACCGGGAAGTTGCTCCTCGGTGAAGCCGAGCTCCTTGAGCGTTTTGCCCACCATGATTTTTGCAGCCAGTTTGGCCAGGGGCACGCCAATGGATTTTGATACAAAGGGAACGGTGCGTGAGGCACGCGGGTTGACTTCAATGACGTAAAGCTCCTCGTCCTTGACAGCGAACTGGATGTTCATCAAGCCGCGCACTTTGAGTTCACGGGCAAGATCTTTAGCCGCTTTGATGATTTGCTCTTTGATAGATTCTGATAGAGAGAACGCCGGGATCACACACGCTGAGTCACCGGAGTGAATACCGGCTTGTTCAATGTGCTGCATGATGGCTCCAACAACAGAGGTTTCACCATCGGAAATACAATCGACATCCACTTCGGTCGCAGCTTCCAGGAAGCGGTCGACAAGAACCGGACGATCCGGTGATACGTCCACGGCCTCGTTCATGTAGTGAGTGAGCTCAGCATCGTTGTAGACAATCATCATGGCGCGTCCACCAAGGACGAATGATGGTCTAACCAATACTGGGTAGCCGATTCTTTGGGCAACCTTCACCGCCTCTTCTGCACTAACAGCCGTTCCGGCTTCGGCTTGTTTCAGGCCGATTCTATCAAGGAGTGCGGAGAAAAACTTACGGTCTTCGGCGAGTTCGATGGATTCTGGAGAGGTGCCGATGATCGGAACGCCGTGGCGCTTGAGGTCTGCTGCCAGGTTGAGCGGTGTCTGGCCACCAAACTGGACGATTACGCCATCTGGTTTTTCCTGATCACAGATGTTGAGCACATCTTCCAGGGTCAAAGGCTCAAAGTAGAGTTTGTCACTGGTGTCGTAGTCCGTGGAGACGGTCTCCGGGTTGGAGTTTACCATTACAGTTTCATAATCCAGCTCTTTGAGTGCGAAGGCGGCGTGCACACAGCAGTAATCAAACTCAATGCCTTGTCCGATTCGGTTAGGACCACCACCGAGGATAACAATTTTCTTTTTATCGGTTTCGCGTGCTTCGTTTTCATCACCGTAGGTAGAGTAGTAATACGGTGTCATGGCTTCGAACTCGGCAGCGCAGGTGTCGACCAGGCGGTAGGTCGGGATGATGCCTTCCGCTTTACGCTGGGCGCGGACTTCGTCCTGACTGATGCCTTTAGCGTGGGCGATCTGGTGATCGGAAAACCCGAGCCGTTTGGCTTTACGTAAGTCGAGCTCGGCAAGCTTGTTGCCTTCATCCACGATTTGTTTCAGATGCTCGAGGAACCAAAAATCGATTGTGGTGGCTTCGAAGACTTCATCGATGGTCCAGCCTTGTTCGAATGCGGTTTTGAGCCAGAAGATCCGTTCCGCGTTTGGCACGTGGAGTTTTCGCTCAATTTCTTCCCGGGTTGGGTTTTTCGGTCCTTTGCCATCGAACCCGAATCCGAAGCGGCCGGTTTCGAGGGAGCGCAAGGCCTTTTGCATCGACTCCTTGAAGGTGCGGCCGATGGACATGGCTTCACCGACGGCCTTCATCTGGGTGGTGAGCACCGAGTCGGCGGTTGGGAATTTTTCGAAGGTGAAACGTGGCAGTTTGGTCACCACATAATCGATGGTGGGCTCGAAGGACGCCGGGGTTTCGCGGGTGATATCGTTTGGAAGTTCATCCAAGGTGTAGCCGACGGCAAGTTTGGCGGCGATCTTGGCAATCGGGAAGCCGGTCGCCTTGGATGCAAGTGCGGATGAACGTGAGACCCGCGGGTTCATTTCGATGACGATGCAGCGGCCATCCTCAGGGTTGACGGAAAACTGGATGTTCGAACCTCCGGTCTCGACTCCAATTTCGCGGATGCAGGCAAAAGAGGCATCCCGCATGATTTGATACTCCCGGTCCGAAAGCGTTTGGGCGGGGGCCACGGTAATGGAGTCTCCGGTATGAACACCCATGGGGTCGAGGTTTTCAATGGAACAGATCACCACACAGTTGTCGGCGCTGTCGCGCATCACTTCCATTTCATACTCTTTCCATCCGAGCAGGCTTTCCTCGATGAGGACTTCGTTGACGGGAGAGAGATCGATTCCCCGGGTGACGATGGTTTCAAATTCTTCTTTGTTGTAGGCGATACCACCTCCGGTTCCCCCGAGGGTGAAGGCCGGGCGGATGATCAGCGGGTAGGTCCCGATTTCTTCAGCAATGACACGGCCCTCTTCCATGGTGTGGGCAACCCCACTCAGCGGCAGGTCCAGCCCAATTTTTAGCATGGCTTCCTTGAAGCGGAGTCGGTCTTCTCCCTTGTCAATGGCATCGGCATTGGCGCCGATCATACGCACATTGTATTTGTCCAGCACTCCGGACTTGAAGAGATCCATCGAGGTGTTGAGTGCGGTCTGGCCACCGAGGGTCGGCAACAAGGCATCCGGTTTCTCACGGGCGATGATCTTTTCAACGACTTCCGGAGTGATCGGTTCGATGAAGGTGCGCGGTGCAAACTCGGGGTCGGTCATGATCGTCGCCGGATTGGAATTGACCAGGATGACTTCATAGCCCTCTTCGCGCAGAGCTTTGCATGCCTGTACGCCGGAATAATCAAATTCACAGCCTTGTCCAATCACGATCGGGCCGGAGCCGATCACCAGAATTTTTTGAATTGTTACGTCTTTAGGCATCGGGTGTTGCTAAATTTGAAGGATTTATGCCGAGTTTGTCCGACTTGTAAAGCACCTCTCGACGATTTACTTCATTTTTCTCTGACAGCAGGGAAAAGCCGGCAGATGCTTAGTTTTACTTAATTAAATGGGGCTGCGTTGAGTTGGTATTACTTAAGTCCCATGGAAAGAACGGATTGCTGTCGAGCTTTTAGCGAATGACGACTACGGCGCCGGGGCGAACCAGGTTCGGGAAGCGGGCCGCATCCCAATTGGCCAGCCGGATGCACCCTGCACTGCGAGCGCGGCCGATGGTTCGTGGATTATCTGTGCCATGGATCCCGATGCCTGACTTGGTCAGTCCGTTCCAGACCACGCCAATCGGGTTGTTAGGGCCGGGTGGGATGGCGAGGCCGGTTTTACTGCGAACTCCGGTATCTAACATTTGTTGGTCGTAGCGCCATTCGATGAGTTCGTAGCTATTTTTGAGGTTCCAGAACCCCTTGGGGATGAATTGGGTTTTTCCGGGGGTGATGGGAAAGCTGGCGATGAGTTTGGGTTGGGCGGCCTTGACGGTGACGGTATCGCCGTTGCTTTGCTCATTCGGAAGCTGAAGTTTGTAGATGAGGACCTGCTTGATCTGGGTATCGACGATGACGTGCCGGGCGCTCAGTTCTTCTGTTGTTTTATGGCTTCGACCACGTTTGAGGTTTTCAATCAGGAAGGGCTCGATATTGGGAACCTTCAGCACCGACCCTGGCTGGGCACCCCAGACGGCTTTTTTGCTATTCAGTTCAACCAGAAGGTCTTCGGAGGTATGGTAACGTTCGGCCATGAATTCGCCAATGCTTCGATAGTGCATGGCTTTGCGTTGTGCCTGGAGGGAGCGTTTATAGGGTAGGCTGGTATCCACGTAGTCGTTGACGGTCGATGGAACGATCGCAGTGGCATAGGTGACGGATACTTTTTCTTCGGCCTCCTTCAGCACACGGGTATCGGTTTGCTCCCTTCCTTTACTCAGGTTGTAGTTGGCGATGGCTTTCTGAGTGAAGGTGCCTGGTTTGCCGTCGATGATGCCCGGGCCAAAATGTTGTTGGTCGAGGTAGATCTGGAGTTTGACGGATGCCTCACCTTTGGGGGGAAGAGTGATCCCGCTATCGCTCAGGGTGCGGGAGGCCTTGTCCGTTTTTGAGGAGCTGCTCGCGGCCGGATCTTCTTCGATGACCACGGCTTTGGCCGGCGTTTTGGCTGGGTTTGTGGTTTCGGTGCTGCCCGGTGTCGGAGTGGCAGGGACAAGTGGGACCGCCTGAGCAAATAGGCTGCTGCTAAGGAAAATGGTGAAAAGCGTGGTTCGGATCATGTTTTCAGTCTGGGATAAGATGGCATCGTTGTCAGGCGCGTCAATGGAGAGGACCCGAAAATGGTTGTGCCAATGTTGTTGCGGTTCCCCGTTTGGATTTACTCCTCCGCATCGATGTATTCGGAGAGTTTTCCAGCAATGCTTGCAGGAACGACAGCTGTAAGAACCATATCATTGCCTTCATATTCCGTAGAAATGACTTTTGCCTCACGGTAAAGCATACCGGAGAGGTCTCCGCGGCTTTGTGGAATCCGATAACGTTGTGTCTGGACTCGGTCTGCCATCATCTTGGAGCAGAGCTTAAGGAGCTCTTCCATCCCCTGCCCTGTTTTGGCACTGACGGCAATCGTGTGATCAGCTTCAGGAAAGGAAACCTCCAGACCGGCCAGCTGAACCGGGTCGTCGAGAGCATCGATTTTATTCAAGACGACAAGCATCGGCTTGTCCCCCGCCCCCAGTTCTTCAAGCACCTCGATCGTGGTTTGGTAAAATTTGAGGACTTCAGGCGACGAGGCATCAAGCACATGGATAATGAAGTCGGCCAGGACGGCCTCTTCCAATGTAGCTTTGAAGGCTTCAACCAAGCGGTGTGGAAGATTGCGGACAAAGCCAACGGTATCGGTCAAGAGCAAGGCCTGACCATCGGGCAACTCAATGGAGCGGGTCGTCGTATCGAGGGTGGCAAACAGCATGTCTTCCGCCATGACATCGGCATCGGAAAGCCGGTTGAGCAGTGTGGATTTTCCAGCATTGGTATATCCGGCAATCGCTGCGCAGGGAGTCCCTTGTTTTTCGCGCTCTTTGCGTCGGGTGTTGCGCTGTTTGCGGACTTCCGCCAGTTCCCGTTTGCACTGGTCGATCCGTGTCCGGGCGAGCCGTCGATCCACTTCGATTTGCTGTTCTCCCATTCCCCGGGCAGCGCCACCCCCACCCTTGCCACCTCCGGCTCCCCCACCCTCGCGGTCGAGGTGACCCCACATCCTGGAAAGGCGCGGTAATGAATACTGCATCCTTGCAAGATCCACCTGTAGTCGGGCTTCGCGGGTATGAGCGCGCTTGGAAAAGATATCGAGAATGACTTCTTCGCGGTCAATGACACAGACCCCGGTGAGTTCCTCCCAGTTGCGTTGTTGTGACGGTAGAAAGGCGTTATCGAACACAATGCAGTCGCATTCATGGGCTTTGGCGAGATCTGCAATTTCCTGAGCCTTACCTGTTCCGCAGAGATAGCGTTTGTGAAGTGATCGGGTAAACACGAGCGCGGAGTCTATGACTCCGATCCCCAGGGTGTTGACCAGCTCGCCGAGCTCCGCCAACAGGGATTCCGCTTCATCCGCTTCACGGCGGTCATGACAGATACGTACGAGCAAGGCGCGCTCGACCATTTCCGGTTTGTCTCTAACCTCAAACATGCAGGTCATGCCATGCCTTACTTGCCCGTGAATGACAAGAGCCAATCAACAGCGCGAGGCGCGGTTTCGTTTCTTTTTGTCTTTTCGACTAGTCTGATGAGACCGGAACAATCAAGGAGGGAAACTTGGCTTTTCTCACGCAACCCTCAGCAACACTGCCTAGGAGTAGGCTTCCCAGGAAACCATGACCGTGCGAGCCGAGCACCAGAAGATCGGCATCCACTTCTTCCGCATATTCCAGAATGCTGTGTAGTGCTTGGCCTTGAAGAACGGCGGTTTCAATGCCCTTGATGTCGATTTCACTCGCAATACTCGTAAGTTTTCGCTCAGCGCGTTCGACGGATTCCTGCTGAACCTCCTGCATCGCAGGAAACTCGTCCGGTGAAAAACCGTAGGCCGCATAAGTCGGCTCGGCTTCGACCACATGAACCAGATGAAGCCCCTCACCCAGGGCTCTGGCGAGTTTGGTGGCTGCCTCAAGCACAGGCTTGGAAGCATCTGAAAAATCTATCCCTGCAACAATCGTTTTCATAGCAGTACACCTCTATCACAATTGATGCCACGGGACAATCAATATCGAATCTTACCGAGCGAAAAATTTCGATTGAGGGATGTTCTACGTTCCACGTGGAACATCAGCTTGTTGCACATGGATATTTCGAGTTTGAATCTTATGGTTTTAGGGCTACATACCCGGCGTGTTCACTTACCCCAAAAGTTATGATGTTCTTGTGATCGGAGCTGGTCACGCCGGTGTCGAAGCCGCCTTGGCTGCTGCCCGGCTCGGATGTTCGGTGGCGGTTCTGACCCAGAACATCGATACGGTTGGTGCGATGTCGTGCAACCCGGCCATCGGTGGTCTTGCCAAAGGACACATGGTCAGGGAAATTGATGCGCTCGGCGGGGCCATGGGCTTGAATACCGATGCAACCGGGATCCAATTTCGCATGCTCAATGCCAGTAAAGGACCATCGGTTCGGGCTCCTCGTGCGCAATGCGATAAAAAGGCGTATCAGTTCCGGATCAAACACCTACTGGAATCGACCGATGGCATTGACCTGCATCAGGGAAATGTTGCGGATATCCTGGTTGAAAACGATCAGGTGGTCGGGGTCAGTACTTCTTTACAGTTGCAGATAAGCGCCCGATCAGTGGTGCTCTCGGCAGGAACGTTCATGCGCGGGCTGATGCATGTTGGCATGAAGAATGAAGTCGGTGGTCGTATGGGTGATGCCACATCCACGGTGTCCGATGCTCTGCATCGACTTGGTTTCCAAGTGGAACGATTCAAAACGGGCACGCCTTGCCGGATCAATGGTCGGACGATTGATTTTTCCAAAACCGATCAACAAGAAGGTGATACTCCCCCACCCTTCTTCTCCTATATGGCGGATACGCTGGTCAAGCACCCTGATGATTTGCACACCCTCAATGGGAAAGCGAATGAGGATGATTTGACGTTCCACGTGGAACAAGTGCCCTGTCACATCACCTGGACCAGTCCTCAAACCCATGATATTATACGCAATAACCTCGATAAATCGCCTATGTATGCGGGTAAAATTGAAGGCCCGGGGCCGAGATATTGTCCGTCGATCGAGGATAAAGTGGTGAAGTTTGCCGAACGAGAGCGACATCAGGTGTTTTTGGAGCCGGAAGGTCGCCACACCCATGAATATTACATCAACGGGGTCTCCACGTCCCTTCCCTATGATGTGCAGTTGGACTTTATCCATTCGATTGCCGGACTGGAGCAGGCTCAGATTATGCGTCCCGGCTATGCAGTGGAATATGATTATTGTCCTCCGACTCAGTTGTCCCCCACCCTGGAGACCAAGCAGGTTTCGGGTCTTTATTTTGCGGGTCAGATCAATGGCACCTCTGGCTATGAAGAGGCGGCGGCCCAGGGTTTGATGGCGGGTTCGAATGCCGCATTCAAGGTGATGGGTCAGGCTGAGTTTGTCCTGAGGCGCGACCAAGCATACATCGGAGTGATGATCGACGATTTGGTGACCAAGGGAACGACCGAACCCTACCGGATGTTTACTTCGCGTGCGGAGTACCGACTGCTTTTGCGGCAGGATAATGCCGATCTACGACTCAGTCCTCTGGCTGCGGATATCGGCTTGGTATCTGGTTTGAGAGCTGAGCGATTGTGTGAGAAAACAAGCGCACTGGATGCTGCCAAGGCCTTGATCCCGACGATTTCGCATGAAGGTATCAAGCTGGATCATTGGTTCCGTCGCTCTGAAAACTCGTGGCGTTCACTGCCGAGGGAAATTCTTGAGCAGGCCCCTGCCCCCTTGTGGTCGCTTTTGGAGACCGACTTTAAATATGCTGGGCATTTGGAGCGTCAGCAGGCGCAAATCGAGCGACTTCAGCGTATGGAAGACAAGCGTATCCCGGACCATTTTGACTATGATGCGGTGCAAGGTCTCAAAGCGGAAGCGAGAAAACACCTGAATACCATCCGCCCAAAAACGATCGGTCAGGCGGGTCGCATCTCGGGAATCACCCCTGCTGATGTTGCGATTCTTGCCATCGCCTTGCGTAAATGAGGCCGATTTTTCTGCCTCACTTGGTCGATTTGAAAAAATTGGAAGCCCTTTACGAGTTGTTTCATGGAAAGCTTCAGCTAAATGCTAATTATTTAGCCTTTGTAAGGTGGCTTTTCAGCATCAGGGTTCAAAATACAAGATAGGGCCCCTATTTTTGTTTTAGCCCCAAAATGTAGTAAAAAGAGGCCTGAAAACCGTCTTTTTTGAATGGTCGCTTAACTTACTCATAATCAGTCGATTATCTTGGTTTTTGGGCGAATTTAAAGGGGTCAAGAATCAAACCGCCTGTCCTACCCCCCGTGAGGCGTTTAAAAAATGGATTCTCAGGGCCTTAAAAATAGCTCGAAAATGAGCATGTTTTTTCGAGATTTGGGTGCTGAGAGAAAAATCGATGTCTGCCCTGAATTTGGTCGCCTGATTTTTTGCTAAATGGGGATGCTGCCCATGTTGACTCAGCGATGACGAATTTGTGATTCTTGTGTTTCGGGCACCTCGACCAGGGAGAAGCAACGTCATAACAGAAATGGATCCGAAACCTTTATGAATCGCGCAGTCCACTTTCGGCCTTTTTGCATCTCGCATCAAATCATCGATTGCTTCGCCTGTTTTGAGAATGGTCGCAGTTGTTGAGAGCATTATACCATTTGATCAGTTAGATTGGCTGAATGGCACTGAAGGCTTTCGATTTTAACTAGGCGCAAGGAAGGCGCATAGCGGGCTATGCAACCGACGCGCAACAACGGTAAAATCTAAAAGATTCAGTGTCCTCTTACCATTCAGCTTGCTGACTGACTCATCATCTTAAACTCAAACCATTCTGCCAATTTAACTGGGAGAATGGTATTATACCAAATCGATACCGACGATCCAAGGTGAAGAGGCTGTCCTTATTGGTTTTTTTTACCTGTGCTGGCCCCATGAGGTACTGCGAGTGTGCCCTCCCCTGCCCCGACTGCTCCTTTCAGCCCTCTTGCTTGCATTTTGAACCGCTTGCGTCAGGATGAAGACATGAATCGCGAAATGATTGCCTGTGGTTTGGGTTTGTTTTCCTCTGTCTTTGTGTTGGCTGTGCCCGTATCTGCGGATGAGTCGTCCGCGGTGTCGGCACCGGAGAAGACGTCATTCGATCCGCAATGGGATCAGCTGAGAAACGACAACCAGAAAATGTTGAGTCGAGATCAGGCTAACAAACTATCCCAACAAATCCTATCAATTAAAACTAACAGGGAAAAAGAACTGCGAAAAAAGGAATTTGAATCCAAGGCCATTACCCTGGGAGGTAAGGTTTTAAAATATCAGTACCGGACCCTCGGTGAGAAGCCCGAAGGTGGCCATTCCCTTTATATTTCAATGCATGGAGGCGGAGGTGCTCCCGCGCGTGTGAATGACCAACAGTGGTCGAATCAAGTGAAGCTGTATACCCCGAAAGAAGGTATTATGCTCGCTCCCAGAGCCCCAACAGACACATGGGATCTCTGGCATTTGGCTCACATTGATAGAATGTTTGATCGATTGATAGACAACTTTATTTTGTTTGCTGACATCAACCCTAACAAGGTGTATATCGTGGGTTATTCAGCTGGTGGTGACGGGGTTTATCAGTTGGCTCCACGGATGGCAGACCGTTGGGCGGGAGCGGGTATGATGGCGGGTCACCCGGGCGATGCTCAGACGTATAATTTGTTGAACCTTCCCTATATCATTCAATGTGGAGGAAAGGATGCGGCATATAAACGCAACCAGTGGTGTGAGGCTTGGGGAAAGAAGCTGGATCAGTTGGCAAAGGCTGAGCCGGGCGCTTATCCGCACAAATGGATTGTGTATCCCCAGTATGGACATTGGATGAACCGTGAATGCCAGCAAGCCATCCCATGGTTGGCTAATCATACCCGAAATCCGTGGCCTAAAAAGGTGCAATGGTATCAGGACAATGTCACTCAGGAGCGTTTCTACTGGCTGGCCAATCCGGCGCCGAAAGCCAGGCAGATGTTGACGGCGGAAGTCGTGGGGCAGACGATCACCTTGAGTTTACCGAAGAGCGATGAGTTGCTTGACCCACCTGTGCTGGAGACTGAAAAGGTGGATCAGGGAAAGCCGTTTGAACCGATGGATTCTGTCACTTTACGCCTGTCCGACGCGTTGCTTGACCTTGATCAAGCAGTCACCGTGAAGTCCGGAGCGGGGGAGGTTTTGTTTCAGGGCAAGGTGAAGCGTAGCGTGGATGCCATGATTCGTTCGGTTGAGCAGCGCCTTGATGCGACCTCGATAGCTACAGCTGAGCTGTCGGTGAAACTGCGCTGATTGATTTTTCGCTGGTCAGCTCTGATGCAGGGTGCGATCAGCGCTCCAGTGTGGGCTCGAGCCAGAGCCCCCAGTCCGAGCGGTTGCCGTCACCTGCGTCTTCAACGATGAGTTCGAGGCTTTGTTTGCCACTGAGATCAACGTCGTAGGAGCTGAGGGTATTCGCGCGCATGATAGCTGAGCGCCAGAGCTCTTTGCCGTCGGCACGGATGATAAAACGCACACTGCCGGGTGAGTTTTGGGCGAGTCCGCACTGTCCTTTGAGTCGTTTCCATTGGCCAGCGAGTGCGTATTGGTGGCGGGCGGGAGCGTGGGCGTAAACGCCATGTTCGAAGGTTTGTCCGGATGCCTGGAGGATCATGCTGTCGCTGGGCATACGGTTGTAGAGTGGCTCTCCGTAGCCGTTTCTCACCTGGTCTGGTTCGGTGTCACCGAGTGCGATCGATTTTTTTTGTTTGCTGATGCTGGCAGGTTTGCCTTCGAGGTGTTGCTCGGCCAAGAGGCGTTTGGCGATGGTGGCGGCTTTGCTAACTTTGGAGCGGCTGAGTGATTCCAAGGCTTTTTTGCGTTGCTCCGGCTTTTTGTCGCGGTTTGCTTGTTGCACCTCGGAGAACATCATGGCGAAGTTCAGAGCATCGATGTGGGGTATGCCTTTGGAGTCAACGTAGTAATCGTAGCTGAACGGGCTGTACGGGCCGACGTGCGAGGAGGCATCGCCGTTGCAGTGCAGGATGACGAGTCGCAGTTGGGCCTTTTTACCGGCTTTGAGATCGGTGCAGTGGAGGGTGAAACGGCCTTGTTTGTCCGGGATGGCGGTGGCGGTGGTGGCGTCGTAATTTTTTCCGCCCTCGGGGTCACAGTAGGCGAGGATGGCGTAGGCCGGTGCCATGTTCTTCGGGGTGTGGATGCTGCCTGTAATGCTGAAGGATTTTTCACCGAATGCCGGATCATTGCGGGCTTGCAGATGGCTCAGGCTTGAGGTGGAGCGGGTTTCGATCTCTTGTCGGTGACCGGTGAAGAGTGGGTGGGTGGAGAGCCTCAGGCCGTTGGTCAGGGTGAGAAACGTACCTTTTCCCTCGCCGCGTAGGTCTTCGGCGTAGGTGTGGTTGCCGAGTCCCATCAAGGCGGTGCCCCAGCGTTGTTTTTCGTCGGCTCGAGCGCAACAATGGGGGAGTCCGAGGGCGTGGCCAAGTTCGTGGATGACGCCACCGCAAAAAATCGAGTTGTACTTGCCGATCGAGATGTGTCCGTATTGGCCGTCGTGGACTTTGGGCTCCTGTTTGGTCAGGTAGATGGGGTCGAGAATGGGTGAGTCCACCTGCCAGGCGCAGCCGTTTCTGGGGGTGCCACCAGCGTAGTAGGGGCTGTTTTGGGTGATGCGCTTTTTCTCCGGTGCCCAGTTCGACATATTACAGAACAGGACGATGGTTTCTTGATTTAGATCCAGTCCGGCTTTTTCCAAGGTGGGCCGGCACTCATCGCGAATTTCGTTTCCCGAGTTGTAGCGATAATGGGTGTAGGGGTGTTTGCCCTGAACTTCGTGAATGCGCAGCAGCTTGTCCTGATCGAGGTCGAGTGAGATGCTCATCGGGCCGAAGCCGAGTTTGTCCATCCCATTGGAATAAAATTTTCGGGCTTCCTGCATCACCCGGGTCAGACGTTCGCGATGTTTCGGCGCTGGTTGGCGGTCAGCGGGCGACCAATAGACGACGTGCACAGTTCGCTTCTCAGCCTTGGTGGATGCATTTTTCCATGAATCGATGATTTTTTTCGCCTGGGGGACTTTCTCTTTGATTTCTTGTTCAGGTGTAAAACTGGCGTGGGCGAGGGTGCCGAACATGGTCAGACAGGCAAGAGGCAAAGGAAATCGTAGCTTCATGGTGATGGATGTGGGATGCGGTGCTTGGTCTTTTTGGTGAGTGGAGTTCACGCGGTCCGGATGGCTTCAATGGCTGCAGCCATGTCCGGTGCGCAAAAGGTGGAAGAGCCGGCGACCAGAACGTTGGCACCAGCCTGGGTGGCGGGGACGGCCGTGCTGGCATCGATCCCGCCATCGACTTGAATCTGAAAGTTAAGCCCGCGCTGTTCACGGATACGGACAGCTTCTTCAATTTTAGGCATGACTTCATGCATGAAAGATTGCCCGCCGAAGCCGGGAACCACGGTCATGCAGAGCAGCATGTCAATCTGGTCGAGGTAGGGCAGGGCGTCATCGAGCGAGGTGGCGGGATTGATGGCGAGCCCAGCGTCACAGCCAGCTTCACGGATGCGCTCGAGCGTGTTGGCAACGTTGTGTTCCGATTCGGTGTGTACGGTGATCATGTTGGCTCCTGCGTCAATGAAGCGGGGCAGGTAGTGATCCGGACGGGAAATCATCAGGTGGACGTCGAGATAGATATCGGATGAGCGATTGATGGCATCGATGATGGCAGGGCCAAAGGAGATATTGTCGACAAAGTGGCCGTCCATGACGTCGAGGTGGAGCCAGTCGGCTCCTGACTCAATGGCACGTTGGGTTTCCTCACCGATACGGGAAAAATCAGCGGCGAGCAGAGAAGGAGCAATAATTCGTTTCATGGGTTAATTTTCGTAAGTTCGCCACAGCCGGCGATAGAGCCATTATGAAAAATTGGAAGAAGGAAACGAGGAGATATTGAACTATTTTCAGATTCCGGAGTCAGCGCTGATGACTCTGACGATGCCACTGTCGCGTTGCATGGGTTTCCGGGTTCGATTTGGGTTTGTTTGGTGGCGGATTTTTGTCACTCTTTGGTCGTGAGCGAGCAGTTTGACTATCAGTCCGATGATTATTTTATGCAATTGGCCTTACGCGAGGCTCAAAAGGCATACCGTGCCGAGGAGGTCCCGGTAGGGGCTGTGATTGTGCGTGAGGGTCAAGTGATTGCCCGGGCGTGGAACCAGGTTGAAACCCTGAAGGATGCAACGGCCCATGCGGAGATGTTGGCGTTGACCTCGGCCCAGAGTGCACTCGGGGACTGGCGGCTCGAAGGTTGCACTTTGTATGTAACAAAAGAACCCTGCCCGATGTGTGCCGGTGCGATTGTGCACTGCCGACCGGACCGTGTGGTGTTTGGTTGCCCTGATGCCAAGGGGGGCGCGGCGGGAGGTTGGATTAATTTGCTCGATGCCAATCCTCCCTTGAACCACCGCTGTGATTTGGCATCCGGGGTCTTGGGGGACGAGTGCCTGGGGATTTTGCAGAGCTTTTTTCGGGAAGCCCGTCAGCGCAAAAAAGAAGCCCGGGGAAGTTCGGAGACATCCCAGGGCTGAGTGGTGGTCGTCCGGGCATGGTGATTCAGCTGTGGATTTGAATCAATCGTAAACGTTGCGTCTGTGACCCACCTTGACAACAAGGACAATCAGAGTGTCATCCTTGATTTCACAAAGAATCTGGAAGTTTTTAATCCGGTAACGCCAGTATTCATCAAGACTTCCTTTGAGGGCTTTGCCATGTTGTCTAGGGTTGTCCGCCTCACAAACACGTTCATCAAGGAAACGTATGATTTTGCGGGCCGATTCGTGCCCGAGCTTTTTGAGTTCCTTACGGGCCCTGGACGTAAAACTATAATCCCAACTCACGTTTTATCTCTTTAGAGCTGTAAATGCGTCCTGGGTTTCTCGCTGATTCCGCAGCAAGATAGTAGTCCTCGAGGTCCTCGAGGTGCTGCTCTATGGCCTCACGGGCGTAGAAGGTCTTTGTTCTACCAGTCTTCTCTGCGAGCGCGGCAAGGCGTTTCTCGAGATCGGGTTTGAGTCGTATAGCAAGCGGAAAATAGAAGGATATCCACATTTTACACTTCAGCCGCCGTCATTTAGCTGATAGCAACTCAGATCGTTAATGGGCTTCATAGCGACATATTCGAGCAGTAAGTGTTTGCGAGAGGAGACACCTCTGAAAAATAGATCTGCTCCTACTCACATTTCGTCCGGGTTCTACTATTACGCATACAGGTATCTCGATCCAGTGATGGGAAGGCTTGCCCAGCCACAGGTTCGCATGGTTTGTCTTGTTCAGATTTTGGTTACAACTACTATAAAATCTGGAGAAATATTAAAAAAGTTATTAAGTGTAATGAAAAATATAGTATTATTTGTTTGGTTTTTGTTTGTTCAAATTTCACTTGGCGATCAAATACTGATTGGTCATTCAAGGATTGGAGGTGAATATTACGAAATGAGGTTGTCACGAGATATGATCCATAAAGGTGATACTTCGTTGTTGCTCACTAAGAAAATTCAAGAGAAATGTAAAAAGGCTTTAGCGAAAAAGTTTCCTGAAACCAAAAAATATTCTTTGGTTTGTAGCAGTATCTTGCATTACAAAGAGGGGAGTATATGTGTCTTTATCTTTGAGGGTGGATCTTTTCGTTCTTTTGATAGTCCAGGCTCCATTAAGGATAGTGCCTATGTATATTATAGTTTGAAAGGAGATGTTATTCTTCCCGGCCGAAGGAGAGGTGTCAGTCCTTGATTTTTGATTTTACAAAGGATCAAACGGTATGAACCGAGGACAGAAAGGGTCAGTCCGAGGATTGTGGATTCAAAATTGAGTGATGAAAACCTCAAACTTCAGGCTCAACTACTACGCATACAGGTATCTCGATCCGGTGACGGGGAGGTGGAAATCGAGAGATCCGATTGAAGAGCAAGGCGGAATTAATGTGTATGGAATGATTGATAACGATAGCATCAATTACTACGACGTGAAAGGGCTTGAAAGGCGTCCTAGATTTATTCCTCTTCCTCAGCCTCCTGGAGGTGGTAACGCAAACGTAAGGCCAGCTCCTCCCCAAAAAGTTCCCGGACCACCTAATCCTCCTTTCAATCCTAACGCAGGTATGATGTGGATTGCTTTAGCAGAGGCCATGATTGAGGTTGAGATTGATAAATGCTGTGTGGAGATGCTTCCAGATGGAGTTGCTCCCTTGCTGAGATATTTATTAGGCCCTTTACCGATTATAGAAGTCGCAGAAGGAAGCTCCACTGGTGGTGGAATGAACGGTGCGCGTGCAGCTGAGCAAAAAGCGGAGACTAAA